>CAYYMW010000169.1:5603-14131 GCA_964472515.1 uncultured Verrucomicrobiota bacterium | reverse complement strand
GATGATATTCACGCTGCGGCCAAGCCGGCGGTTCTGCGCGAAGGCATCACGCTCTTCCGCGGCCAGGGGACGCGGCGTGGCAGCAAAGGCCAGCAGGCAAAGCGCCGCCAAAGCCGTGGGGAGGGAGAAGTGAGACAGGGATTTCATGGTCAGTCCTTGAGGGCTTGGAGTTCGCCGCAGGAGGAGAAGGCTTGGTTGGGATTGTCACCGCACGCGGGCTTGCCGGTGACCCGGACGCCGTAGACGGCCATGGGAGATGTCAGCCGCAGGGTGAAGTTCCCTCCTTCGGTGAGACCGGCTGGGTTGGTGGCGGTGGTGGCGGGGTAGGAAGTCAACTCGCCCACGGGCTCCCACGGTCCGTCCTTGGCGCGCCGCACTTGGACTTTGGGCTTGCCGGCACTGGCGTCGAACCAGCCTCCGTCGTGAAACGTGCGTCCATGGTGAAAGACCACGCGGCTCACCGTCTGCGGCGCCGCGAGGGCGACCTCGTACCAATCCAGATCGGCTTTCCGGCCGTCGAAAGTAACGACGAACGTGCCGGGGTCCCCGTCGTTGATCGAACCGCCTTGGTTGCCGTCGCGCGAACGCGCCTCGACGCCCGCACTAAGAATCGATGAGTCTTCGGTCAGCGGTTGGCCGGCCGCCTTGAGCCAGACCCGATAGAGGCCGCCGCTTGCCCCGGCGTCGGCAAAGGGAACGAGTTTGGCGCGCTGGTTGCCGCGCGCGGAGGCTACTTCAACGGCGAAGGCCAGATTGGTGCCGGGCACGAGGGAGACCGGGGCTTCCTTCAGTGGGCGAAGGGCGACGGCCGTGGCCGGAGGCAGGCCCACGTTGAGCGCTTGATCGTAGGCCAGCACCAAGGGGCCCCATGCCAGGGCGGCTTTGCCAGCGTTGCCGTGATCGCCGGTCAGGAGGCGCGGCCCGAGCTCAAACTGGATCTCGACGGAGTCACCGCCCTGCCATTCGCGGGCCGGCAGTTCCACCCACCCTTCCACGGGCTTGGCGTCTTTGAGTTTCTTGCCATTCAGCCGGATCGTCATCGGTTGCGCCCAGTCCGGTGCGCGGAGGCGCAGCGCGAACGTGGCGGGACGCCCGGGGTGAACGCTCAGCTCGACCTTCCCGTCGCGCGGGAAACCGCTCTTCAATTCAACCCCGACGTGGGCTCCGTCGAGGGTGCCCGCAAAGCGGGCCGGTTCGTACAACACCACGGCCAGGCCGTCGTGATCGGCCTGCTGGTATTTCAGGAAGGCGAACGGCGGGACGAGGGCGAGTCCGCGCGGGCCGCTGGAGACACAGCAGTTGATGCCCGGGCCGTAGGGTTTGGTCCCTTCGAGCGCGGTGTAATAGCACCATTGGGAGCCATCGGGCTTCTGGGCGGCGGCCAGGTGGTTGTACCAGGTGCGTTCGAGTTCGCGGGCATACCTGGCCTCGCCGGTGAGCCGAAGGAGCTGGGAGTTAAGCTGAATCCAAGTCGTGGTGACGCAGGTTTCCGCGATATGGGCGGAGGTCTGGTTCGGCAACTCGTAGTCCGCCCGGAAAAGCTCGCCCTGGCTGGCGCTGCCCGTGACATACAGCCGGTGGGCCGTCACGTCAGCCCAAGCCTTGGTGGCGGCCTCGAGATAGGGGCGTTTGCCGGTCACGCGGTACAATTCGCACAAGCCGACCAGGTTCGAGAGCATCTCGTAAGCCTTGCCGTTGGCGGTCTGATTCACCCCTTTGCCGGCGAGCAGGCTGGCCAGGATGCGCGGCCCGTTGGGTTCGTCCCACGAAGCAACGAGATACTCGGCGAACGCGAGGTACTTGGCTTCGCCGGTGCAGCGGTAGAGCACGACCATGGGTTCGAGCACCGAGGTTGCGGCCATGCCGACATGGGTGCCGGCCAAGAGGATGCTCTTCTTGCCGGGGCCAAAGGTGGCGATCAGCAGGTCGCCCATCTTGCGGCAGGCCTGCAGCGCCGGTTCGTTGCCGGTGTATTGGTAGTAGGTGAGCAACCCCATCAGGCAGTACTTGTGGGACCAGACATCCCAATCGGCTTCCTCGAAGAGCCCAAAGCGCTTGTCGGGGGGGTAGGTGCCCAGATAGCCGTCAGCCTCTTGGGCCTTGATCAGTTCGGCGGCCACCAGATCGATCTTCTCGCGCGTTCGCACATAGCCGCTATTGGCCCAGGTCAACGTGGCGGCGTGCAGCCACTTGCCCACGTGCTCGCCAATCCACGGGTGACTCCCCGGCTTTTGGCGAAAGCCCGCCAACAGGGGCGTTTCATCGACCTTCAACAAACGCCCCTCCTCGTTCGCCTCCAACCGGGCGCCGAGGAAGCCGCCCACGTGGGTTGAGGCCGGGGAGAAGCACGAGAGCGTGTCCGTGACCTGGCTGGCGGCGCGGTCGGGCAGGGGTTCGGGCGACACGGTGGCGGCATAGAGACTGGCCAGACCGGTGATCGCGAACTGGAGAAGAAGGATCGGTGCTCGCATAGGTTTGACTGCGTTGGCGAAAGAGTGCGCCAACGCGGCGAATCTGGCATCCGGCACCGGCCTTGGCAAGCTGCTCCGGCGGGGCGGGAGGGGTCCATTGTGCGGGTGCAAACCTGCCGCGAAGCGGCGTGGGGTTGGGGTTGCTTTCGCGCTGGCTGGCTTGACCAGCCCTCGCCGTTCGGTCCCGGCGGGTGGCCGCCAGCAACTGCCGCAGCAGGGGTTGGGTGCTTGCGCCGAGTCCCGGGTCAAAGACAGCGGATTTAGGCGCTTGACCATAAAGCACTTGGGGGGTATACCAAGGGCTCGACGCAAGAAAGCGATGCTGGAAGGCTGAACGAAGGAATGGCATATGACAAAGCGAGATTTGGTCGTTCGCATCAGTGAAGAGACCGGCTTGGTGCAGCAGCAGGTGCTCGAAGTGGTCCAGAAAACACTGGATTATATCTCCGAGGCCTTGGCGCGGGGTGAGACAGTCGAACTGCGGAAGTTCGGCGTGTTTGAGGTCAAGGTGCGCAAGGCGCGCATTGGCCGCAACCCGAATGCCCCGGCCAACGACGTGCGCATCCCGCCCCGGGCCGTGGTGAAATTCAAGCCCGGCAAGGACATGCGCGATGACGTGCTCAAGCTGACCCCGGCGGGCACACCCGCCGCCCCGGCGGCTCCGGCATCCGAGGCTCCGCCGAGCCAACCTGCCTAGGCGAGCCGCGCAGCCAACGATTTAGCAGCGCTCCCACAGCCAGTCTGGAGGAGCGCTCTTTTCTTTTGCCATGGAACGACTTCCCGGTTTTCGCGACTTCTTTCCAGAGCCGCTGCCCACTCCCGACGTCTGGAGCGCAGACCTGCGGCGTTATCTCTTCGACAATTGGTGGCAGACCGCCTCGCGCTATGGGTTCCGGGAGTATGACGGCCCGCCGCTTGAACCGCTGGAGTTGTATACCACCAAGAGCGGCGCGGAAATCGTAGGCCAGCTCTACAACTTCACCGATAAGGGTGGGCGCGAGGTGGCGATGCGCCCGGAGATGACGCCCACGCTGGCGCGCATGGCGGCCGCCGGGGAGCGCCAGTACAAGAAGCCGCTTAAGTGGTTCGCCATCCCGCAGTTGTTCCGTTACGAGCGCCAGCAAAAGGGACGCCTGCGCGAGCACTTCCAACTTAATGCGGACATTCTGGGTGAACCCGATCTGAGCGCGGACGCCGAGTTGATCGCCTTGTTGATCGACACGCTCCGGGCGTTGGGCCTGACGGGGGAGGATTTCGTGATCCGGCTGAGCAGCCGCAACGCTTGGAACGACTTCCATCAGCGGGCTGGGGCCGACCCCGCCAAGGCTTACGAGTTCTACCAGGTCATCGACAAGTTGGAGCGCGAGAATCCCGAGGTGAGCGCCGCAAAGCTCAATGAACTCGGCTTCAGCCTCGAACAGGTCCGCGAGTTCATCGCCGCCGGGGTGCCGACGGCGGAGTTGCAGAGCATTCTCGACAATCTCGCCAGCCGGGGATTGGCGTCGTTCGTGAAGATCGACTACAACGTGATCCGGGGCCTGGCCTACTACACGGGCCCGGTGTTCGAGGCCTTCGACCCGCAGGGGCAGTTCCGCGCGATTGCCGGGGGAGGGCGTTACGACAACCTGGTCAAGCTGATCTCCGGCGGAAAGGTGGACATGCCGGCGCTGGGCTTTGGCATGGGGGATGTCGTGCTCACGGAGTTGCTCAAGGAGCGCCGCAAGCTCCCGGCGCTGCGTGCGGGCATTGACCTGTTCCTCTTGATCGAGAGCGAAGCCCATCGTCCCGCGTCGCTCGCGTTTCTACAGCAGTGTCGCGAGGCCGGGCTGCGGGCGGACTACTCGCTCACGCCGGCCAAGTCGGACAAACAGTTCAAGCGCGCCTTGGAATTGCAGGCGACCGCCACCGCACGCCTCGAACCCGCCGAAGGGCAGGGGCCAATGGTGCGGGTGAAGCATCTGGCACAACGGGCTGAAACCGTTCTGCCGCAAGCCGAGGCGATCAAGCACCTGCTGGCGATTCGTTCGGCGGCTCATTGAACTGCCGGCGCCAAAGCGCTTACTGCCCGGACGGAGGGATGACCCACCCCTCGCCCCGCCGGGTAGTCTATCCCACCTCCCGCGCACTAACGTGAAGCGGTGGGAAGCGGCTCGAAGCCGGCCCGCTCCAGTCCTCTCCGAATCTCGGGTGCGCGCATGAATACCCGCCAGACGCCGCCCGCCCTCAGGTTTTCCGCCATCAGCAGGATCGGTCCCTGATCGATCCCGATAACGTCCGGCCCCCACCAGCGCAGCCCCGGATGATAGGCGTCGCGGAAGCCGTAAGCGGTCCACACCCGCTCCCGGTGGGTGTCATACAACTGTCGGAGCAAGCGCAGGGATTCCCCGGGAGTGAAAGCCAATGAGCCACCCGGGGCGGTGGGGGCAAGGGTGCCATCGTCGAATTCGCCAGGGGGTGCGCCCCGGGCGATGTAGGCGTGGGTGCCGGGGGCGCCGGGACCGTCACAGGCGGTCCAACCCCAGCCAGAATCCCCGTAGCCGACGTGGTGCTGCGGGTTCTCGACCGCGTAGGCCATTTGCGCCCGCGTGGCCCGGCGGGAGTTCTCGAAATAGTCAATGCCGTGGGGGCGCAGCCAGACGTCGGCTTGGCTGCGGAAGTCGATCCAGCAGTGCGAGTACTGATGCCCGAAGAGGGGGGCAAAGCCGAGGAAGCCCATGCCGTAGTGCGTTTGCCAGCGGTAGCCTTGGCACCAAGCTGTCCAGCAGTCCGCAGAGAGAGGTTGAGCTTGGGCACCCAGTCCGAGCAGGTAGAGGATCATGGCCTCATTGTAGCCGGTCCAACGGCTGGCGATGAACCCCGATTCCGGATGCCAGCCCATGGAGAGGGTCTCGCCGCCGTTGAGCATCCACGGCCAGTCGATGTCCTCCAACAAACGGTTGGCCAGGCCTCGGAGGCTGGTTTCGACCCGGTTGCCGGCGTCGAAGTACTCACGGGCGTAGAGCACCCCCGCCATGAGCAGGGCGGTGTCGATCGACGAGAGTTCGGATCGGCCGGAACGCGTGGCGGTTTCCGCGTGCAGGAAATGGTAGAACCAGCCGCGACAGCCAATCGTGCCCAGAGCCTGGTCACCGCGCGGGGCGGTGGCCAGTGTCTGGAGGGTGAGCAACGCCTGCTCGGCCGCCTGGGCCCGGGTGATCCAGCCGTGGTCCGCGCCGATGCCCAAGGCGGTGAGGCCGAAGCCTGTGGCGGCGATACTGGCGGGGGAATAGGTCCGGCTGCGGTCGCGCACCAGCCCGGTACGCGGATGGCTCTCGTACCAGAAATAGTCGAAGGCGGACCGCTCGAGCAGTTCGAGAAACTCGCGGTCGGTCGCGATGGCCTTTGGTGTGGCTTCCGCTGGTGTGGAAGGAACGCTTGACCTGGCGTCGGCCACGGCGGCGACTTGGTAGCGGTACCGAAGGCCGTTGGTGACGTGAGCATCGGTGAAGAAGTGGTCGGCCAGCGGCTCAGGCGTGATCCGCGTGAAGTCGGCCGGGTGTTGCGCGTCGACGGCCCTGAAGACCAGGTAGCCCTCCACGGTGCCGGGCGGAGCCGGGTCCCAACGCAGGGTCACCAACCCGTCCGCCCCCAACGCATGCACCTGGGTGGGTGGCGACGGCGGAACGTCCGGGCTGGCGGGGTCGAGCAGGCGGATGCGGTCGCACCAGAGAAGGTGGGGGGCGGCATCGCTGGCGTTTTGCCTCAGTTTGACGCCTGTGACGCGGATCAGGTCGTTGGTCAACCCCAACGCGGCGAGAGGCAGGCGCACCTCCTGCCAGGGGGCGGAACCGCCCTCCAGGCCTGCGGGGAGCAATTGGCCCAGCGACACGGGGCGGCTGAGGGAGGGCGGCTCGGTTTCCAGTTCCAAGATTGGCAGCGCCGAGGCGCTCACTGGTTCCTCGGCGCGCAACCACAGCGAGAGGGTGGTCTGGGGACCGCACGCCAACGGGGTGAAGCCTTCGGGGGCAACCAGGGCAAACCAGTGGCCGCCCGGCTGCGAAGTCCATGCCAGGCGCAGAGCACTGTGCCCGTGCTGCGCGTGGGCGGTGTCTACGGGGAGTTTGTCGCTCCCGGGTCCGGCCAACTTCAGCGTGCTGGGAGCGGTGGCCCCAGCTACGGAGGCGTCCTGGTAACCCTGGCCGAGCGGGTCATCCTCATCGAACACCACGAGGGACGAGGCCAGGGCGCAGCCGGCCACGCCAAGCAGAAGGGCTCCACGAAGGATGCGCGAACACGGCCGACCGAGCCTGGGAGAGTGGCGCTGGGTGGCCATGGGGCGGGGGCGCCGCTATTCGACGTGCGGGAGCGGGTCTTTCTTGCGATAAGCCAGCCCCTGAAAAACCGCTACGAGGTCGCCTGCCTCATCGGTCACGGTGACGGTGTAGCTGCCGAGCTTGGGATTACGCGAAAGCTCTTTGGCCTCGGCGCGCAGCTTGCCGCCGACCACCGCCTTGATGAACGTGATGCTGACGTTGACCGCCACGGCGACGGTACCGTACGAATTGCAGGCCGCGGCGAACGCGAAGTCGGCCAGGGTGAACAGGGCGCCGCCGTGCGCCGTGCCCAAGCCATTGAAATGCAGCGGTTCGATGGTGACCTCGGCGACCGCGCGGCCGGGTTCGACGGAAACGAGGGTGATGCGCGAATGGGCCGCGTATTGGTCCCGCAGGAAGGCTTTCTTGATCTTTTCCATGTTGCCAGCGTTCACGCTCAGAGTGAGACCGAACCATGCGCGATTTCAACCCCTTTCTGAGCGGGCCTTGGGCTCGGGTTTCCCGCTGCTTCGGGAAACCGGGCGGAGGTTGTGCTGCGGTGACGCGTGACCAACGGCGGGTGGTCTGCTGCTGCCGGTGGGGCGAAGGCACGTGACAAGCCCGATCAGCCGCGCACCTCCTGGCGGCGCAGGAGGGTGTCGCGCTGTGCCCAGTTCGGGTTGGGCTCGGGGTAGTCGAGATTGTAGTGCAGGCCGCGGCTTTCGGGACGTTGGATGGCGCAGCGAACGACCAGTTCAGCGGCGGTGGCGATGTTGCGCAGTTCCAGGAGGTCGGAAGTGACCACGAAATCCCAGTAGTACTCCTGGATTTCGGCCTGGAGGTTTTCGATGCGCTTGAGGGCGCGCTGGAGCCGCTTGTTGGTGCGGACGATGGCCACGTAGTCCCACATGAGGCGGCGGATTTCGTCCCACAGGTGGGCCACCACCACCAGTTCGTCGGGATTATGGGCGTTGCCGGATTGCCAGGGCGGGATGGCGATGGGAGCCGCGGCGGCCGGGAGGGAGGCGGCGTGGCCGGCGGCGCGATGGGCGCACACCAAGGCTTCCAGGAGCGAATTGCTGGCCAGCCGGTTGGCGCCATGCAAGCCGGTGCAGGCCACTTCCCCGATGGCATACAAACCCGCGATGCCGGTTTCGCCATCGACCGTCGTGCAGACGCCGCCGCACTGGTAATGGGCGGCGGGCACCACGGGGATGGGCTCCTTGGTGATGTCGATGCCGAAGTCCAGGCAGGTGCGGTAGATGTTCGGAAAGCGATGGATGATGAACGGGGCCGGTTTGTGCGTGATGTCGAGGTAGACGTGATCGGCGCCGGTCCGTTTCATCTCGGTGTCGATGGCGCGGGCGACGATATCGCGCGGGGCCAGTTCCTTGAGGGGGTGGAAGCCGGCCATGAACTCCTGTCCGTTCAGGGAGCGCAGCACGGCGCCTTCGCCCCGGACGGCCTCGCTGATGAGGAAGGATTTTGCCTTGGGGTGGTAGAGGCAGGTGGGGTGGAACTGGATGAACTCCATGTTGGCCACCGCGGCCCCCGCGCGATAGGCCATGGCGACGCCATCGCCCGTAGCGATGTCGGGGTTGGTGGTATAGAGGTAGACCTTGCCGCAGCCGCCGGTGGCCAGCACCACCACGGGGGCCGCGAAGGTGAGCACCTCGCCGGTGGTCTTGTTGAGCACGTAAGCGCCCAGGCAGCGGTCGGCGCCGGCGTGACCCACGTGAAGGAAGGCGATCGGGTCGGCATTCCC
>CAYYMW010000169.1:0-5593 GCA_964472515.1 uncultured Verrucomicrobiota bacterium | reverse complement strand
GGCCTTGTGGGCAGTGACGATGTCGATGGCGACGTGGTCCTCCAGCATCCGGAGGTTGGGGCGCTGTTCCGCGGCGGCGAGCAGAGCGCGCTCGATCTCGCGGCCGGTGATGTCCTTGGCGTGGAGAATGCGCCGCTTGGAATGGCCACCTTCCTTGCCGAGGTCGAGTTCCCGCGTGCCGTTGCCGGCGGGCAGCTCCCGTTCCGAGAACTTCATGCCCAAGGCGATCAGCTCGGCGATGCGCGGCGGCCCTTCCTGGACGATGGTGCGGACGACGCTTTCCTTGCAGAGGCCCGCGCCGGCCACCAGGGTGTCCCGCACGTGCATTTCGAAGGAGTCTTCCTTGCTCGTGACGGCGGCGATGCCGCCCTGGGCGTAATTGGTGTTCGAGTCGGCGCGCTGCTTCTTCGTGACGATCGCCACGGAGCCGTGCTCGGCCGCCTGCAGGGCGAAGGACAGGCCGGCGATGCCGGTGCCGATGACCAGATAATCGAACTGCTGAATCGGGCTGGACATGATATCGCGAGCCGCCGCGGGGCTCTCTGATCGAAGACTCAGGCCGCGGCAGGCGGCACTCCCAACATGGCACCCCAAGCGCAGTGGCGAAAGAAAAAACTCCGGCGGGCGCGAAACAGCGCGGGGAAAACGGCTATGCGCCGCCGGCGCAGAAGCGCTCGAACGACCCGCCCAGCAGCTCGCGGGCGTCGCGCTCGATTTCGGGGCGGGTCGCCTGCCAACCGGCGGCGGCGAGGCCGGCGTACTTCTCCGCCAGCACGCGGGCCACGATTCGCCGCGAGTGATCCCACTTGTAGACAATCTGGTCCATCACCCGCGCGTCGGAATGCTGGGCGGTGAAGCTCAGGCCGAGCAATTCGAGCCGCAGCCGGGTGATGCGCTCGATGAGGGAGGGGAGGTTGGTGAACCACCAGCAGCCGAAGAGGTGGAGGTTGCGGAACTTGCGGGCCGTGACGCACAGTTCGTGCTGGTTCTCGTCCGCGAGCAGGGTGGCCAGGAAGCGGTTCTGAGGAAACGCGGCGCAGAGGTTGGCCAAGGCCGAAACGTCGGCCCGTCCCACACCGTCACCGGCCAGCCGCAGGGCGGGATTAACCCCGCGTTTGACGCCGATCATCAGGGCCAGGGGCAGGCCGTGTTCGCGGCAGTGCGGGAGCACCGCGCCCTCGATCAGGCGGCTGCACGGCGAGGCGTCCGGGTAGGCGAAATCGGGCGGGAGCGAGACCATCAGATAACGAGGGTCGAGCCGATCAGTCCAATCGGCCAGGAAGCGCTTCACGGCCTCCAGCGTCGAAGGCGAGAGGCCAGGCGTCACCCGGTAACCCCAGGCCTTCAGGCGGGGGACGGTGGCGGACCACTCCAAGAGCAGCGGATCGAGGCGCAGGGCCGTCCGGAAGCGTTCGTCGCGCGCGAAGCCTTGCTGCCAGAGCGGCCGCTCCAGGTCATCGAACGGAGAATTGGTCATGTAGATTGTGCCCACGTTAGCGGCCTCCATGCAGCGGGAGACGAAGTCGGCAGGCGTCCACCGGGCGAAATGGCGTCGCAGTGCGGGCAGATCCCGGCGGCGCGCGTCGAGGCCCAGCCGGTGCAACACGGTCAGGACGCCGCGGCAGGCCTCGGAAATCGGGGAGTGCTCGAGGAAGAGCGAGCGCCAGATCAGGTCCGCCTGCTCCGTCCGGGGGGCTGCCCAGAAGCGTTCGTAGGACCAATCCGTCTGGCGGAAGGCCTCGGCGACGAGGTAGTGGTAGAGCAGCAGTTCGTCGATCCCCCACAGCAACAGACCCCCCATTGCGGGATCGTACAAGTGGGTATGAATATCCGTGACCGGTGTGGCTTGCACGACCCGGTCAACGAGCGGTTCCCATGCGCCGGGTGTGGTCTGGCGGGCCAGGCTTTTCGTAGGAGCGGTGGCGGGGGCGCGGCGCTTGGGGGTGGTCATACGCTCAGAACTTGTCGGTGTCGGAGAGCTTGGCCTCCACGTCGTCGGCAATGCGCAGCACGGCCATGAGCGTGGTCAGCAGCGTTTGGGCGTCGGTGTCGGCGGCGATCTTGGCCGTGAAAGCGGCAAAGCAACGGTTATCAGGCAGACGCAGCACGCCCCACGCCCCCAGCTTGACATGGGCGTTGAAGACCAGCAGCGCGTTGGCCACCTCGGCTGGCAGGGGGCCCTGGCATTCGTAGCCGACCGAGAAGACCTCGCGGATTTCGAGGTTGCCCAGCATCGACGTCTCGGAGCGGATGAAGGCGGTTTGGGTGCGTTCCGGATCGAGCCCGAAGATCACGCGGAAGTCGCCGTCCGGATCGACCGCGTACTTCAGTTCGAGTTGGTCCAACAGCCGTTTGACCCGGAGGTCGCCTGTCCTTGCGCCAATCATGGTTTTGCGGGGCCGCGCTACCGCCGGGCGCCAGAGCCGGTGGCAGGAGCTTGCCGGGGAACAACCTAGGGCCAGCGGACGGGGGGTCAAGCCCGAACCAACGGTGGCCGCGCCCGGGGACCCGCGCCGCCGAGGATCAAGGGCTCGCCGCGGAAATCTGCTCCCGAAACTGGCGCTCCCCACAGAAGCGTCCGGGGGAAGGTCCGATGATCGGCGATTTTGGCGCCTTGGGACTACGGCAGGAGCCTGGCGCGGTAGAAACGGGCGCTGGCACCGGTCGCTTGGTCGTCCACAAACAGGGTGGGCACATCAGCGAGGGTATTGGTGCCCAGGCTGCGCCAGTCAACCGGGACGCTCAGGGAGGTGGCGTAATCCAAGGAGCACTGTTTGCCAGCACCGCCGGAAACCTTCAACTGCGGCGTGCCGTTCGTCCATTGGACGGCGAGACGCAGGGACGCCGGTTGATCGGCCACGGTCAGGCGGACGCTGGCACGGCGGGCGGCGCCCAGGGTCGAAGTGACCACCACATCGAAGTAGCCGCTATCCTGCAGCTCAAGCTCCGTGATCGTGAGGTTGGCATTGGTGGCTCCCACGACATGTCCATTGTCCACCAAGTTGGTCCCGAGGCGCATCCACTGGTACGTAAACGGAGCCTCTCCTACAGCGTTGGCAGAGAAGGTAACGGTCGTGCCAGGGGCATTGGTCGAAGCCGCGGGCTCGACGGCCACCTGGGGCCTCCCGGGAGCGACGTTGGAGACATCCAGGATGGACAGGCCCTGATCGCCATCGGCCAAATAGGCTCTGTTGCCTACCACCGTTACCCCGCATGCGTATCCCGGTGACTCGTAGCTCCCAGCCAACATGGGTCTGGCCGGGTTGCTCGTGTCGATCACTTGGAGATCCCGTCCATTGGCGAGGTAGACTAGATCTCCGGCGACGGCCACGCCTGAGGCAACGGACCCGGTCGTGAACGTACCCACAAGAAGGGGATGCATGGGGTCACCGATGTCGACGACATGCAGCAGCCCCGCGGACCACCCAGCAACGTAAGCGAAGTGCCCCTCGACCGCGACGTCGTGCGAGTACCCGGGCAAGGGGCAGGCGCCGACCGACAAGGTTCGCGCCGGATCCCTGACATCAACAACGCGGAACCCGCCCTGGTCGTCAGCGATGTATGCGAGGCCGCCTGCTATAGCGAGCGCCTCGGCGTCGCCGGGGGTCTCGAACTTGCCGAGGTAAACAGGGCTCGTCCGCTCAGATAGGTCCAGCACCTGCAACCCCCCAACCCCCCCGGCCACGTAACCCACGTTGCCGACAATCTGAATATCTGATCCGTAGGTGCCGTCTCTGAAACAACTCAAGCGGATAGGTTCGGTTGGGTCGGTGACGTCGATGACTTGGAGGCCTTTGGTTCCGTCCGCCACGTAGGCTGTCCTCCCGGTCACACACACATCGACCGAATCTCCCTCCGTGTCGAATCCACCCAGCTTGACGGGGGCGCTGGGGTTGGAGACATCGAGGATTTGTAGCCCGGCACCTTCGTCTGCAAGAAACGCCAAGTCTCCGGTGACCGCTACCCCTCTTCCGGAGCCCGCGGTCTGGTAACTTCCGCGCACGGCCGGCTGCACGGGATTGGTGACATCCACAATCACCAACCCACCATCGCCATCTGCCACATAAGCGAGGCCGCCAAGCACCTTGAGCCTGCGCGCGACTCCGTTCATCCTGCAATTGCTTACCTTCAAAGGCTTGGCGGGATTTCGCACGTCGATGATGTCCAGGCCTGCGTCTCTGCAGGCCACGTACGCATAGCCATCCACGACGACCACCGCGAAAGGATCTAACGTCGTTGAACACTTGCCCAACAGGATCGGGCTGGCCGGATTGGAGACGTCGAAGACCATCAGGCCCTTACCGAAGTCCGCGACGTAGGCCAGGTTGTCCGCCAAGGCAACGCCGAACGTCAAGACACTCGTGTTGAATCCGCCGATCCGAATCGGAGCGCTTGGGTTGCTGACATCAACGATGTGGAAACCCGAATGCCAATCGGCAACATAGGCCAGATTGCCCGCGACGGTGACGCTTTCAGCGAACTCCGTGGTCTTGAAATTACCCAATAGGACCGGCGCAAGGGGATTGGTCGCATCGATGATCTGGAGCCCGGCTGGTCCGTCGGCAAGGTACACAAGGTTGCCCACAACCGTGACATGATAGGTGTCGCCACTCCCTTTCCAGCCTCCCAGCAACGCAGGCCTCGCCGGGTCAGTGACGTCAACGATCAGCAGTCCGTCCCTTTGTGCAGCGAGATACGCCAAGTGGCCGGCGACGGCCACGCCGTAGCAAGTGCCGGTCAGCGGAGAGGTACTCAGTCGGAGCGGTTTGGTCGGATCGCTGACGTCATAGACGCCCAGCCCTCCCTGTGCCACGTACGCCAAGCCATTGGTGATCACCACATCTTGTGCGCTACCTCGAGGGTAGCCCGGCCACTGGCCGAGCAGCACGGGGTCGCCTGCGTGGATGGAAAGTGCCAGCCACAGGGCAGCGATCCAACGTGATGCCGCTGCCGCTCCCAAAGCCAGTTGTATCCCACTCAGTTTCATCGTGTGCGCCTTGGTTGCCGTGCCGCGTTGAACCATGCCTCCGAAGGGATCGCGGTGAGCGCTGTGCCAGTGTTGCCCAGCGGTTTGTGAAATCGGCGATCCATGGAAGGGAGCATAGCGGTATCAGTTTGGCAGTCAATGATATAGACGCATTGTAGCAGAATTGGCGCAACTGATGGTTTTCATGAAAAAGCCGGATGAAGGATGGCTTGGCGAGTCCGCCAGGCAGGCCGGTTGCCGGGAACATGGGGGCGAGCAGCCCATGCACGACTCTGGGCGGATGTGGCATCCCGGCGGAGGGGTTGGAGGCGAGGAGGCACGGGGTCCGGTGGTCGGCGCGATGCCTGATCGAGCGGATGCCAGAAACCAGCCCACACGGGATGGCTCACGGACGGTCAGGGGGTGCTTTTCGGTTGGTTATCGGCTATTGGCTCGCCTTGCCGCTGGCGGGTAGCGGACGGGAATCGACGAAGGGGACGGGGCGTTGGCAGATGTCGGCGACGCGGGCGAGGAGGGCCGGATCGGCTGGGCGGAAGGTCGGGGCACTGCCGGGCAGCGGGTGGAGGGTGTCGGCCGGGTTGGGTTGGGCGATGGAGATCGGGGACG
>CAYYMW010000168.1:0-14131 GCA_964472515.1 uncultured Verrucomicrobiota bacterium | reverse complement strand
TGCGGGCCTGTTCAACCGCGTACTTCGGACAACCCAATCGGGCCATGACTTCCCGGTTATTGCACTCGCGCAGGAGGGCTTTGTCGGCCTCGGTCCAGCGGCTCAGCGGCCAGCTCGGGGTGTGGGTGGGGAAGCGGACGTTCGTGTCTTTCAGCCGCTTGGCTTTGATGGCCACGAGGGAGCGTCCGGTCTGCCGCGACACTTCTTCGTCGCTGACCTTCCCAAGCAAGGCGAGTTCTTCGGGCTTCCGACGCGGGACGTACTGGAACATCCGGATGCCCCGCCGATGACGCTTGAGTTGGACGGCGCTGCGGGTGCGTCCCAGTCGGCAGGCCAACTCGGGATCGGGCATGGTGCCAAGGAGCGCAAGCTCCGTCGCAGTCCAAGGTGGTGACTTCTTGTCAGCCATGGGTTTTCTGTGTCGCCAAGCGCGCCGATTGAGCGCCAGCCGGATTACGCCAAGCGCATTCGCAGATTGGTCAATTCTTGAGTGTCACTACCAGGAACCGACCCCTATTCTCGCGACCCCTATTCTCGGGATCGGGCATGGTGCCGAGGAGAGCAAGCTCCTTCGCAGTCCAAGGTGGCGACATCTTGTCAGTCATGGGTTTTCTGTGTCGCCAAGCGCGCCAATTGAGCGCCAGCCGGACTACGCCAAGCGCATTCGCAGATTGGCCACTTCTTGAGTGTCAATACCAGGAACCGACCCCTATTCCGACCGGCCCACACCTTCCGTGAGGAGCCGTGAATATGCCAGTACCATGAACTGACCCCTTTACGACGAACCAACTCCTTAACTACTGTGGGATAACTATGTGGTACTCAGGGTGAGCGTTGCTAAAGTCACGCAGCCATGCGGCACCATGATCCCATATAACACTACCGTCGACTTTAAGGACAAATATGCCTCTGTAAATATGGTTGGCCAATGTACGGTCATAGGCCAATGGATACTCTCCAGGAACGTGGGTGATGTTCGTAAATGCTCTGGAGGACCAGTTGACATAAGTATAATCGAATGAATCTGCGGTCAGCTTTTCGATTTCCACAGGAGAATCTGATGTAGGACACAAACCAGGGTAACGTCGCGATTGCGCGGCATACCGCGAGATCGACATCTTGTTAGTAATGGAGGTCAGGTCTTCGGGAAAGCGACGACGCTCTCTGGCTAACGCCATTATGATGTCCCACAGGTCTGCAAGATGCATTGGACACTCATACCGGTACCTTGCAGTTAATTGATGCATTCGCAAACTATGGTAGTAGGCCGCAAATGACGCGCACAGCAGCACCGCTGCGATGGACAATGGTACCATTGTTGTTCGCTTGCGCATACGTTCTAACGGTCAGAATCAGTCACAAACCCACTTCTGCTTCAAGGGCCAAGGTCGCCACACCATATGGCAGTAAATGGCGGCAAGCATGACGTCCTCGTGCTTTGCCCAGACCCCATTTTCACAGGAGAGGTACCTCGCGTAGAGCGCGATTAGCCACGCGCCGTTTTCGATACCCGATCCATAGCCGGGATCGAAGTCACATGATGTAGAATTGTTGCACCCTGTTATCACTCCCCCCATTGAGTGTCCTGCGCGTATGCAGCTCGTCCAACGCAGTTGCTTTTGCAGACAGCAGCCCGACATCGAGAAGTCAACTGCAGCTATTCGGAACATGCCGCGTTCGCTGCCCCTATCCTTCAATCTGGTCGCGCTGATTATGCATGGCTTTCGGACGCAGGCATTGCAGCACGGCTTGCCTGCCAAGCTTGGATTGTAAGGATCGTCGTGGTGGGGGGCAATCAGACCCGTAATGTCGAATCGCCCTACAGAGTCATTTTGAGCGAACCCATGCAGATTGTTCCCTCCCTCCTCCTCAATCGGGTCTCTGCTGATCCATCTTCCCATGCTGGGGCTGTAGTAGCGGTAGCCGTAGTACACCAGATCGGTTTCGTCGTCGGTGTACTTGGTGCTCCAGCGGAAGGGGTTTTGGGCGGCGAGCGTGCCTGTGCGGCGGATGGCTTCGCCGAAGGGGCCGTATTCGTAGCGGGCGGTGGCGGCGCCGTTGGCCGCATCCGTCCAGCCCACCACGTTCCCGTTGCCGTCGTGCGCCACGAACTGCGGGTTCTGCCCGGAAGGGCGCACCCACAGGAGCCCGCCCACGCCACCGGCCCCCTGCATGGAACCCGAGAGGTCCGTGCCCCAGACATAGCCCCGCACCAGCGTCTTGGGCGTGGCGTTCACCTCCGCCACCAGGTTCCACCCGTCGTACACGAACGCCACGTCCGAGGTGGGGGTGGTCGAGTAATCGCTCGTGGCCCAGAGGTACACCGTCTTGCGGATGCGCCGCCCCTGCGGATCGTACTCGCATAGCACCTTCTTGCGGGCGGCGGTGGGCACCGCCGTGGTGCTAGAGACCTGGGTCAACCGGTTCTCCGCATCCCACACATACACCCAGAGGCCGTCGTTGGTCAGGTTCCCGTCCGCGTCGGGCTGGAAGGTCTGGCCGGCTGGCGGGGTCAGCACGCTGCCGGTGGGCCAGGTGGTGTTGGTGGTGCCCGCCGTGGCGCTCACGGCCACCGAGGTCCACGCCGGGCCGGACCCGTTGCTCACCGTCAGTTCCTTGCGGAAATACTCGCCCCGGCGGTAGGTCGAGAGCGTATTCACCGTGACCGTCGCTCCCGGGTTCGCCTGTCCCACGACCTCGTAGAACCCGGGCACCGTGCGGCTGGTCAACTGGTTCTCGGCGTCGTTCGACCACGTCGCGCTGCGCAGGTTCAACCCGTTCTGGTCGCCGCCGGCCGCGCTTCCACCCGGACACGCGTTCACTCCCGGCACGTCTCTCTCGTGCAACCCGCTGCAACTGTGCAACTTCAAACCCATGGCAGACCTCCTCACCCTCCGCTCGTCCACCGTCCCTGTCAAGCCCGACCCTATGTCCGCGCCACACCTTGCCGAAGGGCCTTGGCGCGCCCTAGCGCCGTAGGTGCGGCACGCGGTAGCCGAGGGCAAAGGCCCGCACGGGTCGCAACGTTGGGCATCCATATCGTGGCGGGCTTGGGAAGCCTGACCGGCGCGAGCGGTGAATTGCGTGGCATGGGATTTTCGTTGGTTGGCGTGTCGAGTTCACTTCAGACCGCAGCGCACCAGTCTTAAAGCCGACATGGCCGTTCTCTGGGAAGCTCCCCAAGCAGCCGGGCACCCTTCTGCCGCAAGGCTGCACGCTTGCCAAGGCTCGGCCTGGCGCGTTAGATAGGACGCACGCAAACCAACGCCGTCCCGGGGTTGGTCGTGCTTTGCCAGCGTTGACCTATGCCAAAAACAGCAACGACAATCGCCTCCTTCCTCAGGCAAACCGGCGACCTCATCGGCCAGTTGGACCACCACGCGCTCGATCGCGCCTGCCGCCTCCTGTTGGACTGCTATCACCGTCAGGGACGTGTCTTCACCCTCGGCAACGGGGGTTCTGCCTCCACGGCCCAGCATTTTGCCTGCGACCTGTCCAAGTACGTGATACCAGCGGGCCAGCGCCCCTTCGATGCGCGTTGTCTGACGGATAACATCAGCCTCTACACGGCGTGGGCGAACGACGCCGACCGCGCCGACGTGTTCGTCAACCTGATGCGAGGCCTGCTCCAAAAAGGAGATGTGCTGATCGCCTGCTCGGTTCACGGTGGCACCGGGTTTTCTGCGGATCTGGCGCGGGCGGTTCGATTTGCCAATGAGACCGGCGCCAGCACGATCAGCCTGGTCGGTTTCGATGGCGGGATCATGCATCGTGAATCCACGGTTTCCATCCTCGTGCCGGTGGAATCCACGCCGCAGGTTGAGGCGATTCATCTGGTCATCGAGCACCTGTTCATGGCGCAGCTCAAACAAGCCTTGGCCGGCGTCCGCCCATGAGCGTGACGGCGTTGTGCATCGGACACGCCACCTACGACCTGTGCTTTGTCGTAGACGGCTATCCGACGGAGAATTCCAAGGCCCAGACCGACCTGCTCCTGGAATCAAGCGGCGGGCCGGCGGCCAACGCAGCCTGGCTGCTCGCCTCCTGGGGAGTGCCCACCGCCTTGGCGGCTCTCATCGGCGCGGATGACCCGGGCCGACGCATTCTGAAGGAACTAGCCGACGTACGGGTTGACTGCCGCCTGGTGGAACAACGGCCCGGCGGGGTGACCCCCGTGTCCGCCATCCTCACCAACCGGCTTAACGGCTCGCGCACCATCATCAACCGCAAGCCTCCGGGCACGGGCCTTCGGCTTCAGGCCGACGCCCTTCGCGGCCTCGATCCCCAGCTCATGCTCTTCGATGGCCACGAACTCGAGGCCTCCCTGGCCGCGCTCGAGGCCTTTCCGAACGCGCTCACGGTGCTCGATGCCGGTTCCCTGCGCGAGGGCACACGCGAACTCTCCCGGCGCGTGGACTACCTGGTCAGTTCACAACGTTTCGCCACCCAGATCACCGGCCAGCAACCGGCCGAGGCCGATTGGCCGCAAGCCGCGCATGCCCTGCAGCAACTCAACGGCAGAGTCGCGGTCATTACCCTGGGCGAGCACGGCTGCGTCTTCGACAATGGCCGCGAACACGGGCACCTTCCCGCCCAAGCGGTCAGGACGGTCGACACCACGGGTGCAGGTGACGTGTTTCATGGCGCGTTTGCCCATGCCCTGCTGCAGCGCAAGGGGCTCGTTGACGCTTTGCGGTTTGCCACCGTGGCGGCGGGCCTTTCGGTCCAGCATTTTGGCGGCCGCCCCTCCATCCCGGATTTGCCAACCGTACTTCAGGAAATGCCCCATGATTGACCCGCTTTTTGCCGGCGGCGGCCCGATCTGCGTGATCGGCAACGTGAACCGCGACGTGAGACTGCTCGGGGTGGCTGAATCCGCCGCTCTGTTGCGCGACGGGGAAACCTCCGTGGCGGCCGTGTGCGAGACCATAGGTGGCGGTGGCGCCAACAGTGCCTGCGCGGCGGCGGCCCTGGGTGCAGAAGTCCGCTTCTGCGGCAAAACGGGCGCGGACGCGCTGGCCGATCAACTCCAACGGGCGATGGAAAAGCACGGCGTACGCACGGTCTTCGCCCGGGACCAGCACTGCGCCACCGGCACCACAGTCGCTCTCGGCTTTGCCACCGGCCACCGCCATTTCCTCAGTTGTCTCCCCAACAACGAGAACCTGACCTTTGACGATATCGATTTGACGGTGCTGGATGGCTGCGCCCATCTCCTTCGGGCCGACGTCTGGTTTTCCCGGCCCATGCTGGAAGGCGGAAACCGCCGCCTGCTGGCCGAAGCCCGCCGCCGCGGCCTCGTGACCTCCCTGGACATCAACTTCGATCCGCAGTGGAATGGTGGCGACCAGGCGAAGATCGCCCGTCGCAAGCAACTCTTGCGCGAGACGCTGGACCTCGTCGACATCGCTCACGGCAACGTCTCCGAATTGACACGCTTCACGGACACTCAGGACCTGCAATCGGCCCTGCGGCATTTAGGCGACTGGGGAGTGAAATCCGTGGTCGTTCACATGGGGGCGGAGGGCGCGGGTTACCATGGCGCCGGGCAGTGGATTCAGGAACCGGCAAATACTGCCCAATGTTCGATTCACTCCACCGGCACCGGCGATTTGCTGAGCATCTGCATGATCCTTCTTCACGAAAGGCAGGACCTGTCCGTCCAGCAGAAGCTCGCCGTGTCCAACCGGGTGGTCCGCGAGTACATCGAAGGCCGGCGCGCGATCATCCCCTCCATCTGATTTACCGAGAGAACCCTTGGCAGCCACGCCCGGCCGACCAACGTTTGGCCGCGGGCTTGATGAAGACCACTGGAATGGACCCAGGTTGCGAACAGGCACCGCGAACCGGCAGCCGTTCGTCCAAGACTGCGCCATGCTGCTTGGGAGGAGCAGAGAGAGTCGTGGACGTGTACCCCTTCAACCCGGCTCCCGGGCGAACGCCACGGAGCTTGGAACCGGAGCTCAGTGTCTACGGTAAGATGCCTCAAAAGACCTGTATTCCTGACGGGTTTGGAGAAGGTGTGTTCGGGATGCAACCGGGCGCTGCAACTGAAGACTGCTTCGAACCTAAGTCCTTGATGCCGAAGATGGTGGAGCCGAGGGGATTCGAACCCCTGACCCCCACAATGCCATTGTGGTGCTCTACCAACTGAGCTACGACCCCATCGGTTTCGGCGGGGCGTAGTCTATACAAGGTGGCCACCTTGTCAACAGCTTCCCGCCGTTTCGTCTGGTTTCTTTGAAGCCCCCATCTTCAGCCACGCCTGAACCAGCAGTCATAGCGTCCGGCACCGCCGGGATCGGTCGGTCCGAGGGCGAATTCGGCCCCGGGCCGGTTCTCGGAACGGAGACCTGTCTTGACGCGCGGCTTGCCTCCCCTGCCCCATCACGCGCGGTAAAGCCCCCCTCTCAGCGGAAGCAAATCTGCCGCACGCACTCCTGAAAGTCCCGCGCTCCGTGCAGGATCTTGATCTCCACCCGCATGAAGATGATCGGCAGGTCGCGCCGGTCGATCTTGGGAAAGCGCACGGCGTCCTTTTGGGTGGTGAGGATCATGGCCGCCCCGCGCTTCTTGCTGCGGTTGATGACATTCAGGATTTCCTGCTGGGAGAACCGGTGATGGTCGGCAAAACGCTTGCTGTAGACCAATTCGCCGCCCAGATTGACGAGGCTGCGCTCGAAGCTCTCCGGCTGCGCAATGCCGCTGAGCGAGGCCACCTTCCGGCCCTTGAGCAAGTCGAGTTCGAACCGTTGCCCGCTGAAAACATCCTCGAAGTAGAGCGGATGGTGGATGCACTCGATGACCCCGGCGTGAGGGTTGAGCCGCGCGATCTCCGCCCGCAGCGCGGCGGTCTGGCCGTCGCTCTTGGTGATGAACACCCAACTGGCCCGGGCCAGATGCGAGGGCGGCTCGCGGAGGGTCCCGCGCGGGAGGAGGTGCCGGTTGCCAAACGGCTGCTGGCAGTCGATCAGGACGATGTCCCGCCGCTTGCCCAGCAATTTCCAGTACTGAAAGCCGTCGTCCAGCAGCAGGGTGTCGCAACCGAACTTCTCGATGGCGTAGCGGCCGCTTTTCACGCGGTCCTTGTCCACGAGGACCACGACATCCTTGAGGTTGCTCGCGAGCATGTAGGGCTCATCCCCGGCCATTTCCGAGTCGAGCAGCAGCGAGCGTCCGTCCGACACCACGCGCGGCGGGGTGCTGTCGTGCCGGAAGAAGAGGCGGTTGGTCAACTGGCGCATGAGCGGGGTGGGCCGGGACCGGTAGCCGCGCGAGAGGATGGCCACGTTGCGCCCCTGGTCGCGCAGTTCCCGGGCGAACTTCTCGACCACCGGCGTCTTGCCGGTGCCGCCCACGGTCAGGTTGCCGATGGCAATGACCTGCACCCCCAGGGTGGTGTCGCGGATGATCCGGGCCCGGTAGAGGAAATGCCGGGTCTTCACGCACGCGTGAAACGCCTTCGAGAGCCCGAACAGGACGCCGCGCACCAGGGCGGCGCGCTTCCCCGATCGCTGCTCGAAGATCACCTCGAGCACGAACGTCTCCAACGCCTCATTCCAGGCCCGCAGCGTGTCGCGCATCAGTGGGGCTAGTCTGCCAGCCTCCCGGCGATACAGCAAGGCGCGCGAGGACCGGCCGCCGCGAGGCCGGCGCGGCCGCCGAAGGAGCCGATTGTTTTTGACACCCAGCCCGGTTTCGCTAGCGTGGGAAAAACGTCCAATATGAAATTCGGCATCAATACCTTCCTATTCACCTCACCCTTCACCACGAAGAGCACCAGACTTTTCCCCCAGTTCAAGAAATGGGGGTTCGACGCCGTGGAACTCGCCATTGAGGACCCGAGCCACATCGACCCGGCGGCGGTGAAGGCTGAACTCGATAAGAGCGGCCTGACCTGCTGTTCGGCCTGCGCCTGCCTGGGACCGGATCGCGACTTGCGCGGCACGCCCGAGCAACAGGAGACCGCCCTGAAGTACATGAAGGCGCTGATCGACCAGATGGTCGTCCTCGATTGTCCGTCGCTGATCGGGCCGGTCTATTCCGCCGTCGGCCGCGCCGACGCGGTGCCGCCCAAGGAATACAAGCAGCAGTGGCGCACGGTGGTGAAGAACCTGAAGCAACTCTGCAAATACGCCGAGAAGAAGGGCAAGGTCATCTGCATGGAACCGCTCAACCGGTTCGAGACCGACTTCATCAACACGATCGACCAGGCCCTGCAGATGATCGCCGATGTCGGCAGCCCGGCGCTGAAGCTGCACTACGACACCTTCCACATGAACATCGAGGAGAAGAACCAGCCCGCCGCGGTCAAGAAGGCCGCCAAGGTGCTGGGGCACTTCCACGCCTGCGGCAGCGACCGCGGCACCCCGGGCGGCGACCATATCGACTGGCCCGGCATCGCCAAGGCGTTGAAGGCCGCCAAGTATGACGGCAGCGTGGTCATCGAGTCCTTCACGCAGGACGTGAAGGTCATCGCCCGGGCGGCGGCGATCTGGCGGCAGATCGAGCCCAGCAACCAGGACATCGCGGTCAAGGGCCTGAAGTTCCTCAAGAAGGCGCTGGCCTGAGCGCACCCTGCGGCTTTTGCGAGCTGCCACCCGGGCCTGCCTGGTGGCAGCCTTTTCATTGGCTTGGAACCGACTCTGAATGCAGCACCCCTCCCGCTCGTCATGAGCATGGGTCTGCTAGTATGACAATCTTGAGACTATGAATACGTTTGGAAAGTGGATGATCACGGCGTGCGTGGCCGCGGGGCTGCTGCCCGCGCTGAGCCCGGCTCGCGGCGCGGAAACCGAGGAGGGGTTCGTCCCGCTCTTCAACGGGAAGGACACCGCCGGCTGGGTGGGCAACCCGAAATACTGGTCCGTCGCGGAGGGCGCCATCGTCGGCCAGACCACGAAGGAAAACCCGACCCCGCACAACACCTTCCTCACCTGGAAAGGCGGGCTGGTGTCGGACTTCGTGCTTCGCTTCTCCTACCGGACCACCCCCGGCAACGAGAAGAACTTCGTCAACTCCGGAGTCCAGTACCGCAGCCAGACCGTGAATCCCGCTGAGTTCGTGGCCGGCGGCTACCAGGCCGACATCGAGTACGGCGACAGCTACTCCGGGATTCTCTACGACGAGGCGGGCGTGGCCGGCGGCCGCGGCATCATGGCCGAGCGCGGCCAAAAGGTGGTATGGACGGCCGACAACAAGAAGGAGGTTCTCGGCGAACTCGGGAAGAGCAGCGAACTCCAGGCCGCCATCAAGAAGAACGATTGGAACGAGTACGAGATCGTCGTTCAAGGCTACCACTTCATCCACAAGATCAATGGCGTCACCATGGTGGACGTGCAGGACAACAGTCCCAAGCACCGCCCGACCGGCATCCTGGCCTTTCAGGTTCACGCCGGCGAGCCCATGAAGATCGAATTCAAGAACGTCCGCCTGAAGAACCTGGACCGGAAGATCGTCCTGGTGGCGGGCGGCGCAAGCCATGGCAAGGGCGACCACGAGCATGCCGCCGGATGCCAACTCTTCACCTATTGTCTGCGCCAAATGACCGGCGTCCAGCCTGTGTACGTCGCCGGCGGCTGGCCGGCCGATCCGAAGGTGTTCGAGAACGCGGCGGCGATCGTCGTCTACTCCGATGGCGGCGGCGGCCATCCGTTCATCCAGGGCGACCGTCTCCAAGTGCTGGACGGGCTCATGAAGAAGGGCGTGGGTTTGGGGCTTTTGCACTACGCGGTGGAGGTTCCCAAGGACAAGGGCGGCGCGGAGTTCCTCGCCTGGGCGGGCGGCTATTTCGAGACCTATTGGTCGGTGAATCCCTTTTGGGAGGCCGACTTCAAGGCCTTTCCGGAGCATCCGATCACGCGCGGGGTGAAGCCCTTTAAGCAGAACGACGAATGGTACTACCATATGCGCTTCCCCGAAGGGATGAAGAACGTGACCCCGATCCTCAGTGCGGTGCCGCCGGACGCGACCCGGGGCAAGCCCGGCGCCAACGAACCGCATGGCGGCAATCCCGAAGTCCAGAAGCACATGGGCGAACCGGAGCATGTGATGTGGGCCATCGAGCGGCCCGACGGCGGGCGCGGCTTCGGCTTCACCGGGGGCCACTCCCACGCGTTCTGGGGTAATCCCGATTACCGCAAGGTGGTGCTCAACGCCATCCTCTGGATCGCCAAGGCCGAAGTGCCCCCCCAGGGCCTGGAAGTCGCGGTCACCGAGGCCATGCTGAAGGACAACCTGGACAAGAAGAATTAACGAAAGCCGGAAGGCGCGGCCGGGTCGATAGTCCGGCCGCGCCTTCTACTTAATGTCTCAAAAGGAACTCGAATGAAAGCCTGGCTTGGTTGGATGGCGGCCCTCATGACCGCCGCCGCAGTAACCTCCTCGACGGCGGCGGAGCGCAAACTGGTGATGATTGCCGGCAAACCCAGCCACGGCCCCGGCGACCACGAGTTCAACGCCGGGGTCCTGCTGCTCAAGCAATGCCTGGCGGCCTATCCCGGCCTCAAGATCAGCGCCTACAACCAAGGCTGGCCCGATGATCCCAAAGCCTTCGACGGCGCCGATGCCGTCTTCCTCTTCTCCGATGGCGGCGGCGGGCATCCTTACCTCCAGGGCGACCACCTGCAGGTGATCGGTGGGTTGGCCAGGAAAGGCGTCGGGATCGGCATGGCCCACTTCGCGGTCGAGGTTCCCAAAGACAAGGCCGGCAAGGAATTCCAAGACTGGATCGGCGGCTACTACGAGGACCACTTCTCCTGCAACCCGATGTGGTCGCCCGACTACCAGAAGTTCCCCGACCACCCCATCACGCGGGGCGTCAAGCCCTTCTCCATCAAGGACGAGTGGTACATGCACATGCGATTCCGGCCCAACATGGAAGGCGTCACCCCGTTGCTGGTGGCCAAGCCCTCCGACGCCGTGCGCAAAGGCCCGTACGTTTACCCGCAGGGGCCGTACGACCACATCGTGGCGGCCAGCGGCCAGGACGAAATCATGATGTGGTGCGTGGAACGTCCGGACGGTGGACGCGGCTTCGGCTTCACCGGCGGCCACTACCATCAGAACTGGGGCGACGAGAACTTCCGCAAGGTCGTCCTCAACGCGGTGGTCTGGCTCTCCAAGCTCGAGGTTCCCGCCCAAGGCGTGACCTCCACCGTCACCGAGGCCGACCTCAAACTGAACCTCGATCCCAAGGGCAAGTAAGCCCGAGACCCCGCCCTGCGAACGCGTTCCCTAACGCGCCAACCCCGGAGCGCCCGCTTGGTTTGTCTGCCTCGGGCGCTTGCTTGACGGCGAAGCAGAAAGCCGCGCGGCGAGGAGCGGCCCGCTTTTCGCCGGTTTCGTCGTGAGGAGTGCCCCAACCGTCCCAAGAACCCGCCGATGGCGGTGTTCGTAGTGGGATGGCCCTGCGGCCGTGAAGAAAAGAAAATGGAGCGAGCGAAGGGATTCGAACCCTCGACATCAACCTTGGCAAGGTTGCGCTCTACCAGACTGAGCTACGCTCGCTCTCGAAAGCGGGGCAAATCTAGCGATTCAGGTTCGGATTGCAAGCACTCTTTTGGTTTTGTTGCGATGTGGCCGACTGAAACGGAGGCTCGGCGGGGGTTCTGAATGGCCGCGCGTTATGCGACGCACGCGATGCACGCCGCGCAGACATGCCCGGACTTCGTTGCAGCCCCGCCGCCGGGCGCGTAGAGTTCGCCCGCATGAAGCCGCGAGGCACTGTCTATCTGGTGGGCGCCGGACCGGGCGACGCCCAATTGTTGACCCTCCGGGGAGCCGCGCTCCTCGGGCGGGCGGACGTCATTCTGTACGACTCGCTCGTGAACCCGGCCTTGCTCGACCTGGCGAATCCCGCGGCCGAGGTGGTGAGTCGCGCACGGGAGAGCGACCTCACCCAGGAACAGCTCACCGCGCTGTTGATCCAGCATGCGCGCGCGGGCAAGACCGTGGTGCGGCTCAAAGGGGGCGACCCCTACATTTTCGGCCGGGGCGGCGAGGAAGCGGAAGCGCTGGCGGCGGCGAAAATTCCGTTTGAAGTGGTCCCGGGCGTGTCGTCGGTGACGGCGGTGCCCAACTACGCGGGCATCCCGTTGACGCACCGGGAGCATTGTTCGAGTTTCACGGTAATCACTGGCCACGACGACCCCACCAAGCCCGACAATGGCATCGACTGGGACCACGTCGCGCGCGGCAGTGGCACCAAGGTCATCCTGATGGGCGCCGAGCGCATCGCCCAACTCACGGCGCACCTGTTGCAGAAGGGCATGGCCGCCGGCACCCCGGCCGCCATGGTTCGCTGGGGCACCACCGGACAGCAGCAGAGCGTCACGGGCACGCTGGCGGACATTGCCCACAAGGCAGCGGAAGCCCGGCTCACCTCCCCGGTGGTCACGGTGCTGGGAGACGTGGTGGACTTGCGCTCCCGGCTGGGCTGGTTCGAGCGGCGGCCGCTCTTTGGCAAGCGCATTGTCGTCACCCGCGCGCGGGAGCAGGCGGCAGGGATGGTGCAGGCCCTGCGGGAGCGGGGCGCGGATGTGCTGGAGATCCCCACCATCAAGACGGCCCCGCCCACCCAGCACGAGCCGCTGGTGGAAGCCCTGGCCGGACTGAACTCCTATGATTGGCTGGTGTTCACCAGCGTCAACGGCGTGACCTCGTTCTTCGAGTATTTCTTCCGCGCCTTCGAGGACCTGCGGGATATCGGGGGGGTGCGCATTGCCGCAGTGGGGGCCGCCACCGCGGCCAAATTGAAGGAACTGCACCTGAAGGTGGATTTGACGCCGCGCGAGTATGTCGGCACGGAGATTGCCCGCGCCTTCAAGAACTACGAGACCGTGGAGAATCTGCGGATCATGCTGGTGCGGGCCGAGAAAGCCACGCCGGAACTGCCCAGGCTGCTCGAGAACCTCGGGGCCATCGTGGACGACATTCCCTGCTACCAAACGGTGGCGGAAACCGAGGACCGAGCCGGCGCCGTCACCCGCCTGAACTCCGAAGGAGCCGACTGGATCACGTTTACCAGTGGCTCGACGGTCGAGCATTTCCATGCCCGCTTCAATCTCCCGGACCTCCTGAAGCGGCATCCAGGCATCCGGCTGGCCAGCATCGGCCCCGAAACGACCAAGGCGATCAAGGCCTTGGGGTTGTCGGCGGCGCTGGAGGCCTCCGTCCACACGGCCGAAGGCCTGGTGGCCGCGCTGGAGAAGGCGTGAGCCCCCGCCCGCCGGCCCGGACCGCCGGGGGCACGGCGGAGAAGCGCCCCGTGCGCCCGCCCCAAAACGGGCGCGCACGCATTGCGTGCTCCCCCTCGGCCGTGGTTTGTGCCAGCATCCGGCCATGAATGTGTCGCGGTGGTTCTGTCTCCTGGCATTGACGCTGATCTGGCCGGCAACGGCCCAAGAAGCCCCCACGCCTGCGGCCGGCGAAACGACGATCCGCCTGGGGCCGCGGCTGGAGCCGCTGGCCACCAACGTGGCGGCCGCCAACCCGGCGGGCAAGTCCTTGGATGCGGCTCCGTCCGAGGAGGGGCGGATCGCGGTGGGCCGCAGTGACGGCGCCTCCGATCTGGCTCTGCTGCGAAAACTGCAGGTAACCAATTTCCGCCTCACGGACCCGGGCCAAGGAGCCTCCGCCGAGGCCAAGGGGTTCATCGGCGCCGAGGTAGCGACCGTGCTGCCGCAGGCGGCGTCGCGGCCGGGCGGTTTCGCCCCCACCATCAACAGCCCCGCCCTGAGCCTCTCGGTGAACGAGGGGTTGGAGCGGGCGCGCATCATGGTGGGACGGCCCCATGGCCTGGGCATCGGCGACCGGGTGCGGCTGACCTGCGGGAGCGAGACGCTGGAGCGGGAGGTGATCGCGGTGCCCACGGGGCTGGAGTTCGAGATCGACGGCTGGACCCTGGCGCCGCAACCGGTCTTTGTGTTTGGGCGTTATGTGCAGGACAAGGTCAGCGTCGACTCCGGCCAAGTCCTGGCCACCGCGGTCAGCGCCCTTCAGGAGTTGGCGAGGCAGACCGAGGCACTCCAAGCTCAAGTCGACACCTTGAAGACCCAGAACGCCGACCTGGTGCGCCGGTTGGAGGCCTTGGAGCCCAAACCCAAATAACCCCGCACCTCCCCTCCCCCAC
>CAYYMW010000167.1:0-14132 GCA_964472515.1 uncultured Verrucomicrobiota bacterium | reverse complement strand
CCCCTACACCGCCGGGAACTTCCAGGGGGCGCGCAGGGTGCGGGTCAGGAGGGCGTTGGCGGAGTCGTCGTTGAGGAAGCGCTCGGCCTGGGGATCCCACTTGAGCTTGCGGCCCACTTTGATGGCGAGGTTGCCCAAATGACAAACCGTCGAAACCCGGTGCCCGATATCGACCGGGAAATAGGGGTCCTTGCGGCTCCGGACGCAATCGAGGAAGTCGCGGTGTTCGCCCGCCAGGTTGGTGTAGAGGTGCAGCTCGTTCGGGCCGATCTTCGAGTTGAGAATCTCCTTGGAACTGGCCTCGAGGTCGCCCCGCCAGCCGCGGTTGCCCACCCAACCATCGGTGCCGATGAACTTGATGCTCGGGTCCCCCGGCTGGCAGGTCATGACCACGCCGTTGGCGTAGCGGTAGGTGAGGTCGTAGTCCTTGACCGTGTTGTAGAGGCCGCCTTCCCAGAAGGTGCCTTTGCCCTCGACCTCCACCGGGCCGCTCCGCTCCGTGTCGTTGGCCCATTGCGCGGTGTCGAACAAGTGGGTGCCCCAGTCGCAGATGATCCCGCCGGAGTAGTCCTGCACCCAGCGAAAGTTGAAGTGGACGCGATCCTTGTTGTACGGGGCGTGGGGTGCGGGGCCGAGCCACATCTCATAGTCGAGTTCGGGTGGGACGGGCTGCGGGGTGGCATCGCCGGGGACGTTGGGCTGCTTCGGCAGGATCACCTCGATCTTCTGAAGCTTGCCGATGCGGCCGTTGCGCACCAGCTCGGCCATGCGATGGTAGACGGGCACGGAGCGGTCCTCCGTGCTGGTCTGGAAGACCTTGTTGTGCTTGCGGACGCTCCGAATGAGGAGCTTCCCTTCGTCGATGCAGAGGGTGGGCTTCTCGCATTGGACGTCCTTGCCCGCCTCGAGGGCCAGCAGGCTGATCAAGGTGTGCCAGTGGTCCGGCGTGGAGATCATGACCGCGTCGATGTCCTTGCGCGCGAGCACCTCACGGAAATCTCCGGTCGTGGCGCAGTCCTTGTTCAGGTACTGCGTGTCCACGATCTCCTTGGCCTGCTGCATCCGTTTGCGATCCACGTCGCAGACCACAAGCACCCGGGCGTCGTCGAAATTCATATACCGGCGCAGGTTCCAACTGGTGCCGTGATCGCCGGTGCCGATGAAGCCGACCGTGATCTTCTTGCTGGGGGCATCCGCGCCCAGCAGGCGGGCGGGGAGGATCTGCGGCAGCGCGGCGGCAGCACCGCCCGCGAGCGCGGATCGTTTCAGGAACGAGCGGCGGGAGAGGATCGCTTTGAGAGACATACGGGTCAGGTCGTGTTGAGACGGCATGGTAGGGAGGCCGCGCGGTCTCGTCGATTAGGAAAACGGTGGCGGACGTGTGGCACGGCGGAGCTACGGACGGGACCAGAAGCGCTCCCAGCCATCGCCACGGGCCGGGCGGGGCTCGGGAGCGATCTCGCATTCCAGAATGGCCTCGGCCTCCGCGCCGTAGGGCCCTCGCAGCACCGGTTCGCCCTCAGGCCCCACCACCAGCGAGCACCCGATGCAGGCCCGGCCCGCCCAGGGACCGGCGGTGAGCGGCCCTACGTTGCTGGCTCCGGCGATCCAGAGCCGGTAATCGCGCGCCACCGGCCCGTAGTTGTCCAGCCAGAGCTGGCCGTAGGGTTCGCGCGTCTGATCGTGATCCGCCGGCACCGCCCAGGCCGAGGGGGAGAGGATGACTTGCGCGCCCATCAGCCCAAGGGTGCGGGAGACCACCTGGCCGCGCGCAAAGGCGTCGGCGCAGATCATCAGGCCGAACGTGCCCAACTCGGTGTGGACGACCCCCAACCGATCCCCTTGCGCATAAGAGTCGTGGCCGATTTCGAGTTCGTTCAGCTTGCGGTGATGCAACCGCAACTCCCCCCGGGGGCCGAGCAGCACGGCGCTGTTGTAGATGGCCGCGGGAGCGCGCTCCACCAGGCCCGCGCAGAGATACAGGCGGTGCTCCCGGGCCAGTTCGGAAAGGGCCACGCAGGTAGGACCATCGGGGATGGGCTCGGCCAGTGTGGGTGCGGAGGGATGGGTCCACCCCAAGTTCAGCGCCTCGGGCAGAAGCACCACTTGGGCACCGCGTCGGGCGGCTTCGCGGACCATGGCCGTGGCCCGCGCAAGGTTGGTCGCGGGCTGACCGCCCTCGACGCGCATCTGCAGCAACGCAAGGCGAAACATGCAGGAGTTGTAGCAAGTTCGCGCTCCAAGGAGAACCGAATAGAACCATCGGCCAGATCCAAGTCACCAACGCTGCCCGTGGGTTGGCCTTCAAGCCTCTCGCTTTCGCCGCTTTCCAACGCGCCTTGGCCGTTGTAGCCTCGATCTGTGACGCCGATTTCGACCTCCAGATTGCCGTCGATACCCAAGCCGCCAGTATGCACACGGGAGCAGGCAATCGCGTCGCTTCGCCTCGCCGTCACGTCCGCGAGGCTTCTGAACCTACGGCCGCCGGGCGGATGGCTGATGGGTTAAGAGCCGCCTTCCGACTCTCCGACCATAACAGCAAAGAGCACATGAGAATGACGACTCAGTTGGCATCACTCGCCGTGTGCCTGCTTGCCACCTTGGTGTGCGCGCAGGATGAGGCTACCAAGGCTCAGGCCAACCCGATCAAGACCACCGCCCCGCGCGTGATCATCTCGACCGACTTTCCGCCGCCGGACGTCATCCCGGTCAAGGGAGTAAAGCCGGGTGATCCGCCGGAGAAGTGCAGCGACCCGGATGATGTGCAGTCGATGGTCCGGTTTCTCCTGTATGCGAATGAGTTCGAGGTGGAGGGGCTGATCGCCTCCGCCGGCACCTTTGCCAACGTGGCGCGGAAGCAGAACATCCTGGACATGTTGAAGCACTACGACCAAGTGGATGAGAATCTGCGGCGACATGACCCGCGTTATCCCACGGCGGAGAAGCTTCGTTCTGTAACGTGGCAGGGGCTCGATGGTTCCTGGGGCGCCCCCGCCGTGCAAACCAAGTATAAGGCGCTCGACCAGATCCTCGGCGCGGGCAAGGACACGGAGGCCTCGGACGCCATCATCCGCATCGTGGATCGCCCGGACCCCCGCCCGGTGTGGGTTTGCGTGTGGGGCGGTTCGCGCGAATTGGCCCAGGCCATCTGGAAGGTGCGGGCCACTCGCAGCACAGCGGAGTTGGAACGCTTCCTGGGTAAGTTGAGGCTTTACCTGATCGCCAAACAGGATGGGACGACCGATTGGCTGCTCGACAGCTTCCCGAGCCTCTTTCTCATTCTCTCGGAGAAGAACTACATGGGGATGTTCTGGAGCATGACCGGCGCGGATAAGACCGTCGCGGACCTGGCTTGGGCGGAGGCGAATGTCCGTCAGGGCCACGGCCCGCTGGGCGCTGCGTACCCACGGAGTGGGTGGGACCCCAGTGTTCCCGGCGTGTGGGAGGGCGATACGCCGTCGTTCCTGCACCTGGTCAGCGCCCTTCGCGGGGTGAACGATCCCGAGAAGCCCGACCAACCGGGCTGGGGCGGGCAGTTTGTCCGGCGGGATGTCTCGAAGAACCACTGGTTCGATGATCCGGCCGGTACGAAAGCCGTTTATCGCTGGCGCGTGGAAGTCCAAGCCGAATTCGCCCGTCGCACGGACCGGATGCTGCCGTAATCGGTCTCCCAAGGGTAACCCCCCCGGCAAACGCAAGCCGGGCGGGGGGGACGGTTCCTCCACCCAAGTCTGTCACGCCTTGATTCCCAGCCTGGCGAGCACGGTGGCGGGCGCTGGCCGCCCTCGACGCGCATCTGCAGCAAAGCGAGGCGAAACATGGAGGACTTGTAGCAAGTTCGCGCTCCCAGGAGAATCCAATAGCATCATCCATCACAGCCAAGTACTCGTCGGTGGCGGTGGACCGGCATTCAAGCCGTGTGGTTTTGCCTCTTTCCAGCTCTATGCTCGCGGGGTAGATTGGGAGTGTGAAAACGATCTCGACTTACGAGCTGCGGTCGAAGACCAAGCCACTCGTTCATGCGCTTGAACAGGGAGTGGCGATCGGTCTGACCCATCGTGGGAGAAAGCTCGCCCGGATCGTGCCCTTGCCCCGGAGGGAAGCCATTAGCGAGCGGGACCTGCTCTACCATTTTCACCAACATGCCGAGGGCAAGGCGTCGTCCCTGACCGATCAAGAGATCGACGCCGAGATCTATGGCAGGTGAGCGGCTCTTCATCGACACGGGCGGGTTCTACGCGCTCATCGCACCGGCCAGCCCGGCGCACTCACGAGCGGTCGAGATTATCACTCAACTCGCCAAAGGACGGCGGCGCGCGGTCACCACGGATTACGTCATTGATGAAACGGCGACGCTCCTGCGCATGCGGGGCTTGGGCAAACTGCTGACGGAGTTGTTCCGTCTGACGGAGGAATCGCGGGCACTTCAGGTGGAATGGGTTTCGCCAGATCGGTTTGTGGCGGCGAGGAAAATGATGATGAAGCACCTCGATCAGGAGTTCTCCTTTACCGATTGCACCAGTTTTGTGGTCATGCGGGAGCTTCGCTTGACTGACGCGCTCGCTACCGACAGGCACTTTCGCATCGCCGGTTTCAATCCGCTACTGACTGACTAAGCAGTGTGGAGAGGAAACCAACCGGCAGACGAGACCTTGTGCGTGTCTGTTCCCGCGTTGGAGCTTATGCCGCCTTGATTCCCAGCCTGGCGAGCACGGTGGCGGGTTTGAGCCCCGCGATGAGGAACGTCTTCTGCCGGGCTGACTGGCCGCGCAGCAGTTGGACGGCGGAGCGCGGGCAGTCCAGCGTGTCCGCCAGCAGGCGCAGGAGGGCGTCGTTGGCGGCGGAATCGACGGGTGGCGCAGTGACGTAGATCTTCAGCAGGCCGCCCTGGGGTTCGCCGATGGCGTTGCGCGAGGCGCGCGGCTGGGCTTTGACCTGCAGCAGCGTGCCTTGGGGATGTTCACTGATAAAGGAAGGGATCACAGCGGCGCGCGTTGGAAGAGTTGGAAGAGCACCTTCTCCAGGACCACCATCCCTCCCCAGTAAAGGGCGGCGGCCACCGGCGGGGCGAAGTCGAGCCGGCCAAACGTCAGGGGGAGGAAGCTGATCGGCCAGAGCAGGGCCCGCGCGGTGGCATGGGCAAAGCCGAGCACCGCGTAGCTCCCCACGTAGAGGTACGTGCCCACCCAATGCAGCGCGAGCAGGCCGAGAATCAGGTACTTCCAGGCCAGGACAATCCCGGCGGCCAGAATCAGGCCCCGCTGGACCACCTGCAGTTCCGAAACCGGCCGGGGCATCAGGCCGGCGTCGGTGAGAAAGCCGTGGCCGAGATACCAGACGATGAAGGCCCCCACGAACGGCAGAAGCAACCGGACCAGCAGCGGCGTGCGCTCGAACCAGCCCAACTGCCGTCGCACGGCGCTTTGCAGCGATTCCGTGTCGGGCACCTTGCGGTTGACCAGGGAGAGGAAGATCAGCCAGAGATAGTAGATGGACGCCGCCACTCCGAAACTAAAGGCGGAATAAAGCAGCATGGACGGGAACGCGCGGACATTGAACACCAGGGCCACCGCCCCCAGGTCCACGTACGGCACCCACCCCAGCGAGGCGCCCAGGTGCCAGTACAGCCACCCGCGCCCCGTCAGCAACCCCGCCAACGCCGCCAGGATCATCAGTTGGTACCGCCGCGCCAGCCAGAGGCGTTGCCACCACGCCAACCGCGGACCCGGCCCGCCCGAGCGGATGGCCATCCGCACCCCGGCGCGCAACATCAGCAGCCAGAGCAGCAGGGCCACCAGATCCAGGATAAAATCAACCCAATGCATGAGGCGTCAGGCGGCAAGCCGCGGGGAAAGCGCTGCCGCGAGACCCTCGAAATGACCGGCGCGGCACGTTCCCATCAAGCATATGCCGCCGAGCATGCCGGACCACCGCGCCCCGCGCAAGCTTCGGACACGGCCCAACCGGGAGGCGCCCTGCGGCGCCGGGTAATCGCGCCAGCCTCCGCGACCGGCCCATCGCCCCGCTGGGAATCGCGTTGACGAACGAGCGGCGGCACGCTAGGTTGTCTCCGTCATGAGTTTGACAAAGCTTCAACTGCGACTGTCGTTGCGGCTGCTGTTGTGCAGCCGGGCGGTTGGGCTTTGAGCGGATTGACGTGATTTCAAGCCCCACTGCCTCGGTTGGCAGTGGGGTTTTTGTTTTATTCAGGACGGCCCCTTCTGCCACCGGCGCGCGGCGGGGCGGAAAGCCGCCACCGTTTCGAAAAAAAATTGTTCAACGACCTAGAGAAACACGCCGGCCGGGCGTGCTCCGTGCCACCCGCCGGGCCAAACCTATGAAGAATAACCGCATCATCATCTTTGACACGACCTTGCGCGACGGCGAGCAATGCCCCGGCGCCTCGATGAACTTGCGCGAGAAGCTGGAGGTCGCCCGTCAACTGGCCCGGCTCAAAGTGGATGTCATCGAGGCCGGCTTCCCCATCAGCAGCGAGGGGGATTTCGAGGCGGTCCGCGCGGTGGCCAAGGAAATCAAGGGGCCCATCATTGCCGGGCTGGCCAGGTGTGTGCCGGCGGACATCGACCGCGCCGGGGAGGCCGTGAAGCCCGCCGGCCGCAGGGGGCGCATCCACGTCTTCCTCGCCACCTCGAAGATCCACCGCGAGTTCAAGCTCGGCAAACCGCAGGACGAGATCGTGCGCCTCGCCGTCGAGGGGGTCAAACAAGCCCGCGCCTTGGTCAATGACGTGGAGTTCTCCCCCGAGGATGGCTCCCGCACGGAGCCCGAGTTCCTCATCCGCGTCTGCAAGGCGGTGGTCGCCGCCGGGGCCACCACGGTCAACATCCCTGACACCGTGGGCTGGGCGATTCCAGACCAGTTTGGCGCCTTGATCGGCGAGTTATACGAGTCGGTGCCCGAGTTCAAGTCGGGCAAGGCGGTGATCAGCGTCCATTGCCACAACGACCTTGGCTTGGCGGTCGCCAATTCGCTCGCGGCGGTGCGGGCGGGCGCGCGGCAGGTGGAATGCACCCTCAACGGCATTGGCGAGCGCGCCGGCAACGCCTCGCTCGAGGAGATCGTCATGGCGCTCAAGACGCGCAAGGACTACTTCTCCGGGTTCGAGTGCGGCGTCCAGACGCGCGAGATCGTGAAGAGTTCGCGATTGGTGGCGCGGATGAGCGGCCTCATGGTGCAGCGCAACAAGGCGGTCGTCGGCGAAAACGCCTTCGCCCACAGCAGCGGCATTCACCAGGACGGCATCCTCAAGAAGCGCGAGACCTACGAGATCATGGACCCGCAGGAGGTCGGCTGGGGGCAGACGGAATTGCCGCTCACCAAACACAGCGGCCGGGCGGCCATGGTGGCCCGGTTGCGCCACTTGGGCTTCAAGCTCAGCGACGCCGAGATCAACGCCATCTTCGTGCGCTTCAAGGAAATCGGCGACAAGAAGAAGTTCGTGTACGACGACGACCTCGGCGCGTTGGTCGAGGGCCACATCACCGAGGTCCCGGAAACGTGGACGCTGGACTACTTGCACGTGACCAGCGGGTTGCAGACCATCCCCACCGCCACGGTGCGCTTGCGCCGCGCGGGCGGGAAAGAGGAAACGCCCGAACAGGAGGCCAGCATCGGCGACGGCCCGGTGGATGCCGCCTTGAAGGCCATCGACCGCCTCACCAAGACCCATGGCAAGTTGCTCGATTACTCCTTGCGGGCCGTTTCCCAGGGCAAGGACGCGCTGGGCGAGGTCAGCCTCAAGGCGGACTTCGGCGGCGGTGACGTGGTGACCGGCAAAGGCGCCAGCACCGACGTCATCGAGGCCAGCGCCCGGGCGTACCTCAACGCGGTGAATCGCTATTTGTCCGCCAAGCTCCCGAAAGGCGGCAAGACCGGCCAGCCGTAAGGCCGCCCGCTGCCACCCCGAGTTTTCCCTTCGCCCGCTCAGCCCGCCCTCACCGGCGGGCTGTTGCTTTGGCGCGGGCCGTGACCTCGCCGACCTCGGCTGGCCAGTGCTGTGCCGCGTCATCTGCATCGGCCATTAACCACCAGATAGCCATCCCCTGAACGCAGCGGCGACGTCGCTTCGGCTCGCGTCCTTCTCCCGGTAAGATGAAAAGCATTGTCACTCTGTGCTTTGCCACCGCAGTCCATAGACGGGGTTGGGAAAGCCATCGCCAGCGAGGTCAAGCGGACCGGATACACAGGGGGGGTGTCGAGGCAAGCCAACCGCTGCCGACTGGAAGTCGGAGTTGGCTCGGGAGCGCCCGCTCCCTCGGTCCTGCGGACCTTCGCCTCCGGCGAATCCCTTCTGCCGGTTGCCGGCCCGCTCGCGCACCCTCGCTCGGGACTGGGCGTCCATCGTCTCCTACTCCGACCGGCTCCGCTGCGCCAGGCGCTGGAGTACGGCAATGAACTTGTTGGCCCGCACATAGCCCTCATACTCAGCCCGTTCGGGGTCCGTGAGCTGGCCCTCGGTCGACTTCTCCGCCAACTCTTCAATCCGGGCCTGCAGCTCGGGCGCGGGTCGGAAGTCCATAATGGCTTGTGCCTTCTCGGGAAACACCAACTCTGCCACCGGGCGGACCCCCCGCTCGAAGGCCTCTATCTCCAATGTGGTCGCCATGCTCGAAACCTATCCTCCCGGTGCCTCGGTGCAAAGTGTCCCATCGGCGAAGCCGCGCTTGGTCAATAATCAAAGGTGGAACAACCGGAATCTCCCGGAATCGACCTATAGCACCAAGCGCTGCCGGTACCCGCTTCCTTCAACCTCGACATCCGGACGGTCCGGCGTATGATCCCTCTCATCATGTGTTCCACCGCCTTGTGCCCGCCGCTTGACATCCGACTCGGACTGCTCAACGGATGAAACGCAACCTCGTCATGTGGGTGAGCTGGGTCGCCTTGGCGCTGTTCTGCTGTGAGTGCTGGCTTGTCACCAAATTGCTGGCTTACGGTGTGGCTCATGGTCCCAACGCCTCCAAGCCGTGGCCGTTTTTCACTAACCTCTTAATGCGCTGGAGGGACATCCTGCTGGTAATCCCGATCCCGTGGCTGGGCGTGGCCGTGTGTTCCACCTTTCGGAAACTGGAGCCGGATCTCCTCTTGGTCTTCGCGGCCTTGGCGCTGCTGGTCGCGGTGGCCGCAGGCGGTGCGGTGGCCATTGGATGCACCTTGCCCTTCTGCAACCTGATTGAGATGTTCTGACCTCGTATCGTCACTCTGACTCTCCCAACGCATGAAACGCAACCTCGTCATATGGGTGAGCTGGGTCGCTTTGGCCGTGCTCGGCTCGGTAGCTTGGCTGCGGAGCGATGCCCTCTGGCCGGCCTTCGTCAGGGGAGTGCTGGCTTCGGGAAGCAGACCCATCTTGATCTGGGCGGTGATCTCGGGTGCCACGTTCCTGACCGTCGGTGGGGCTTTCTGGTTCGGGCGGCCCATCGCCTGGGTTTTCTCTCGCGGGAAACTGCTGGGCGCTTTGCTGGCCCTCTGGTGCTCCCACGCTGGGGTCACGTTTTACACCATCGTCCACATTCGCGGGTTTCACTATGGGAACTACAACGAAACACCGGCCTGGGTTGAGCAGTGCGAATGGACCCTCTTCTTTCACGGCACCTACCTGATGCTCGCCAGCACCTTGGCCTGCATCATGATTACGGTATCGCTGGCGGTGGCGCATGCTGGTCATGGCAACGACCACCCCGCGGAGCGCTGACCGAGGATTCTCGGCACGGGTGCCCGGCCTGCGTTGCTCCAACCGCCCAAAATGTCTGGCTTGGCACACTGCATTTGTGTAGAGTCCTTATAAATTGCTCGCTAACTCGTCAACTCGTGCGCGTCCCATGATCCAGCGTTCACTGCTTCCTGTCCTTGCCTGCGCCGCCAGCCTGGCCCCGGCTTCCTTCCCCGCCCTTCACGCCCAGAGCGGCGATGCCACCGCCGTGCTGAGCATCCTGGCGGATCAACCCGGCCCCAAGATCGCCCCCACGATGTACGGCATCTTCTTCGAGGACATCAATTTCGGAGCGGACGGCGGTTTGTACGCCGAATTGGTGAAGAACCGCTCGTTCGAGTTCACCGAGCCATTCATGGGCTGGACCAAGATGGGCGAAGACACCGGGCTGGGTACCATGACCCTCGCCACGCCGATGGCGCTGCACCCGAATAATCCCCACTACCTGCGCCTCAAGGCCACCGGCTCGGGCCTGGGGCTCGAGAACGAGGGCTTCAGCGGCATGGGGGTGAAGGCGGGCAAGCTGTACGATTTCAGTGTGCAGGCGCGTGACCGGGGCGCGACTCCGGCGGCGTTGCGGATCGAATTGCTCAACCCCGAAGGCAACGTGCTGGCCTCCGCCAAGCTGGCCAAGTTCTCCGGCGGGTGGGAGCCGCGCTCCGTTTCCCTCCGCCCCTCCGCCACCGAACCCAAAGCCCGCCTGCGGGTCCTGACCGATGGCCCCTGCGAGCTGGACCTGGACATGATCTCCCTCTTCCCGCGCGATACCTGGAAAGGCCGGCCCGGCGGCCTGCGGGCGGACCTGGTCCAGATGCTGGCCGACCTGAAGCCCGGCTTCATGCGTTTCCCCGGCGGCTGCATCGTCGAGGGCCGCAACTTGAGTCTGCGCTATCAATGGAAGACCACCCTGGGCGCGCCGGAGCAGCGCAAGCTGATCCTCAACCGCTGGAACGACGAGTTCAAACACCGGCCCACACCGGACTACTTCCAGTCCTTCGGCCTCGGTTTCTACGAGTATTTCCTGATGTGTGAGGACATCGGGGCCGCCCCGCTCCCCATCCTTAATTGCGGCATGGCCTGTCAATTCAACTCGGGCGAGTTGGCGCCGCTCGATCAGCTCGATCCCTACATCCAGGATGCGCTCGACTTGATCGAGTTCGCCAACGGACCGGTGGACAGCACTTGGGGCGCCGTCCGCGCGTCCCTGGGCCATCCCAAGCCGTTCAACATGAAGCTGCTCGGCGTGGGCAACGAGCAGTGGGGGCCGCAATATGTCGAGCGCTATGCGCTCTTTGCCAAGGCGCTCAAGCAGCGTTACCCCGAGGTCCAGCTTATCTCCAGCGCCGGTCCCGGCCCGGATGACGACCGTTACCAGTTCCTTTGGCCCAAGTTGCGCGCGCTCAACGCCGACATCATCGACGAGCACTGCTACGCCAATCCCGATTGGTTCTTCAAGAACACCGCGCGGTACGACGCCTTTGACCGCAACGGCCCCAAGATCTTCATGGGCGAGTACGCGGCTCAAAGCGTGAAAACCGTCAGCCCGGACAACCGGAACACCCTCGAATGCGCCCTGTCCGAGGCCGCCTACATGACTGGTCTCGAACGCAACGCCGACGTTGTCGTGATGTCCTCCTACGCCCCGCTCTTCGCCCATGTAGACCGCTGGCAGTGGACCCCCAACCTGATCTGGTTCGACAACCTCTCGGTGTACGGCACTCCCTCCTACTACGCGCAGCAGCTCTTCAGCCGAAACCGGGGTGACACCGTGCTGCCTATGCGCTGGAGCGGGGCGGAGACCCAGTCGGCGCGGGTCCATTTCACCGCCAGCCAGGACACCAAGGCGGGCGAGATCATGGCCAAGGTGGTGAACGCGACCGAGGCCCCGGTCACGCTTGAAGTTCGCCTCGAGGGCATCCGCAAAGTGGGCAACGGCACGGCCACCGTGCTGACCTCGCAGTTCCTGGCGGACATCAACACCGCCCTGGAACCCCGTCTGGTCGCGCCGGTCACCACCCCGTTTGCCCCCAAGACCACCATCTTCAACTACACCTTCCCCGCCCGGTCGCTAACCGTCCTGCGCCTGCCGGCCAAGCGTTGAGGGCGCGGTCTTGATACCGCGGCCCGATCCTCCGCGGACCTTGGAAGGACGGAAGGAGGAGCGGCCCGCTCCGCATGGAGCGGGTGCCAGCGTCCGACGGTTCTGCCGCCCTTTGTGGTCTACCTGCATGTTGCTCTATGCAAATCATGCGCGGCGGCCTTGACAATAGGGCCGATTGGCGGTATTGTGACCGCGAAGATCAACCGCAGATGGGCATGCAGTTGCGGAGGGGGCTCTTACACGACATGGATAAGCTGTTGGAATACAGTCTATTCCAACTGAGCTGCGCTTGGGTCGTGCCAAAACCGCCCTCTGAGGCCAAAAGCACCCTTTTGGTGCGGAAATAAGCGAGCGCTTCAGGGCCAGTCGATGGCGGCCGTTCAATGTGCGGTAGGCTCTTGGGGTCCAATGGCTTCCGCCTCTCGAAGGGCGGCTTGTGCCGACGGACAGGAGGGCTCAAGCCGCAATACCTCCTTGAGTTCCGCGATCCCTTGGTCGTGGCGATCGGCAGCCAGGCAGGCCAACGCCAAGTTGAGGCGAATCTGCCAGTCCTTGGGGTCGCACTCGACCGCCTCTTGGAAGGAGGCCAACGCCTCGGTTCCGCGGTTGAGTTGTTGTTGCGTCAGCCCCAGGCAGCCATGTCCGTCCGCCCAATATCACAGTAGGCAGGCTCGAACCTTGCTCCCGGCCGGACAAGGCTGCGATTTTTTGGCGGAGAAGATAGACGCGCGTCTGAGTTTACGGTATGATCTCAACTTAAGCTCATGATTAACAGCAACATCAAATACAAGACTTACCTGTTGTTCGGCGCGCCCGGCAGCGGCAAGGGCACGCAAGGCAAGGCCTTGGGCATGATTCCCCGGCTCTATCACTGCGCCTGCGGCGACGTCTTCCGGTCGCTCGACACCCGGACGCCCATCGGACAGGCGTTTCTCGAATACTCCAGCCGGGGCGAGCTGGTGCCGGCCGAGATCACGGTCAGGCTGTGGGAAGCGCGCATCCATGATGCAGTCGGGGCGCACTCGTTCAAGCCCGACATCGACCACCTGGTACTGGACGGCATCCCGCGGGATCTGGAGCAGGCCAAGATCATGGACCACATGATCGATGTGAAGAAGGTGTTCCACCTCGATTGTGGCGACCGCAAGCAGTTGATCGCGCGGCTCAAGAAACGGGCGCTGAAAGACAACCGGCTGGATGACGCGAACGAGGAGGTCATCCGCAAACGGCTTGATACCTACGACGCCCAATCCAAGCCGCTACTGGAGCACTATGATTCGAGCCTGATCAAACACATCGACGCCACCCAGCCGCCGATGCGGGTGCTCTACGAGATTCTCGGGTCCATTGTGGAGGACGACCACCATCACGAGCTCTGACCGTGCGGCCTTCCGGAGAACACCGGCTCAACCCGGCACCGGGGCGGAGAAGTCATCAGCGTGGTAGGAACTGCGGACTTTGGGGCCGCTGGACACGTGAAGGAAACCGAGTTCGCGTCCCAAACGCGCGTAAGCGGCAAACTGGTCCGGCGTAATGTAGGCAGCCACAGGCAGTTGTTCGCGGGTCGGTTGGAGGTACTGGCCCAGCGTGAGGATCTCGCACCCCACGGCCCGGAGGTCGTGCAGTGCCTGGCGCACTTCAGCCTCCTCTTCCCCGAGCCCGAGCATCAGGCCGGACTTGGTGCAGGCGTCCTGCCCGGCGATCTCTTTGGCCAGCCTGAGCACCTCGAGCGAGCGGTCGTACGTGGCCCGGGAGCGGACCGAGGGGGTAAGCCGGCGAACCGTTTCGAGGTTGTGATTGAAGACCTGCGGCCGGGCTTCGAGAACGGTTTCGATGTCGGATCGGCGGGCGTTGAAGTCGGGCGTCAGGACCTCGATCGCGATGCCAGGAACCGTGGCGCGAACCGCTTCGATGGTCGCTTGGAAGTGCCCGGCTCCGCCGTCCGTCAAGTCATCCCGGGCCACGGCGGTGATGACGACGTGGCGCAGGCGCATGCGCTGGCAGGCTTCCGCCACGCGGGCGGGTTCCTCCGGGTCCAAGGGCAGGGGTTTGGCGGTGGAAACCGCGCAGAAGTGGCAGGCGCGGGTGCAGCGGTCGCCGCCGATCATGAACGTGGCCGTACCCTTGCTCCAACACTCCCAGTGGTTGGGACATTGGGCGCTTTCGCACACCGTATGCAGCCGGAGTTCGTTGAGCAGCACACGGGTCTTGGCGTAGGACTCCGAGGTGGGGAGCTGCATGCGCAGCCATTCCGGCAGGCGCGGGCGGGGCGGAGACGCTGGGGAAACGCTCATGGGG
>CAYYMW010000166.1:0-14160 GCA_964472515.1 uncultured Verrucomicrobiota bacterium | reverse complement strand
TTGCTAGCCTGCCGCGTCCTTACCTGCATAATAATTCGCATGAAGCGTATGAGTCTGAGCGCCTTGACAGTCTTTTTTCAACTGCCGCGGCGGGCGGTCGCCTTGGCTTTGGCGGCCACAGCCTGCCTGGGAGCGCAGGCCTCCCTCAAGCCGCTGGAGCCGCGCCACGTCCTGAGTCTGGATGGCGCTTGGCAGGTGGAGCAAGGCGGGCTGGACACCCCGCCGGCCGCCTTCAGCCACCAGATTGTGGTGCCGGGTTTGATCGACATGGCCCGGCCGGCGTTCGCCGAGGCGGGGCGCCCGAGCGCCCAGCGCCAGGCCTTCTGGTACCGGCGGACGTTTACCTTGGAGGGCGGGGTTCCCGAGGTGGCGTTGCTGAAGCTTCACAAGGCGCGGTACGGCACCAAGGTGTTCCTGAACGGGACGCCCGTGGGCGAACACCTCCCCTGCTTCACGCCCGCCTACCTGCCGGTGCGGGAGGCGCTCAAGGGGGATGGGCAGGAGAACGTGCTGCTCATCCGGGTGGGGGCGGATCGCAGCGTGCTTCCGGCGGGCCAGCCCGGCGGCTGGGACTTCGAGAAGTACCTTTATCTCCCGGGCATCTACGATTCGGTGGAGCTGATCCAGACGCGGCTCCCGTATGTGCGGAACGTGCAGATCGTGCCGGATCCCGCCCGCAAGTCCGCGCGGGTGGTGGCGGAACTGGTCGGGCTGGGCAATTTGGAGCGCCCCGAGCTGCGCGCGACCATCCGCGAGGTGTCGTCCGGGCGAACGGTGATCGAACGCACGCTGCCGCTGGCGGCGGTGGGGAACGAGAAGGACGGCCGGGTGGATTTCACGCTGCCCGTGGCGGGGGGCCACCTTTGGACGCCGGAGGACCCATTCCTGTATGAACTGCAGCTCAATACGGGGAGTGACGGCGTCCGGGTCCGGTTTGGCCTGCGTTCGTTCCGGTTTGACCCGCAGACCGGCCGGGCGATGCTCAACGGCAAGCCTTACTACCTCCGGGGCAGCAATGTCACCATCTACCGTTTCTTCGAGGACGCCGCCCGCGACAACCGCCCGTGGCGGACCGAATGGGTGCGCCGCCTGCACGAGAAGTTCAAGGGGATGCACTGGAACTCACTGCGCTACTGCATCGGTTTTCCGCCGGAGCTGTGGTACGACATTGCGGACGAAACGGGCTTCCTGATCCAGGACGAGTTCCCGATCTGGCTCTTGGGCGAAGCGCCGGAGAAGCCGGTCGCCGAGAAGATCATCCCCGAGTACGCGGAGTGGATGCGGGAGCGGTGGAACCACGCGAGCGTGGTCATCTGGGACGCCCAGAACGAGAGCTTCACGGACCAGACCGGCGCGGCGCTGCGGGCGGTGCGCGGTCTGGACTTGTCGAACCGCCCTTGGGAGAACGGCTGGGGCGAACCGCAAAGCCCGACGGATTGCGTGGAGTCGCACCCGTACTTCTTCATTCGCGACTGGCAGAGCACCAACCGCTTTTACCTGAGCGAGTTGGAGACGATGTCCGGGGTTCCCGCCTTGCAGGAGGCCCAGCGCAAGTTGAAGGTGCCCATCATCATCAACGAGTATGGCTGGCTATGGCTCAACCGCGACGGCACCCCGACGTGCCTGACCGAGAAGGTCTACCAGAACCTGCTCGGGCCGAACTCGACGCCGGACCAGCGCCGCCAGCTCTACGCCCGGTATTTGGCGGCCAAGACCGAGTTTTGGCGCGCCCACCGCGCCTGCGCGGGCGTGCTCCACTTCTGTGGCCTGGGCTACTCGCGGCCGGGCGACAAGCCCCGGCCCGAGGGCGGAGCCACCAGCGACCATTGGCTCGATCTCGAACGACTGACGTTCGAGCCGTACTTCGAGCAGTACGTCAAGGACGCCTTCAATCCGCTCGGGGTGATGCTGGATTGCTGGCGCGAGGAACTCCCGGGCGAGACGGAACAGACGTTCCGGGTCTCCGTAGTGAACGACCGCGCTCAGGATTGGGAGGGGGATGTGCGATTGCTCCTCACGCAAAATGGGCGGCACGTGACGGCCGCTTCGCAGGCGGCCTATGTGCCGGCCTTGGGCCAGGGCACCTTCAAGCTGAAGCTGACGCTGCCGGATTCCGCCGGCCCTTGCACCCTCTCCGCCGAGTTGCTCGATGTCGACGGCAAGACCATCCGGAGCCTCCGCGACTTCAAGGTCACCCGCTCCCGCTAAGCCGGGCCCACAGGCTGGAAGTTGCGGGAATCGTCATCGTGTCGGGTTGGAGCGCCATGCAAATCAGAGCCTATCGACCGGAAGATGAGGCGGCGGTAGTGGCGCTCTGGCGGCAGTGCGACCTGCTCCGGCCTTGGAACGACCCGGCCAAGGACATCCGCCGCAAGCTCACCGTCCGCCCGGACCTGTTCATGGTGGGCGTGGTGGAGGGCAACGTCGTGGCGTCGGTAATGGCTGGATACGAGGGGCATCGGGGCTGGCTGAACTACTTGGCGGTGGCACCCGAACACCGGCGGCACGGCTACGGTCGCGCCCTGGTGGCGGAAGCGGAACGGTTGCTGCTCGAGGCAGGCTGCCCGAAGATCAACCTGCAAGTTCGCAGCGCCAACCGCAGCGTCATCGAATTCTACCGGAGGCTGGGTTACGGTGTGGATGAGGTGGTCAGCATGGGCAAAAGACTGGAGCCGGATGGCCCTATTTGACCCCTTTTGACCGTCTCCACGCCCTCTTCTTGTCTCCTTTTCTGATGGCAGCTTGACGCAGGCTTCCTCCGACGCGATAAATTCCCACAGTCAGCGAACTTGACTGCCTCGGGGAATAATGACCTGCCAACAGTGAGACTCCGCGAGTTCCCGGTGAGACGAACACGGACCCAGCCGGGGCACATCTGCCTTGGCCGCACCGATCCGAAAGGGTGGGGTGTGGTTTTGCGGAGGTGGTGGCTGACCGGGATATCCCTGACCTCCGCAGTCTGGCTGGCCGCGCTGGCAATCGCCTTGGGCGGCGAACCGGAGACGCCGCCTGCCAGCAACACGGTGACCACCGTTACCGCGTTCTACAATCTGCCGTTGGAGACGATGCGCCAAGGCCACCCGGTTCGCATCCAGGGCGTCGTCCTGTACGGGGATCTGGCTTGGCGGATGATCTTCCTGCAGGACGCCACCGGGACTCTCTACGTGGAACTGCCGGCGGCGGGGAGTTGGCCTGTCTTCCAAGCGGGGGACCGCCTGCTGGTCGAAGGCAAGACCTGCCTGCTGCGGGCTGACCGCGGTTTCGCCGACCTGCGCCTGACGGCGCTCGGCCCCGGCCGGCTGCCCGCCCCGGTGCCGATGGATGTCAAAGGTCTGCTGGATCCGAACCGGGCGGCTACTTATGCCGTGGTAAGCGGGGTGGTGCGGAACATCTCGGTCGAGGAGCAACTCCGGCTGCTGGTCGAGATCGAGGGCCGCCGTTTGACCGCCTGGATGCACCGGCATACGGAGGCCGATCTGAATGGCCTCCTGGACGCCAAGGTGCGGTTGGTGGGGGTAGCCGGACGCGAATACAACGCGAAAGGGGAGGTGGTGGACGCGATGCTGTACGTGGCGGACAGCCGGAATCTGGTGGTGGAGCAGCGCGGCCTCGCGGACCCGTTCGGGCTGCCCGCGACCCCCATCGCACGGCTGTTCAGCCACCCCACGGAGCCAGGGGCCACGCCCCAGCGGGTGCGGGTCCAAGGCGCCGTGGTGACTCAGAGCCTTCGGGAAGCGTTGACCCTCCGGGACGACACCGAGAGCATCCGTTGCGTCACCCTGCTCAGCACGCCCCTGCCCAAGGACCAGCGGGTGGATGTGGTGGGCTTCCCGGTCATTCGGCAAGGCGAGCGGATTCTGGAAGACGCGCTGGTGCGCGTGGTGGGGGCGGCCAAACCGGCCACCGCGCCCCAGGCGGGCGAGGTGACCCCGGCCGCGAACCTCCCGGTGATCGAACGGGTCGCGGACCTCCACCGCCTCCGCCCCGAGCAGGCCAAGCTCCACTACCCGGTCCGGCTCAAGGGGGTGGTGCTCTACGCTGACTTCGAATGGGGCGGGTTGTTCTTCCACGACACCACGGACGGGGTCTACGTGGACACGAAGGACGCGACTATCGCGGTGGAGGCGGGAGAAGAGATTGAACTCGAAGGCTTCACCGATCCGGGGGGCCAGCAGACCATGGTCATCAAACCCCGCATCAAGGTGCTGGGGAAGGGACGCTATCCCAGGCCGGTCCGCCTGCCGGTGGAGGTGGGACAGGCCAGCACGCTGGACTGTCATTGGGTGGAACTCGAAGGGGTGGTGCAAAGCGCCAATCTGCAAGGGACCCACCTGTTCCTCAACGTCGTGAACGAGAACGTCTACCGGTGTCTGCTCCCGCGGGTACAGAACGCGGCGCTGGCGACGAATCTAATCGGGGCGCGGATACGAGTCAGAGGCGCGGCGGCGGTGGAGGTAAACGAGGCGGGTTTTTTTGCCGGGCTGCGCGTCAACGTGTCGGATGAGAGGGGGGTGGAGGTGATCGGCCCCCGGCAGGAGGATCCCTTTGCACTGCCGGTCTCGCCCATCCGCGAGGTGTTGCGCGCCACGCCGGGACACCTGGGCGGGGGGCAACTGAAGGTCCGTGGCGTCATCACGCTGCACCGGTTGGGACTGGGGATGTTCGTGCAGGATGGTGGTGCCGCCATTTATGCAGAACTCTCCCAAACAAACGCCCTGCGACGGGGGGACGAGGTGGAGATTGTGGGCTTCCGCGCGCCGGGAGACTACATGCCGATCCTTCAGAATGCGGTGATGCGCGTGATCGGGCCGGGGACGCCGCCGAAGCCGAAGGAGTTGGGCGCCAGCCATCTGCTCAAAGGTCTCAACCACGGCGAGTTGGTGCAGTTGGAGGCGCGTTTGCTGGAGCCGCTGGTGCCCTCGCTGAGTCCGGAGCTGCTCCTGGAATCTGAGGGGGTGGGTTTTACTGCCACGTTCGAGGCTTCACCGGAAGCGCGCCAACTGGAGGCGTTGCCCACCGGCTGCCAACTGCGGCTCACGGGCGTCTGCCTGGTCAAGGCCGGCGAATGGCGTCAGGCCAGCGGCTTTCGCCTGCTGGTGCGTTCCCCGGCCGACCTCGAGGTGCTCCGGCGGCCGTCGCGGTTGACCCCGCAACGGGTGCTGGCCTTCGCGCTAGTGTCGGGCGCGGTCGGTTTGGCGGCCCTTGGCTGGGTGGTGGCGCTACGCCGTCAGGTGCGGGAACAAACCGCGCAGATTCGCCAGCGCCTCGAGCGGGAGGCGGCGCTCGAGGCCCGGTACCGCAAGTTTGTCGAGCAAAGCCCCTCGGCGATCTTCATTACCGACACTGCCGGACGAATCGAGTACGTGAATCCGAAGTTCACCGAACTCACCGGCTACACGCTGGCGGAGGTGGCGGGACGGAATCCGCGTCTGCTCAAGTCGGGCGAGTCGCCGACGGAACGCTATGCCGAGCTGTGGCGGACCATCAAGTCTGGCGAAGAGTGGCGCGGGGAATTCAAGAACCGGCGCAAAGATGGGGGGGCCTATTGGGCTGCCTGCCGGATTTCGCCCCTGCGCGACGAGCACGGCGCCGTTACGCACTATCTGGCAATGCAGGAGGATGTCACGGAACTGCGGGAATTGGAAACGCAGCTCCGCCATGTTCAGAAGCTCGAATCGATCGGCCAGTTGGCGGCGGGGGTCGCGCATGATTTTAACAACCTGCTGACGGTGATCCAGGGCCATGCCTGCCTGCTGCAGGCGCAGACCGATCTGCCCGCGGAGGTGACCGAGGCGGCCCGGGACATCAGTGCCTCGGCCCAGCGGGCCGCCGAACTGACGCGGCAGTTGCTGGCCTTTGGCCGCCGCCAGGTGCTGCAGCCGCGGGTGCTGAACCTGAACCAACTCCTCGGCAGCGTCTCCAAGATGCTGCAGCGTTTGCTTGGAGCCCAGATTCGCCTGGAGCTCTCCTGCGCCCCGGACCTGCCCACGGTCCGCGCCGACCCAGGGATGCTCGAACAGGTGATCGTGAACCTGGCGGTCAACGCGCGCGACGCCATGCCCAACGGGGGACGCCTGGACCTCCGCACCGGCGTCGTCCGGCTCGGCGCGCGCGAAGCCCGGCTTCATGCCAACGCGAAGGCGGGAGACTATGTCTGCCTGACGGTCGAAGACACCGGGAGTGGCATGAAGCCGGAGGTCCTCGCACGGCTCTTCGAGCCGTTCTTCACCACCAAGGACGTGGGCAAGGGAACGGGACTGGGCCTCGCCACGGTGCATGGCATCGTTCACCAACACAATGGGTGGCTCCAAGTGGCCAGTGAACCGGGCAAGGGCACGGTGTTCAAGGTCCATCTGCCGGCCACCGGCGCGCCCATGGAAGCGGCCCGGCCGGCCGCCGGCCCCAGCCCACTGCCCGGCGCGAACCGGGCTGTCCTGGTCGTCGAAGACGAGCAGGCGGTGCGGGCCTTGGCAGTGAGGACGCTCCAGAAACAAGGTTACCGCACCTTCCAGGCCGGCAATGGTTGGGAAGCGCTCGAAATCTGGGCCAAACAGTCCACCGCCATCGACCTGCTGGTTACGGACATGATGATGCCGGACGGGCTGTCCGGCCGGGATTTGGCCGCGCGGGTGCTAGCCGACCGCCCTTCGCTGCCCGTGATCTACTGCAGCGGGTACAGCCCGGAACTGGCGGGCGAGGGCGTGGCCCTCAAAGAGGGGCTCAATTTCCTCCAGAAGCCGTATCTCCCATCCGAGCTCGTCCGGGCCGTGGAGGCCAGCTTCCCCAACCCGGCGGCGCGGTCGCCGGCAGGCACCCCAGCCCCGTAACCCGCGCGAGCCCACCCTCCGACTCTGGCGGGCGGTCCCGAATCCCCGCTCAAGTCCGCTGCTCCGTCTGCCGATGATCCGAATGCCGAGTGGCACCGGACGGACCCGACGCCACCGCCAGAAAACCACTGATCGCATGGATGTGATCCTATGAATACACTTCCTCCTGGCCTGACGGAGCAGTCCGCCTGGCGCCTGCACTCCCACCGGCACGAGCACTCGCGTCGACACGGCCGCGGAGTGGACAACGCCGACACCTCCACGGCGAACAACGACGTCGCGAACTCGACCGGGAACGTCCAAACCGCGGCGCCGGCCAAACCGACCAGTTCCGTCATGGCCACGCTGCAGAGCGTGACCGACGCGGTCATGAAGATCGCGGAGCGCTTTTTGTCCGGCAACCAGACTCTCTCCGTGGCGCCCAGCAGTGCCAACGCCGCGAATGCCACGCCGACCTCCGACGGCACCGCAACCAACGATGCCGCCAGCGACGCCGGAAGCGCCGCCCAACCGACCGACGGGACCACCACCACTCCCGCGCCCACGGGCGCGACGCTGAGCGCGGAGTCCGAGTCGCTTAAGCTGAAGATCAAGGGCTTCATCCGCACGGAGGACGGCTCGTTGATCCGCTTCAAGGTGTCGTTGAACATCCGCCACGAGGCCGTCCAGTTCGCTCCGGGGCAGGCGGCAGGAGGCGGTCAGGACGTCGATGGTGTGCAGGTCAATTCCGACCAACCGGCCGCGAGTTTTTCGAGCACGCGCATTCAGTTCGACTTGAAGGCCCGGGTGATGTTCGGGCAATCCGCGCCGGTCAATGCCGGTTCAGGGGAACTGGCCGTGGGCGACGCCGCCAACGAGGCTCCCGCCACCGGGACCACCGCGCCCGCCGACCCCAGCGCCACCCCGGCCAGCACGCCGACCGAGACGGCGCAGACGCCCGCCAGCACGAGCTATCCCGAGCTGATGTTCTTCCGCCTGCGGCTTTCCATGACGCAGTCTTCACTGCAACTCAGTTGGCCGGCTCCAACCGCGACCCAACCGCAGCTTCCCGCCGCAACCACGGAACCAACGACTGACACCGCCGCCCCGGCGGCGTCGACTGCGCTGCCGGCCTGAGACCCGGCGATGCGGGTGCGCCGGTCGCATTGCGGCACGGACGCTTGAGGCGGCCATCCTGAATGGGAACCGCCCCGGTTCCGTCCAAACGCCGCATGCCTCGCTTGCGGATTTTGTCCCTTCTGGCGCTGTTGCTGGCCGCCCCGGTGCTGGTGGCGGCGGATTTGACCGTCGATTTCGGGCGGACGAACGGCGTGATCCGCCCCCTGCACGGCGTCAACCTGGGGCCGCTGTGCTATCGCGGCATGGTGGACCTCTCCGCCTATCACCGCGAACTGGCGATTCCGTTGACGCGTCTGCACGACGTCGTCTGGGTCAATTACGACGCGGTGGACATCAGCACGATCTTCCGCGACTTCCGCAACGACCCCGCCCTGCCCGAGAGTTACGAGTTCGCCGCCACGGACGACTACCTCGCTGCCATCGTTCAGACGGGCTCACCGATTCTCTACCGGCTGGGTGAGAGCATCGAGCACACGCCGCGCAAGTATCGCGTGCATCCCCCGAAGGATTTCGCCAAGTGGGCGGAGATCTGCTGCGCCATCATCCGCCATTACAATGAGGGCTGGGCCGGCGGCTTCCGGCACGGCATCCGGTACTGGGAGATCTGGAACGAACCGGAAAACCAACCGGCCATGTGGACGGGGACGGACGACCAGTATTTCCAACTCTACGAGACCACCGCCAAGGCCATCAAGGCGCGCTGGCCGGACCTGAAGGTGGGCGGCCCCTCGCTGGGCTACACGGGCGAATTCGCCGGGACACAATTCAAGGCAGGGGATTTCCTGCTGCGGTTTCTGCGCCATTGCCGCGACCGGCAGGTGCCGTTGGACTTCTTTTCCTGGCATCGGTACGCCAAGGAGCCGGCCGAGTATGCCCGGCGAGCCAAGGCCCTGCGTCGGGTGCTCGACGAACACGGTTTCGCCAAGACCGAAAGCCACTGCAACGAGTGGAATTACCTGCCCGAGGAGGACTGGCGCCCCATGATGAAGGAGGGGCAGGGCCTGCTGCGCGAGCGGTGGAGCACTGAAATGGGCGGCCCCAAAGGGGCGGCCTTTGCGGCCTGGGCGCTCATCTCCCTGCAAGACGCCCCGGTGGACGCCGCGAATTTCTACACGGCGGAAGTGCAGATGTTCGGCATGTTCAACCTCAATGGGGTGCCCCGGAAGAGCTTCTATGCGTTCAAGGCGTTTCGCGCGTTGCTCGACACGCCCTTCCGAGTGCAGACGCCGCCCTGCGAGACGGGCCAGATCGCCGTTTGCGCCGGGCTGAATGCAGGCCGCACTCAGGCCGCCATCTTGCTGAGCAACTTCGACACGACCGGGGCTCCGCCCGAGTTGGTGCTGCATGGGCTGCCTTGGAAAGGACCGAGCACCTTTGAAGTGCTGGTCGTGGATGCCCAGCACAATTTCCAGCCTATCGGGCAGGGCACCTTCGAGGGGGACGGGCCGCTGGCGCTGCCGGAGTTCGACGCCCCCACCGTGGTCCTGGTGAAGCTGGTCCCTCAACCCCTCCCCTCACACTAAGCGGCTGACCTGAACCGACGCCTATGAAATTCGCAACCGCTGGCCTCGTCGGTCTGGCAACGCTCATGGCGCGGGCACACGGCGCGGACGCCAGACCTGGGACGCCTCCCAACCGTTTGGAGCCGCTTCCGGTCAACCGCGTGGAGATTCGCGACCGCTTCTGGGCGCCCAAACTCCAAATCTACCGGGAGAAGACCATCCCGCACTCCTGGTTCTACATGCAGTGGGAGCTGCGTTCGTTGCGCAAAGCCGCCGGACAGCCGGTGGAGGGTGACTTGAATGGAACCTGGGGCGAGGCCAACCTGTACAAGTTTCTGGAGACCGCCGCCTACTCGCTCGCCATGGGGCGCGATCCTGCCCTCGAACAGCGGATCGACGAGATTGTCGGTCTGCTGGCGGTGGATCAGCAACCGGACGGCTACCTCCACGTCTTCATCACCAATAACCGCAAACCGCCGTGGGATCCCGAATTCCTGGACGGCTCGCACGATGGCTATGTCCTGGGGCACATGATCGAGGCCGCCATTGCCTACCACGACGCGACCGGCAAGCGAGCCTTCCTGGACCTCGCCTGCAAGGCGGCAGACCAGGCTTGGAATCACTTCCTCGGCCCGAACGGGCAGCCGGGTTTCTGCGGCCACGCCGAGCTGGAGATGGCGTTGGTGGAACTCCATCGCGTGACGCACGAACCGCGTTATCTGGAGCTCTCCCGCGCGTTCGTGGAGTGGCGCGGGCGGGGCAAGGTCAAGCCGGCCGGTCCCACGCCGCGCGCCTACTTCCAGGACGGGGTCCCGCTGCGCGCCCAGCGTACGCTGGAGGGGCACGCGGTCCGGGCCATTTTCTTCGCCACCGGGGTGGCGGACCTCGCGCTCGAAACCGGCGAGAGCGATTACCGGCTCGCCGCCAACCGTTTTTGGGACAGCACGACGCTGCGCCGCATGGCCATCACCGGGAGCATCGGCCCGCGCAAGGAACACGAGGCCTTCGGCGAGGACTACGAACTCCCCAACGACGGCTACTACGAATCGTGCGCGGCCTGCGGCCTGGCGGACTTCGCCCAGCGCATGTTCCTGCTCGAACGGCGCGCCGAAGCCATCGACGTCCTGGAGCGCGTCCTCTACAACGCCATCCCGCATGGCATCTCGCTCGATGGCACGAACACCTACTATCAGAACCCGCTGAGCGACCGCGACCACCCGCGCGACAATTGCTGGGTCTGCTGCCCGCCCAATCTCTCGCGCACCCTGCTCCAGGTGGGACGCTACGCCTACGCCCGCACGGAGCGCGATCTCTATGTGAACCTCTTCGTTGGCGGGACGGTCCGGGTGCCCTTCAAGTTGGGGGAAGTGGTCCTGCGCGTGGAAACGGATTATCCGTGGCAGGGCAAGGTGGACCTGCGCGTCGAAACCGCGTCACCCGTTCGCTTCGCGCTGCATCTGCGCCAGCCCGGCTGGTGCGAGCAAGCGAACCTGGCGCTGAACGCCGGTGCCAGCAGCGCCAAAGCCGACGACTCGGGCTATTGGAACTTCGACCGTGAATGGAAGAACGGTGATACCGTGAGCCTCGTGCTGGAGATGCCGGTCCGCCGCATGGTGGCGCATCCGAACATCGCCGCTTGCCGCGGCAAAGTGGCCCTGCAACGCGGCCCACTCGTTTACGGTTTCGAAGGGCTCGACAACGCCGGCAATCCACGAGTGACGTTGGGTGCCGAGCCTCAATTCCGCGTGGAGGCCCAACCCGGCCTGCTGGGCGGGGTCACGGTGATTCGTGGCCAAGCTGCCAACGGCCAACCGATCCAGGCGGTTCCCTTCTACGCCCTGGCTAATCGCGGCCCGTCCGCCCAGGAGGTCTGGGTGGAGCAACAAGGCCTGCAACCGACCGACGACTGGTGGCTCGGCGCGCTCTACCGGCCTCTGCGGGGGAAGTGAAAAAACCCCATCGGACAAGGCGGACAGAAACGACAAGGCCACCCGGAAGCCTCTCGGCATAGTCCACAATACCTGTCATCGGCAGGAAGCCTCTCGCCAGAATGGGCGCGTTGTGAAAGTATTTGTCCAACAAATGCTTGGAACTTGAATACAACTCAGCGGGATGCCCCGCACAAGAACCCCACCCCACGCGCGGCGGGGAGGGTCAGCGCGGTGGGATGCCACATTCTTTGTCCGGTTTGGCGTTCGGCGGGTTTTATGGAGGTAGAGCATGATGGAAGACGCACAGCTCTTGCGGGAATACGCAGCGGGTTCCGAGGCCGCCTTTCGTGAACTGGTGGATCGGTACGTCAACCTGGTCTATTCCGCGGCCATCCGCCACCTGGAGAACACTCCGCTGGCGGAGGACGTTGTGCAGGCGGTCTTCACGGCGCTGGCGCAGAAGGCCCTCACGCTTCCCCGGGACGTGATCCTGGGAGGCTGGCTTTACCGCCACACCTGTTTTCTCGCCTCACACGCCCTGCGGGCGGAGCGCCGCCGTCAAGCTCGCGAAAGGCAGGCCGTCGAAATGAACCTCCCCGGCGACCGCACCGAACCGGCGTGGGAACAACTGGTGCCGTTGCTCGACGAAGCCATGCAGCGCCTCGGCGCGGGTGACCGCGATGCCCTCGTGCTGCGTTACTTCGAGAAGCGGGACCTGCGCGCCGTGGGCTCCGCCCTTGGCGTTACCGAAGAGGCCGCGCGCAAGCGCGTCACGCGGGCGTTGGACAAGCTCAGGTCGTTCCTCGCGCATCGGGGCGTGACGCTGTCGGCGGCGACACTGGCCACACTCCTGGCCGGGAACGCGGTCATCGCCGCGCCGGCGGGGCTGGCGGCCAGTGTCGGCGCGGGCGCGCTCTCGGCGGCGGCTGCCAGCACCAGCCATACCCTCACCCTCCTGAAACTCGTCACCATGACCAAACTCAAGATCGGAATCATCGGCGCCGTGGTAGTCGCGGCGGTCGTCACCCCGCTGGCCATCCGGCACCAGTCGGCCACGCAGTTGTCCGCGGCAGACGCCACCCTGCGGGAGCAAGCCGCCGAGCGGAACAGACTCCAGGCGGAAAACGACCGTTTGTCGGGGCAGGCCCGGCAGGCCGGTGCTGCCACGGGCCAGGCCGCCGACCTCCAGCGCCTTCGCTCGGAGGCGGGCGCCTTGCGCCGCCAGACCAACGACCTGGCTGCGGCGCGCAACGAAAACCGCCGCTTGCAGGCAGCCGTGGACAGACCGGACACCGAGCCGACCGAGGCCCAACAGCAGGAAATCGACGCCCGCATGAGCCTGGGCAAGAGCTGCATCATGGCCTTCGCGATGTACGCGCGGAGCAACCAAGGCCGGTTCCCAGCCAGCTTCGACGACGTGGCCGACCGGCTCCCGCAGAACGCCGGCACGCAAAGCAAACCGCCAGAGGAACAATTTCAGATCGTTTATGAAGGCACCTTCACCGAATTGAGCAAGCTGCCCAACGCGCAGGAGACGATCGTCATGCGCCAAAAGGAACCCTCGCGCTACGGCAACCGCTGGGCGAAGGTGTACGGGTATGGCGACGGCCATTTCGAGATGCACAGCCAGGCCGATAAGGACTTCTCCGCCTGGGAGAAGCAACGCCTGGCGGCCTCCACCAAGTGACCGGCGGCTGAAGCGCGGCGCATGAACAGACTGGCGATCGGCATCCTGGGCGCGGTCCTTCTGGCTGGTGGCGCGGCAAGCTGGCAAACGCATCGCGCCGCCCAAAGCGCACGGAGGGAGCAGCAGGAGGCGCTGACCCGGCAGGCCGGGGAGCTGGCACGGCTCGCCGCCGAAAACGCGTGCCTCGCGGACCTGGTGGCGCAAACACCCCGTCCCGCGCCGCTCTCGCAGGCCCAGTTTCGCGAACTACTGCGTCTGCGGAGTGAGGTAGGCCAACTCCGCGCAGCCTTCACGGAAGTCGAAGCCTTGCGGCAGACCAATCGCCTGTATCAGGCGGCTCTCGAAACCGGCGCCCGGGCTCACCAGACGGTCTGGACGCCCGAACAGTTGACGTTCGCGGGCTATGGCGACCCGGCCTCGGCGATGAAATCGACCCTTTGGGCGTGGCTCAATCGCGATCCAGCCGCCTACCTGGCCCAATGCACTCCCGAGGAGAAAGCCGAATTGGAGAAAGCCTGGGCAGGGGCTTCACCGGAGCAGATCGCGGCGATGTTCCAGCGCATGGCGGCGTTCTACAGCTTTGCCGCCGACGGCGCGCGCATGCTGGGCGAAAAGGCGGTGTCCGATAACGAAGTGATCCTCGATCTTTACTTCGACCGGGACGGCAAGAGCCGGCGCTTCGCGCTCAAGAAATCCGGCGACCGCTGGCAGGTGGACGGGCTCATCGCGATCTTCAATTGAGCGGCCGCTGAGAGGGTCACTTGTCTGTCCAAACCATGAGGCCTCCCTAACGACCGCGACGACAGTGCCTGCCGTCTGTGGTCAGTTGGTGGCATTCGTCGTGTCCATGAATAGCCCTTTCTGGCCCCTGCTATCGGGCCAAGCCGAAGACCCGCGGTCAGGCAACCTTCGCTCACTCGGACGTTGCGGGCGGATGGCTAATCGCTAAGCTCTGGGTACGCCGCCAGTTTGAACTGCTTGAGTTCCACCGCAGCGCGATCTCGGATCGAAGGCACGACCGCCTCAGGCGGCCCGGTGCGGGAGTGTGCCGTCGGCAAACTTAGGTTGAGCGCCCGGCCAACCGGCTTGAAAGG
>CAYYMW010000165.1:0-14259 GCA_964472515.1 uncultured Verrucomicrobiota bacterium | reverse complement strand
CTGCCTGCTCCGTTTGGCGGAGAAGGCGTTCCGTCCGTCGGCGCTGCCCACGCCCTTGCTCAACGTCGATACCGGTCACCACTTTCCCGAACTCAACGAGTTTCGCGACTCCCGCGCCCAGGAGTTGGGCGCCCGGCTGATTGTCCGCACCGTGGAAGAGGCCATCGCGAAGGGGATTGCCACTCCCTCGCCGGGGGAAGTGAGCCGCAACCGGCTGCAGATTCCGACCCTGCTGGCGGCGGTGGAGGAGTTCCGCTTCGATTGCTGCATTGGCGGCGCGCGGCGGGACGAGGAGAAGGCCCGCGCCAAGGAACGCTTCTTCAGCTTCCGGGATGCCTTTGGCCAATGGGACCCGAAGAACCAGCGCCCGGAGATCTGGAACCTCTACAACGGCCGGCTCAATCCGGGCGAGCACATGCGCGTGTTCCCCCTGTCCAACTGGACGGAAATGGATGTGTGGGAGTACATCCGGCAGGAGCGTTTGCGCGTGCCGACGATCTACTTCAGCCACCAGCGCCGTTGTGTGCGGCGCGGCGGGCAGTGGCTTCCGGTCAACGATCTCGTGCCGCCGAGGCCGGGCGAAGAGGTCAGGGAGATGGTCGTCCGCGTGCGTACCATTGGCGACATCATCAGCACCGGCATGGTGGAAAGCCGGGCCGACAGCGTTGACGACATCATCGCGGAGATCGCGGCTGCCCGCGTGACCGAGCGCGGCTCCCGCGCCGACGACAAGGCTTCCGAGGCCGCCATGGAAGACCGCAAGAAGGCGGGCTATTTCTAGAGTCGCCCGCGCCGCGCAACGCCATCCAGTTTCTTAACCCAGTTCGACGTTCACTGCCTTCCATGCCCTCCTCCGCTTCCCACCCCATCGAAATTCTGCGTTTCAACACCTGCGGTTCCGTGGACGACGGCAAGTCCACCCTGATCGGCCGCCTGCTCTATGACTCCAAGTCGCTCATGGAGGACCAGCTCGAGGCGCTCGAGCGCTCGGCCGACATTACCGGCGAGGGGCGCGTCAACCTGGCCAACCTGACCGACGGCCTCCGCGCCGAACGGGAGCAGGGAATCACCATCGACGTCGCCTATCGCTTCTTTGCGACCCCCCGGCGGCGGTTCATCGTGGCCGACACGCCCGGCCATGTGCAGTACACCCGCAACATGGTGACCGGCGCCTCCACGGCCAACCTCTCCATTGTGCTGGTGGATGCCAGGCAGGGGGTGATCGAGCAGAGCCGGCGGCACACGTATATCGCGGCGCTGCTGGGGATTCCGCACTTGGTGGTGGCGGTCAACAAGATGGATCTGGTGGATTGGAGCGAGGAGCGCTTTCTGGAGATCCGCGCGGAGTTCGAGGCGTTTTTGCCGAGGCTTGACGTGCTGCGGGACGTGTCGTTCATCCCCATCAGCGCGCTCAACGGCGATAATGTGGTGGAACTCTCGAAGCACACGCCTTGGTACGGCGGCCCGACCCTGCTGCGCCACTTGGAGACGGTCCACATCGCCAGCGACTGGTGCATGACCGGCTTCCGCCTGCCCGTGCAGTGGGTGAACCGGCCCAACCGGCCCGACGATCCCCGGTTTCATGACTTTCGCGGCTTGAGCGGGCAGATTGCCGGCGGGTTGGTGCGCGTGGGAGATTCCGCGCTGGTCCTGCCGGGAGGTTACAAGAGCAAAGTGAAGGAAATCTGGACCTACGACGGCCCGCTGCCGGAGGCTTTCTGCCCGCAGTCCGTCACCCTGGTGTTGGAAGACGACATCGACATCAGCCGGGGTGATGTGATCGTGGGGCACGACCATCTGCCGGGGATGAGTGCTGACGTCCGCGCCCGGGTCTGCTGGATGCATAAGAAGCCTCTGGAACGTGGTAAGCGTTACCTCCTCAAGCATGCGGCGCAGACGGTGCAGGCCTCGGTGATCAGTCTCGAGAAGCGGGTCGATGTCGCCACCTTCGAGCCGGAGTTGGAGCCGGACGAACTGGGCCTCAATGACATTGGCGAAATCCGGCTTAGGACGGCGCGTCCCTTGATTTACGACGGCTACCATACCAACCGCCTGACCGGGTCCTTCATCCTGATCGAGCCCGCCACCAACGCCACCGTTGCGGCCGGGATGCTCGATGCCCCCATCCAGCCCCTGGACCTGCAGGACGCCGAGTTCTCCATCTAGGCAATACCCCACCAAAGGTCCGCCCCTTGGAGCGGCGTGGACCCGTACCTTGCGCCGAAAACCGTCGCCCCACAGGCGAGGGGGATTTTTTCCGTTGAAATCACCCCGCTGCGGGGCATGCTGGAGCCCGTGACCGCAGCGTGGCGACGGCTGGTTTCGTCTACCCGCCTCGGTCGAGCGAGAACGTGAAGCCAACGGATCTAAGAGGTATTCTTCAGTACGTCACCCGGTTTCGGGACCGGACGTTCGTCATCAGCGTTGACGGCGCGATTGTGACCGACGAGAACTTCGCCAACATCCTGCTGGACGTGGCGGTACTGCGGTCATTGAACGTCCGCGTGGTGCTGGTGCATGGGGCGTCGGCGCAGATTCAGGCGCTGGCCCAGGAGCGTGGCATGCAGGCCACCAACCTCGATGGCAGCGGCGTCACCGACCGGGAGACCCTGACCCTCGCGCTGACGGCGGCCAACCGGCTGACGCACGAGATTCTGGAAGGTCTGTCCGCGAACGACCTGCGGGCCGTCTGCCCGAATGCCATCGTGGCCCATCCGTTGGGCATCCTGCAGGGGGTGGATCACCTTTGGACTGGCAAGGTCGAGCGGATCGATGTGGAGATGCTGCAGACCCTGCTGCAACAGGGGATCATCCCGGTCATTCCGCCGCTTGGGTTTGATGGGGAGGGCAAAACCTACCGGGTGAACTCCGATGCCATTGCGGTGGCGGTCGCGGAGGCGATGAAGGCCGTCAAACTGGTGTTCGTGACCACCTACGATGGCCTGTTCCGGCAAGGTCAATTGTTCCGCCAGGTGCCGGCGGCCGACCTTGATCACATGCTGGCCGATCACCGGGACGAGTTGCCGCCCGAGGCCTTCTCCAAGGCGCTCTATGCCGTGGCCGCCTGCCGCGGCGGCATCCCGCGAGTGCATATCATCAACGGCCGGCTCGATGAAGCACTGCTGGCGGAGGTGTTCTCGAACGAGGGGGTGGGAACGCTGGTCTACGCCAATGAGTATCAGCAGATTCGGCGCGCCTTCAAGAAAGACATTCCCAGCATCCTCAAGTTGATTCAGCCGTCGGTCCAATCCGAGGAGTTGGTCAAGCGCAGCCGGACAGCGCTCGAAAAGACCATCGGCGATTACTACCTCTTCGAGATCGACAAGAATCCGGTGGGATGCGTCGCGCTTCACGTGTTCCCCGAGCTGGGGAAGGGGGAGTTGGCTGCCCTTTGCGTCCGCCCCTCGCATGAGAATCAAGGCATCGGGCGCAAGCTCATCCAGTTTGTCGAAGCCCGGGCCCGTGAGTTGGGCCTGCGCGCTTTGCTGGTGCTCTCGACGCAGACCTACGCCTATTTCCAGCAAAAGGGCGGGTTTCAAGAGGCCACTCCGGAGGACCTGCCGCCAAGTCGGCGGGAGAAGTACGAACAGAGCGGGCGCCACTCGAAGGTGCTCGTGAAACACCTCAAACCCGCGTGAGGCGCTGGAGGTGAAGGATGCCTGGCATTGGCGGCGGGGCTTGCGCGAGGCCTCGCGACGCAGCCGGGAGCAAGGCTGCCGGCTGACCCGCCACCTGTTGCTGGTGTCCGTGGCCTTGCAGCGCATGCTCTGGTTGGAGCGAACCGAAGGGTGGTCGTACCGGTTGGTGAAGTGCCTCGTCGTCTCCACCTCGCGGTTTGGCATCGGCCAGCTCGAGGGGTCCAACTGCACCCCTTTGGGCCTCCATCGCGTGGCTGGGAAGGTCGGAGCCGGTTGGCCGGTGGGCACGGTGTTTCGAAGCCGGCAGCCCGTGGGTTGGACCTGGCAGGGGCTGCCCCGGGCGCCCATCGCTCATCGAATTCTCTGGCTCGAAGGACTCGAGCCCGGCTGGAACCGTGGCGGCCGAGTCGATTCGCACTCTCGGTACATCTACATCCACGGGGTTGGCCCTGAGGAGGGGTTGGGCCGTCCTGCCTCGCACGGTTGTGTCCACGTGGCGAGCGGCGATTTGCTCCCGCTTTTCGACCGCATTCCCGAGGGCACGCTGGTCTACCTCCAAGCCTGAGCCGGGCCTCAGGGCGTGCGGGAAGCGTCCAGCACGGCTTGGCGCATCAAGGTCGCGGCTTGGTTGCAGAGGCTGTTGGGATTGCCGGGGGAGGTGTCGTGGTCTTCCACCCGGGTGTTGTTCCAAGAGATCACCAAGCGGTACGACGGCATGATCCACAAGGCACGCATACCCCCGTGACCGCTGGCCGCGAAGGCATCCCCAGGCAGGGTGGGGAAGAGCCGCTGGCCCAGGCGGTTGGTGCCGTTGACCCACCAGCAGAAGCTGTAGTAGCCGGGCCCCACCGGCGTGATGTTCCGTCCTCCGCCAATGCTGCGCTGGCCGGGCAGGAGAGGATTCTCAGCGCCGGTGGTGAGCGGAGTCTCCGGCGGGACCGGATGGGTGGTGAGGAGTTCGATCTGTTCGGCGGGGATTAGCTGGCGGCCTCCCCATCGGCCGTGGCAGACGATCAACCAGCCGAAACGGGCGAAGTCACGCGGGGAAACCGCCAACCGGCCTGGCCGGTTATCAGGGCCGAAGGCGTTGAAAGTGAACGGATCCTCGAACTGCAGTGGTTCCGCCAGCCGGGAGCGCAATACCTCCGTGCCGGGCTGGCGGTAGACCTTGTCCATCAAGGTGTCGTACAAAAAGGCAATGGCGAAGTCGTTGTAGCCAAAGGCCGTGCCCGGCTTTTCCGCCAACCCGTAACCGGAGAGTTGGTTGCACAGATGCCGCCAGGTAATGGCGCGGTTCTTGCCGCCGTCCAGGCTGATCAAGTCGGGCACCTGGTCGGTCAGCGGTTGGTCGAAGCTCTTGAGCCGCCCCTCCTGAATGGCCATGGCCACCAGCGCGCTTACCACCGGCTTCAGCGCTGACGCAACGTCCTGCGGTTCCGCCGGATTGCCCCACTCGTAAGCGAGGAACCCATTCCGGACCACACAGCCCCGCCCGCCGACCAAGCCTGCAAGGGCCTCGATTTTGGCGGCTTCGAGCCCAAGCTCCGAAGGTTTGCGGTGGGTCCAATGCAGGCCGGGAAAGACGGTTTCCCCGGGCGAGGGGAGTGGGGACTCGGCGGCGCCACCCGCAGCGGCAAGCAGTCCGAGACAGACCAACGGCAGCCAGCGAACCCGGCGAATCTTCATGGGTGTATGGTGGTTCATGTACTGACTTCCGGCAAGGAGACTCACGAGCTCACGCGACGAAGGAAGTTGGCAGCGGCGGGAAAACCTGCGAGTTTTGGACAACACTGAAGCGGCGTCTATGCAGCGGAGTGAAGTCAGGCCGAATGAGACTGCCAGCGGGTTCGCCCGCTTTCTGGCGGAACGGGGATGCGCTCTCCGCGCGTCGCGCGTTGAGGTCCTGCAGGTGAATCTCGGCCGACAATGCAACCAGGCCTGCCGGCATTGCCATGTCGACGCCGGCCCCGGTCGCACGGAAAGCATGGATTTGGCGACCGCCCGGCGGGTGGTGGAATGGGTGCATCGGTTTCGTCCGTCGTGCGTGGATCTGACGGGCGGCGCGCCGGAACTGTGTGGAGCCTTCCGGGTCCTGGTGGAGGAGGCCTGCGCTGCCGGTTGCCGGGTGATGGACCGGTGCAACCTGACGGTGCTGGCGGAGGCGGGGTGTGAGGACTTGCCGGAGTTCCTGGCCGGGCACCGTGTCGAGGTGGTCGCCTCCCTGCCATGCTATCGCCAGGAGAACGTGGATGCGCAGCGGGGGCCGGGGGTTTTCGAGCGCAGCGTCGCGGCCTTGCGCCGGCTCAACGACTTGGGGTACGGACGCAGACTCCCCCTTAGCCTGGTGTACAACCCGTCCGACGCGAGCCTGCCTCCCCCGCAAGGGGAACTTGAACGCGAGTACCGGCGCGAGCTGGAGGCGCGCTACGGCATCGTCTTCAGCCGCTTGCTCACCCTGGCCAACCTGCCGGTCGAGCGGTTTGGCGCCGCGCTGCGAAAGGAGGGGCGCTACGAGGAATACCTGGCCCTGCTGCGGGAGCATTTCAATCCGGCAACCCTCTCGCGGCTGATGTGCCTCAACACGCTGAGCGTGGATTGGCGCGGTTGCCTCTACGACTGCGATTTCAACCAGATGCTCGGCCTAGGCCTGGGGCCGCAAGGAACCTTGCGCTTGTGGGAGGCGGCCCCGGCGGATGTGATCGACCGTTCCATCCGGACCGGCGACCACTGTTTTGCCTGCACGGCCGGGCAGGGCAGCAGTTGCGGCGGGGCCATCGCGCCAGCCGCGTGACCGCGCATTTTCCTTTCCCCGGGCAAGGCGGCTGGCCATGGTAGAGCCATGTCGCGATTGATCGCCATCGTCGGCCGGCCCAACGTGGGGAAATCGGCCTTGTTTAACCGGATCGCCCGGCAACGCATCGCCATTGTGCATGACCAGCCGGGGGTGACCCGGGACCGCATCAGCGCGGAACTCGAGTGGCATGGGCGTGCCTTCTCGCTGGTCGATACGGGGGGGATCGGGCTGGTGAAAGGCGAAAAAACCGATGACATCCTGGCGCGGGCCGCCCTGGAGCAGGTGGAGTTGGCGATCCAGGATGCCGATGTAATCCTCCTGGTGGTCAACGTGCAGGAGGGGTTGCAGCCCATGGACGAAGAGGTCGCGAAGCGGTTGCGCAAAGCCGGGAAGCAAGTGCTGGTGGCGGCCAATAAGTGCGATAATCCGCGGTTAGAATCGGAAGCGACCGAGTTTGCGCGCCTGGGATTCGACCAGATCATACCCGTCTCCGCCCTCCATGGCAGCGGCGTGGAGCGCCTGATGGAGGTGGCGATGCCGTTGCTGCCGGAGGCCGGGCCGGTCACGCCCACTGAGGGAGAAGAACCAGCGACTGCCCAAGCGCTGAAGCTGGCCATCGTGGGCCGGCCGAACGTGGGCAAGTCTTCCCTCGTCAATGCCCTGACGCAGGCGCAACGGGTCATTGTCAGCCCGGTTCCGGGCACGACGCGTGACGCGGTGGATGTGCCGTTCGAGGTGGTCACCGAAGGCGTGCGGGAACGGTACGTCCTGATCGACACGGCGGGCCTGCGCAAGACCCGGCGGGTGGACGATTCGATCGAGTTCTACAGCGTCAAGCGCGCGGAGGAGTCCATCCGCCGTTGTGATTTGGTGGTGTTCGTCCTCGATGCGGAGGCCGGGATTCTCGAACAGGACAAGAAGATCGCCGATCTGATCGTCGAAGCCCGCAAGGCCTGCGTGGTGGTGGTGAACAAATGGGATTTGGTGGAAACACCGCTCAAGGAAGCGCGCCGAAGCCAATCCCGGGCCAAGGCCAAAGGAGGAAAGCCGGGCGAGGCGCAGAACCTCGCTGCCTTTGCGGATTGGGTCCAAGACAAGCTGTTCTTCCTCGACTATGCTCCGGTGATCTTCACTTCTGCCGCCTCGGGCTTCCATTTGGAGCGCTTGCTCGAAGCGGTCCGCTATGTCGCGGCGCAGCTTAAGCAGAGCGTCCCGACGGCCATTCTCAACCGGACTTTGAACGATGCCATCGAGCGCCGCCAACCGATCAGCGCCACCGGCCTGCGCCTCAAGTTCTTCTATGCCACCCAGATTCACCAAGCCCCGCCCACCTTCCTCCTGTTCGTGAGCCGCAAAGACATTTTCTCGGCCGCTTACGAGAAATACCTGGTGGGTGAGTTGCGCAAGGCCTTTGGCTTTGAAGGCTGCCCGATCGGTTTGATCGCCCGGCCGCGGCCCAAACGGGAGCGAACTGAACGGCCTGCGGAGGCGCACGGGCACGGCAAAAAACGGGGACGCTAGTCCGGGCTGGAGGGGCCGTCTTCCTCCCGATCCGTTCCGACGGCCTCAGCGTCGGGCGTCGGAGGGATGGTTGGCAACGCGACTGGCCCGGTGGCCGTGAAGCGGATTTCGAGAACCGCCGTGTCGCTGGTATAGTAGACGGGAAGGCCTAATTGCGAGAGCCGCTGCCGCAAGCGAAGCGGAGCGCGGTTCCCGGAGGGGTGCCCGTCATCCTGCACCACGATGAGCTTCGGCTGGAGGTACTCCAAGAGGCTGGGGGACAGGGCCTCGCCCTGGCTTGGCAGGCCGGCAATGACGACCTCGGCACGCAGGTTGGGATGCGTGGCCAGGAGTTCGTTTTGACCGCGTTGGGTGAGATCCGAGAGCAGGAGCACGCGGGGGGCGCCGCAAGCCCGGAAGAGCACCAGGGGGTGGTCGTCAGCACTGCCTCCGAGCGGACGCACGCCCGGGTGCAGCACCCGCCAGCCGGCGACCTGGTCCCCATCGCCCACCTGGCGCCAGCGGGCCGGATCGCGTTCCAGCTCCGCCAGGAGTTGCCGGTAGACGGGTGAACGCGAGCGAGCCCGGCTGGTGACGACTTCCCGGGTCGTAAACTCCCGGGAGGCGGGGAGCACGCCGCCAACATGGCGAATGTCCCCGTGCGAGGCGGCCACCGCGGCGAGGCGGTTGACGCCTTGCGCGCGGAGAAAGGGCTTCACCAAGAAGGCGTAGCTTTCCGCTCGGCCGGCGTCCACCAGCAAGGTGCCGCCCGGTTGCCTCACGAGGATGGCCGATGATCCTTGGGAAGGGAGAATGAAGAGCCGAGTGTCGCGCTCGGGCCAGAGATACGGGATGACGCAGACGAGGCAGAGGACGATGGCCGCGGGCAGGGCGTAGCGGCGTCGATCCGTCCGCCAAATCCAGCCGGTGACAGCGGCCAGAACCAGGAGGTACCAGGCGAGGATCTGCGCCGGGTGCGGCGCGGGCAGGTTGAAACTGGCCAAAGGCAGGCGGGCGCATCCCTCGGAGAAGACCATCATGCACCGCATGAAGAACCAGGCACTGTGGTTGAACAGCACCGCACACGGGGCGAGCCAACTGCCGCAAAGCAGGCTGCCCAGGTTGCACATGAGCGCCAGGCTGCTGAGGGGCACCACGACCACATTGGCGAGGAGACTCACCGGCGTGAGCAGGTGAAAGTACCACGCGATGATGGGCAACGAGCCGACCCATGCCGCGAGGGATGTGGCGACGCTGGCCAGCAGCCAGCGCAGGGGAACCTGGGCGCGCCGCTTCCAGGTGGGAATCAACGAGGCGGGCAGCAACGGATCAGGTTCCAATGGCTTGAGCACGAGGCGGCTGACGGGGGGGAGGAGCAAAGCAAGGCTCAACACCACGAAGAAGGAGAGTTGGAAGCCGGGCTGGAAGAGCTGGCGCGGATCCCAGACCAGGATGGCGAAGGCGGCGGCCATCAATGAGTTCAGCAGGTTGCTGGGACGTCGCAACGACCAGCCGGCCACCACTACGGTGGTCATAAGGGCGGAGCGGATTGCCGAGGATTGCCACCCGGTGGCGCCGGTATAGAACCAGAGGCCGGGAATCACCACCAGGCCGCACAGGAGCCTGGGAACGCGTACGGCTCGCAAGCAGGCCAGGAGAATGGCCGCCAGGAGCGCGATGTGCAGTCCGCTGATCGCGAACACGTGCATGGTGCCGGTGAGCATGAAGGGCTCCACCACCTCGTTCCGAAGTCCTGTCTTCCATCCCAGGGTCATCGCCCAAAGCAGTTCCAGGGCTTGGTCAGTCTGCGGCAGGCCCCGGCTGATGGTCGCTTGCGCCCAATCGAGGAATCGCTCGCAGAGCGGAACGTCGGGTTGGGTGGCTCCCTTCAGGCACTGCCAGTCATTGGTGGACCGGAGGCGGAGTTGATAGTGAATCCCCATCCATTGAAGATGCTCCCGATAGTCGAACAAGCCCGGCCCGCTGGCGACGGGAGGCGGACTGATGACTCCCTGGAGTTCGACCCGCGTGCCGGCATGGAAACCCGGTGGAATCCCTCCCGGGGTGGTTACGAGCACCCGGCCAAAGGCAGGTTGCCAGCCGCCGTTGGTGCGCCAAGCCGACACGTCTACTTGCGCCAGGGTGTGGAGACGCTCGCGACCGGCCCGCTCGGCAACCCGCAGCGAGGGGCTGTCAGCCACCTGGCCGCGCACCTGCGCGAGGAGTGGTTGGGTGCCGAGTTGGCGGCGCAGATCGCCCGGGTGGAGGGGGGCCGTCTGCCAGGAGAGGGCCAGACTGCCGGCGACGAAGAGCAGGGGCCAGATCAGCCAGGCGCGGATGGCCGGAGCGCCCAACGCCACCAGCGCGAGAATCAGTCCCCCGGCCAAGCCGGGTGCCAAGGGGACAGGGAGCCACCTCGCCGTGACGATGCCGCTGGCGAACGCCACGGCAACCCAGAGCATCGGGTGCTTCACCCCCCGTGAGGACATGTGGCGTCAGGGCTCCGGCGCGGGGGCGGGGTCAGAATCCTGAGCGGCGTCCAAACACTTCCTGACGGTGCGCGCCAACACGATGGGTTCGTAGGGTTTGGGCAGGAAATTCAGCTCCGCTGTCAGTTTCAACCCCCCGCCGGTGGTTTCCATGCTGTAGCCGCTCGAGTAGATCACTCGCAAGGTGGGTTTGCGTCGAAGCAGTTCCTCGGCCAACTGACGCCCCGAGATTCCCTCGGGCATGACCATGTCGGTGAGCAGCAGGTCGATCGCCCCGCCGTGCTGGTCCCAGACCTGCAACGCCGCCACGCCGTTGGCCGCCTCGATGACGTGATAACCGTACCGTCGCAGACAGACCTTCGCCAGGAGGCGCACCTGCAGCTCGTCTTCCACCACCAGGACGGTTTCGTGGCCTCCCCGCACGGCTTCGGCTTTGGTCGGCGGCAAGGCGACTTCAGGGGCGGCGGCGGCGGCGGGCAGATAGACCCGAAACGCGCTGCCTTGTCCGAGCTGGCTGTCCACCTCGATCCAACCCTGGTGCTGCTTGACGATGCCATACACCGTGGCGAGGCCCAAGCCCGTGCCTTGGCCGACTTCCTTGGTCGTGAAGAAGGGCTCGAACAGCCGCGCCAGCACCATCTCGCTCATGCCCGTGCCCGTATCGGTGACTTCCATCACGACGAAGCGGCCCGGCCTGGCTTCGGGATTGAGCCGGACATGGTCGGCCGTCAGGAGCTCGCTCCGGGTGGCGATGCTCAAGCGCCCGCCGGACGACATCGCGTCGCGGGCGTTGACCGCCAGGTTGAGGAGGACCTGCTCCACCATGCCCTGGTCCGCTTCCACCTGCGGCAAGCCCGGCGCGTGCAGACACTCCAGGACGATGTGCTCGCCGAGCAGGCGGTTGAGCATCTTGACAATGTTGCCGATGATCTCGTTGAGGTCCAGACGCTGCGGGCGCATGACCTGTTGACGGCTGAACGCAAGCAACTGGCGCGTGAGGTTGGAGGCGCGGCTGGCGGCCACCTCCATTTCCCGGAGCGAATCCCCCAGGGGCTTCGCCAGGTTGGGCGTCTCGATCAGCATCCCCAAGTGCCCTTTGAGGACGGTCAGGATATTATTGAAATCGTGGGCCACGCCGCCGGCCAGTTGGCCAATGGCCTCCATCTTCTGCGCCTGCTGCAGGCGGGTTTCGAGTTGCTTGCGGTCCGTGATGTCCTGCACCGTGCCGGCCAGCCGCTGAGCCTGGCTGCCGGCGCTGCCCACCAGGCGAGCCTGCTCGTGGACGGTGCGCTCCTTGCCGTCGCGCAGGACAATCCGGTGGTCGATATCGTAGACGCCCTGGCCTTCCAGCGCGGCGCGCATGGCGGCGCGCACGGCTTCCCGGTCGGCGGGATGCACGAGGTTGTAGAAGTCCTCCCGGTTCGGCACCATCACGGCGGGGTCAAGCCCGAAAATGCGATAGGTCTCCGCCGACCAGGTCAGGGTGCCGCTGGCCAGATCGAGCTCCCAACTGCCGACCTTGCCGATGGCCTGCGACAAGATCAGGCGCGCTTCGCTTTCCCTCAGCCGCGCTTCGGCTTCTTTTTGCTCCGTGATGTCCAGCGTGACGCCCAGGATGCCCAGGGTGCGCCCCCCCGAGGAGATGGGGGAAAACACCTCCTGCACATGAACCCATTGGCCGGCCTGCAGGTAGGAGGCCTGGCCGCAAATCAATTCGCCCGCAAATGCCCGCTGTTGAAGCTCCTGCCAGCGCTGGCGGACGGCGTCGGGAGCGTCGATCTCGGCCACCCGCTTGCCCACCAAGGCGCCCCAGCGCCGGACGGAACTGGTATTCTGGACCAAGCACCGTCCCTCCGAGTCACAAGCCCAGAATTCGAAGGGGAAGCTCTCGATGGCAGCTTGGAGCATGGCCTGGCTGGCTTCGAGCCGCTCCTGGATCTGCTTGAGTTCCGTGATGTCGGCGAAGGTCGTGTAGACCGCCTGCGGCGTGGGGTTGCCCTGCGAAAGCAAAGGGATGGCGTTGATGACAATCCAGCGTCGGCGGTCTTCGGCTGGGTTGAACACGCCCATCACGACGCCGAGCACCGGTTTGCCCGAATGGAGCGCTTGCATTGCAGGATGCTCGTCTCCGGGGAAAGGCGAGCCGTCTTCCCGCACCGCCTGCCATCGGGGATCGGCCGAAGAGCGACCGGCCAGGTTCTGCGCACCCAAGCCCAGGATGGCGCGCGCGGCCGGGTTGTGATCCACGATCCGCCCGGAGGCATCCTGGTACACCACGCCGTGCGTCATGGTCTCGAAGAGGTGGCGGTAGTGCTCCTCGCTCTGTCGTAGCGGGCTTTCGAGGTCCGCGTGCGCAGTGACCTCCCAAGCGATGCCCTGCAGGCCCCCCACCGACCCGTCCGGAGCCCGCCAGGGCGCCCGGAGCAGACGAAGCCAGCGGGTGGGTTGGCCGGAATTCCCGGCCAGCCTGAGGGTGTCCTCCCTGGGCGCCCCCGTCCGGATGACCTCTTGGTCGATCTCGCTTTGTCCGCTCGTCAACGATTCCGGCAGAGCCTCCGTGCCCAACCGCCCCAGCAGGGCATCTTGGGCGACCCCCATCCATTCGCAATAGCGCGCGTTGACAAAGGTGAAACGCCCGTCGCGGTCCAGGCGGAACACCGCCAGCGGCAGGCTCTCGACCAGCGAACGGCAGGTGGCCTCGGATTCCTCCGCAAGCGGGATGTCCTTTCCGGAGGGCGCAACGTCGATTTGCAGCCCGAGTACGCCAGTCTCGGGGGCCGAGGCATCGCGAACCGGCGCGTGCTGGCAGAGGATCGTTCGGTTCGGTTGCCCGGAACGGACAACCGCCGCTTCACACGCGGCACACTCACCGGTTTCCAGGACGCGCAGGTCGTGCTGGTGTTCGCGTTGGGCCTCTTCCGGGGGCAGAACCTCCTGCGCGGTCTTACCCAGGATCTGCTCCCGGGGCCGGCCGGCGAACTCCGCGTAGGCTTGGTTGCAGGCCACATACCGCAGCTCGGCGTCTTTGCCGTAGGCAGGGCAGGGGAGCGCGTTGACGCATTGCCGCAGGGTGTCCGTGATGGAAGCACGCTTCGCGGCGGCCTCAGGGGCTGGACGGGGCGCGAACGGTGTCTCTTCGGAATCCGCAGGGGATGGCGTCGAGTCTTGGCGGCGGGCCGCCCCGGCCACCAGGCCGCCCAGCAGCGTGACGATCAGCAGGGTCTGGAGTTCGACGTTGCCGGCCGGGCTATGGGCGAAGGGACCGGCGCCTACCAGCCTTCCGTAGAGTGCGGCTAGGGTTTCCAGAGTGAGCAAAGCGGCGATCCAGGGCGTTTCCAGGAACAAGGCCGCCAGCAACGTCGTGGCTGCCGGCAGACACGCCAGCTTCGAGTCCTGGGGGACGCCGGGCAGCCCTCCCCAGACCAACCACGCCGACACGAGCGAGACGATGGCCGCCAGCCCCCCGGCGAAGGACGGTGCGGCGGCCTCCCACGGGTGCTCGTCAGACCAGGCGTTGGCGACGGGCAGGATGGCCAGCACCCCCAGCGTTTCGGCCAGCCAGCGCTCCGCCGCCCATTCCGCGAAGGGAGGGTGAAACGCCCGGCCCATCGCCCACGCCGCCCCGTACAGCAGGACGGTTCCGAGCACACTGGTTGCCGAGGCCACTCCCACCAGCCAGGTCACCGCCCCGGGCGAATCCGATCTGGCGAAGTCAGGGACCAGTTGGCGCAGCGCCAAACCCAGGACCAAGCCGCGCCCCCCGTCAAGGAGACCCGCCGTGACCGCTATCGGCCAGTCGTACACCGGTGCCAGCAGATGCCCGGCGATGGTCCCGGCG
>CAYYMW010000164.1:0-14283 GCA_964472515.1 uncultured Verrucomicrobiota bacterium | reverse complement strand
CCTTTATGCCCACCATGATTCAAGCGGTCGTCCGACCCGAAAAAGTGCATACCGTCATGAAGTCGCTGCTCGAAGCGGGCTTCCCGGCGGTGACCAAGATGGATGTCTTCGGACGCGGCAAGCAACGCGGCCTGAAGGTCGGCGAGATCACCTACGACGAACTGCCCAAGGAGATGCTGATGCTGGTCGTGGGCGACGGCGACAAGGATCTGGTGGTGCAGACCATCACCGAATCCGCGCGCACGGGCGTCAAAGGCGCGTTTGGGGATGGCAAGATCTTCCTTCTGCCTGTGGAGGAAGCCTACACCGTGAGCTCGGGCGCGAAAGGACTCTGAGCATGAAGCAAGTTCTGGCCATCGTGCGGATGCAAATGGTGAACCGCACCAAGGAAGCGCTGGTGGAGGCCGGTTTCGCGGCGTTCACCGTGCGCAAGGTGCTCGGGCGGGGCCGCGGCAACGTGGATTTCCGCGTGCTGCACGGTGCGGAGAGCGGCCACACCGAGGCCATCGCGCACCTCAAGGACGACGGCCCCATGCTCGTTCCCAAGCGGATGATGAGCCTGGTGGTGCCCGGTGCGGCGGTGCCCAAAGTCGTTGACACCATCATCAAGACCAACCAAACCGGCAAGCCCGGCGATGGCAAGATCTTCATCCTGCCCGTTGCCGAGGCGATTCGCATTCGCACCGGCGAGACCGGCGCGAAAGCGCTCGCTGAATAGTCGCCACGCAAACCCCTTCCCCTGACCACCAATGTCTGAACCCATGATTACGACCAGCTCGCTCCCCGATGCGGAGACGGTGCGCGAGGAAATGCTCAAGGCATACCCGCCCAAGACGAGAAAGAAGCGCGCCAAGCAGATTCTTTCGAACGATCCGGAGACTCCGCCCGAGATCGCCGCCAATACGCGCACGGTGCCGGGCATCATGTCTCAACGCGGCTGCACCTACGCGGGTTGCCGCGGGGTGGTCATGGGGCCGATCTACGACTTGCTCCAGATTACCCACGGGCCGATCGGCTGCGGCTTCTATGCCTGGCTTTCCCGTCGCAACCTCGCCCGTGCCAAGGAGGGCGGCGTCAACTACATGCAATACTGCATGAGCACCGACATGCAGGAGGATCAAATCATCTTCGGGGGGGAGAAGAAGCTCCGGCAGGCCATCCAAGAGGCCTACGACATCTTCCGGCCCAAGGCGATCGCCATCCTGTCCACCTGCCCGGTCGGCCTGATCGGCGACGATGTTCACGCGGTGGCCCGGGAGATGAAGGAAAAGCTGGGCATCAACGTGATGGCCTTCAGCTGCGAGGGCTACAAAGGGGTGAGTCAATCGGCCGGCCATCACATTGCCAACAACGGCGTCTTCAAGCACATCATCGGCTTGGACGACACCCCGGACGAGGCCGAGTTCACCATCAACGTGCTCGGGGAATACAATATCGGGGGCGACGCGTGGGAGATCGATACGCTGCTTCGCAAGTGCGGCATCCATGTGACCGCCACCTTGAGCGGCGATGTGAGCTACGCCCAGGTCGCCAAGGCACACACGGCGATGCTCAACACGGTGATGTGCCACCGCTCCATCAACTACATCGCCGAGATGATGGAGAAGAAGTTCGGCATTCCGTGGATCAAGGTCAACTTCCTGGGCGCCGAATCCACCGCCAAGTCCTTGCGCAAGATTGCGCAGTATTTCGAGAGCAAGAAGTTGAAGGATCGCGTCGAGGAAGTCATTGCCCAGGAGTTGGTGGCGCTGCGACCCATCCGCGAGGAGGTCACTGCGCGGTGTGCGGGCAAGAAGGTGGCGCTCTTCGTAGGCGGTTCCCGGGCGCACCACTACCAGGACCTGTTCACGGATATCGGGATGGAAGTCGTCTCCGCCGGCTACGAATTCGCGCACCGCGACGACTATGAGGGACGCCGGGTGCTTCCGAACGTGAAGGTGGATGCCGACAGTCGGAACATCGAGGAACTGCACGTGGAACAGGATCCGGTGCGCTTCAAGGCCCGCAAGAGCCCGGAGCAAATGGCGGCGCTCAAGGCCGGCGGGTTCACCTTCAGCGATTACGAGGGAATGATGGCCCAGATGAAGAAGGGCACCCTCGTGATCGACGACATCAGCCATCACGAGATCGAGAAGCTGATCCAAATCTACAAGCCGCACATGGTCTGCTCCGGCATCAAGGACAAGTTCGTCATCGAGAAGATGGGGGTGCCCTGCAAGCAACTCCACAGCTACGACTACGGCGGGCCCTACGCGACCTTCGCTGGCGCGGCGAACTTCTATCGGGAGGTGGACCGGATGCTCGGCACCAAGGTCTGGAAGCACGTGATCCCTCCGTGGGAGAAGGAACCGCAACTGGCCGCCACCCTCGTCCACCCGGCGAAAGTGAACGGCGCGAAACGCCAGCCCGAGGCGCCGAACACCTGGCGGCGCGGCATGACCCCCGTTACCGAACCGGCCTGAAGGCCAAGACCAGGCTGCTCCGGCCTCTCCACCGCCTGAACCCTTAACGACACCGTCCACCATGCTGAACGCCACGCCAGTCGAAATCAAACCCCGGCAAGCCCTGCGCATCAACCCCGCGAAGACCTGCCAGCCCATCGGTGCCATGTACGCGGCACTGGGCATCCATGGCTGCATGCCCCACAGCCACGGGTCCCAAGGATGCTGCTCCTACCACCGCAGCCATCTCACCCGTCATTACAAGGAACCGGTCATCGCCACCACCAGCTCCTTCACGGAAGGCGCCTCGGTGTTTGGAGGCCTCGCGAACATGACCCAGGCGTTGACCAACATCTTCGCCATCTACAACCCGGACATCGTCGCCGTCCACACCACCTGTCTTTCCGAGGTCATCGGGGACGACATTCCGATGATGATTCGGAAAGCCCAGGACGAGGGGATCATTCCGCCAGGCAAGACGGTCATCCATGCGAACACCCCCAGCTTCGTCGGTTCGCATATCACCGGCTTCGCGAACATGACCAGCGCGATGGTCCGGTACTTCTCGGAACACACCACCCGGGCGCGGAACCAGATTAACCTGATCCCGGGCTGGGTCGATCCCACCGACATGCGGGAACTGAAACGCATCGCCGGCGAAATGGGCGTGAAGATGGTGATGTTCCCCGACACGAGCGACGTCCTCGATCTGCCGCAGACCGGTGTCTACCACATGTATCCCAAGGGCGGCACGACGGTCGAGGCGCTCAAGTCCACCGGCGACAGTCTCGCCACCCTGGCGCTGGGGCATTTCTCGGCGCACCCGGCCGCGATCGCCTTGGACGAGAAATGCAACGTCTCCTGCGCGTTCCTGGAGATGCCCATCGGGCTGACGCAAACCGACCGCTTGATCCACGCGCTGCGCAATTACGCCGGTGTGGACGTTCCAGGCTCCATCGCCTACGAACGCGGCCGGTTGCTCGATGTGATGAGCGACATGCACCAGTACTTTCACGGCAAACGGGTGGCGGTGGCGGGGGATCCTGACAACGTGATCTCGCTGGTGCAGTTCCTGGTCGAGCTCGACATGAAGCCGGTGTACGTCGTCACGGGCTCGCCGGGCAATCACTTTGAAACCCGCGTGCAGGAGCTGTTGAAGGAACAAGTCCCCGACGCGGTGGTCAAACAGAACGCGGACCTCTTCGACCTCCACCAATGGATCAAGAACGTCCCGGTGGACCTGCTGATCGGCAATACCTACTGCAAGTACATCGCCCGCGCCGAGAACCTTCCCTTTGTGCGGTTCGGCTTCCCGATCCTCGACCGCATGGGCCACCGGCTCTTCCCGACGGTTGGGTATACTGGCGCGCTCCGGCTTCTGGATAAAATCATCGACGCGATGCTCGACAAGAAGGACCGCGAGTGTCCGGACGAATGGCTGGAGCTCGTGCAATGATCGAACTGCTTCCAGAACGCGCGGCCCAGGTCATCCGCAAGGAGACCGGCGCTCCCGGTGCCAAGCTGGCCTGCGACCGCAAGAGCGTGTCCGGCTCGGTCACCCAGCGCGCCTGCGCTTTCTGCGGCTCCCGGGTGGTGCTCTATCCGATTGCCGACGCGCTCCATCTGGTTCACGGGCCGATTGGCTGCGCGGTCTACAACTGGGACATCCGGGGCGCGCTTTCCTCCGGCCCGCAACTGCACCGCAACAGCTTCTCCACCGATCTCCAGGAAATGGAGGTCATCTACGGCGGCGAGAAGAAGCTCAAGCAAGCGCTGAGCGAGCTCATTGACCATTACCGGCCAAAGGCCGCCTTCGTCTACTCGACCTGCATCGTCGGCGTCATCGGCGACGACGTCGATGCGGTATGCCGGCAGGTGGCCAAGGAGAAGGGGATCGATGTCATCCCCGTGGCTTCGGAGGGATTTCGCGGCACCAAGAAGACCGGCTACATGGCCGCCTGCGAAGCCGCCTACAAGCTCGTGGGAACCCGCCCCACCGACGGCATTGGTCCGCATAGCATCAACCTGCTGGGCGACTTCAACATCGCCGGAGAATCGTGGTTGATCCGCCGCTATTTCGAGGAAGTCGGAATCCAGGTGGTGGCGACCATCACCGGGGATGGTCGCGTGGACGATCTCCGCCGCTGTCACGGTGCCAGGCTGAACCTGGTTCAATGCTCGGGCTCCATGACCCATCTGGCGGGGCTGTTGGAACGTGAACATGGCATCCCGATGCGCCGCGTCTCCTTCTTCGGCCTCGAGGACACGGCCGCGGCCCTCTACGAGGCGGCGAAGTTCTTTGGCGATGCGGACATCCTCCGCCGCACCCAAAGCCTCGTCAGCCGGGAGGTCGGCCGGGTCTATCCAGAGCTCACCCGGTATCGGGAGAAGCTCCAAGGTAAGAAAGCGGCGCTGTACGTGGGCGGCGCGTTCAAGGCGTTCTCCCTCGTCAAAGCCCTGAAGCTTCTCGGCATGAAGACGGTCCTCGCCGGCACCCAAACCGGAAACGCCGAGGATTACGAGATGCTGCGCGAGATTTGCGACGAGGGGACGGTGATTGTCGATGACTCGAATCCGGTCGAGCTGGCCAAGTTCATCCTGGAACTGGACGTGGACCTCTTTATCGGCGGCGTGAAGGAGCGACCCATCGCCTACAAGCTGGGGGTGGGCTTTTGCGACCACAATCACGAACGGAAGATCCCCCTGGCTGGGTTCGAGGGCACGCTGCACTTCGCCCGCGAGGTGCATGGCACGGTGATGAGCCCGGTCTGGCAATTCGTGCCCCGCCGGGCAAAACCAGCCGCTACGGTTCCTCAACCCCAAGAAGGCCGCCATGGATCGACCCTGGCACCGGGCGCGAAGCCAAAGGAGGTGGCCGCATGATCGCGCCGGTTCTGCCCTCAGGCCCCATCGAGGCCGAGGCCCCCGCCGCAGCCCGGAACGCCTGCAAGCTTTGCGCTCCGTTGGGGGCCTGCGTGGTCTTCAGCGGGCTCGAAAGCTGTGTGCCGTTTCTGCATGGCAGCCAGGGTTGTGCCACGTACATCCGCCGTTACTTGATCAGCCATTTCCGCGAGCCGGTGGACATCGCTTCGTCCAGTTTCTCCGAGGAAGACACGATCTTCGGCGGCGCACGCAATCTCCAAGCCGGTCTGCGCAATGTGGCCCTCCAATACCAACCTGCGGCGATCGGCGTCGCCACGACCTGCCTGGCCGAAACCATCGGGGAGGACGTGCCGCGCATCCTGGCCGACTGCCGGGCGAAGCTCCCCACGGAGGCGTCCGCGCCGCTGCTCCACGTGGCCACGCCGAGCTATGGCGGCACCCACACGGAGGGTTTCCATGCGACGGTGCGGGCGGTGGTTCGGCAGGTGGCACAACCCGGCCCCCGGCATGAGCGACTCAACTTGTTGCCGGGTTTCGTTTCCACCGAAGATCTGCGGCATCTCAAAGAGATCCTGGGCGCAGCCGGGGTGCCGTTCACGCTGCTCCCCGACTACTCCAGCACCCTGGATGGGGGCAGTTGGAGCGGGTACCAACGGCTGCAGCCGGGAGGCACCTCGCTGAAGGCCGTTGCCGAAATGGGCGGCGCTCCGGCCACGTTCGAGTTCGGACGCACCCTGGCTGCCCAGACCGACACGGCGGCGGCCTGGCTCGAAAGCCAGTTTGGCGTCCCGCGCGTGGCGGTGGGCCTGCCCATCGGCCTGCGCGAGACGGACCGCTTCCTTGCCGAACTCGCTCGTATCACCAGCCGGCCCGTGCCGGCTCTGGTTGCGGAGGAGCGGGGCCGGTTGGTCGATGCCCTGGTGGACGGTCACAAGTACCTCTTTGGCAAGCGGGCGGTGGTCTATGGGGATCAGGACCTGGTGATCGGTCTGGCTTCGTTCCTGAACGAGCTGGGGGTTCAACCAGTCCTCTGCGCCTCCGGCAGCAAGGGCGGCAGCCTCGCGCCCTGCCTTCAGGACGTGCTGACGGACGTGGACACTAGTGAGTTGGTGGTCCTCGAAGGCGCCGACCACGCCGTCATCGGCGAGCGGGCCAAGGCCCTGCGGCCGGATTTTCTCCTGGGCAGCAGCAAAGGCTACCCGCTGGCGCGCGAGTTCGGCGTGCCCCTGATCCGCGTCGGCTTTCCCATTCACGACCGGATCGGCGGGCAACGCGTCCTGCACCTCGGTTACCGTGGCGCGCAACAGTTGTTCGACCGGCTCGTCAACACCGTGCTCGAAAGCCGCCAGGAAGACTCTGAAGTCGGCTACAGCTACCTATGAACGCCGCACCCAATGCCAGCCCACTCCGCGGTCACCCCTGCTTCGACGCGGAGGCCCGTCACCGCTTCGGCCGCATCCACCTGCCAGTCGCACCCCGGTGCAATCTGCAATGCAATTTCTGCAACCGGAAGTTCGATTGCCTCAACGAAAGCCGGCCCGGCGTCACCAGCGCGGTGCTTTCCCCGCACCAGGCCCTCGCCTACCTGACGGACGTCGTGGGACAGCGGCCCGAGATCGCGGTGGTCGGGCTGGCGGGGCCGGGCGATCCGTTCGCCAATCCGGAGGAGACCATGGAGACCCTGCGCCTGGTTCATGCGCGGTTCCCGCAACTGCTCCTCTGCGTGGCGACCAACGGCCTGGCCATCGGCCCGCACATCGACGAGCTGGCGGAGCTCAAGGTCAGCCATGTGACCCTCACCATCAACGCCATCGATCCGGAGATTGGCGCCGAGATCTACGCCTGGATCCGCGACGGCAAGCGCCCGCTCCGGGGCGCCGCCGGGGCCGCTCTGCTGCTGGAGCGGCAACTGGACGCCATCCACCGGCTCAAGGCGCGCGGCCTCGTGGTCAAGGTCAACTCGATCATCATCCCCGGGGTCAATGATGACCACATCCCCGAGGTCGCGAAAGCTATTGCCCATTTCGGGGTGGATATCATGAACGCGATGCCGCTCGTGCACGTCGAGGGGGCGGCCTTTGAGGATATCGAGCCGCCCGACGGGTTGCTGACCGCCCGGCTTCGCCTGCAATGCGGCTTGCACTTGCCGCAGATGTCCCACTGCGCCCGCTGCCGTGCCGATGCGGTCGGCCTCATTGGGGAGAGCATGGGCGCGGCGCAGGTCGCCACTTTGGATCACTACGCCAAGATGACCTTGAAACCCGCTGAAGCCACGGCGCGCCCCTACGTGGCCGTCGCCTCCATGGAAGGCGCGTTAGTCAACCAACACCTCGGCGAGGCCGAGCGGTTGCTCATCTATGAGCCGCATCCGCACGAAGCCGGCGCCTTTCAGTTGCGGGAGATCCGCCCGGCCCCGCCCGCCGGCGGCGGGGAGGAGCGTTGGCAGGAATTGGCCGACCTGTTGAAGGATTGCCGGGCTTTCCTGGTTTCGGCCGCGGGCCGGATGCCCTTTGGCGTGCTGACCCAGGCCGGCATCAAGGTCATCGAGATGGAGGGTCTCGTGGACGAAGGCTTGCGCGCCGTCTATGAGAATCGCCCCGTTCCCGCTCCGATGAAACGCCGCTTTAGCGGCTGCAGCGCGGGTGTCTCGTGCAAAGGCACTGGCACCGGCTGCGGCTGACGATTCGCAACCCTTAACCCTCAACCTCCTATTCGATATGACCAAACCCACCCATCACCTCTTCGTTTGCGGCAGCTTCCGGGCGACCGGCGCCCAAGGCGTCTGCCACAAGAAGGAGTCCGCCCAGTTGCTGCAGTACCTCGAACAGGAGGCCAGCGACCGCGGGTTGGACGGCGTCATGGTCTCCAGCACCGGTTGCCTCAAGGTCTGCGACCACGGCCCCGTGGTCATCGTCCAACCGCAGAACGTCTGGTACAAGCACGTCAACGAGGAAGTGGCCGACGCCATCCTGGATGCCATCGAAAACAACACCGTGGCAACGGCGCACGTGCTGGCCTGAACCGTGCCCCGGGCATCCCAACCGGTCTCACCTGCCATGGCGAGCTACCTCATCGATACGACCTTGCGGGACGGCGAGCAGGCCGCAGGCGTCGCCTTTGCCCGCGAGGAGAAGCTCGCCATTGCCACGGCCCTGGCCGAGACCGGCCTTCCCGAACTCGAGGTGGGCATTCCCGCGATGGGGCAGGTGGAGATTGACGACATCAACGCGGTCTCCGATCTGGGCTTGCCGGTGCGACTCTTCACCTGGTGCCGGGCCACCCCCGGCGATCTGGAGGCCGCCGCGCGCTGCCGGGTCCACGCGGCCCATTTCTCGCTGCCGGTCTCGGGTATTCATCTCGCCGCCTGGGGCAAGAGCCACACCTGGGTACTGGCCACCTTGGAGGAGTTGAGCGAAGACTACCGCGGGGTCTTCGGCTATCTCACGGTGGGTGCCCAGGACGCCTCCCGCGCCGACCCGGTCTTTCTCCGGGAGTTCGCCACCACGGCTTGGGAACATGGCCTGGCCCGGTTGCGACTGGCCGATACGGTGGGCGTGCTCACGCCGCTCCAAACCTATCGTCTGGTGCGCGGCGTGCGGGCCGCGGCGCCGGGCCTGCCGCTCGAGTTTCATGGCCACAACGACCTGGGGATGGCCACGGCCAACACCATCGCCGCGTTCGAAGCCGGGGCCGAGGCCGCCAGTGTCACCGTGAACGGACTGGGCGAACGCGCGGGCAATGCCGCCCTGGATGAGGTGGCCATGGCCCTCAAGGTGGCCCTCCATCACGACTCCGGAATCGACCACCGGCGGTTGATGCGGCTCAGCCAATTGGTGTCGCACCTCTCCGGACGCCCCTTGCCCGACGGCAAGCCGATCGTCGGCGCCGCCGCGTTCCGGCACGAGTCGGGCATCCATTGCCGCGGACTGCTCCAGGACCGACGCACCTATGAACCCTTCGCGCCCGCGGAAGTCGGCCACCGGGCGTCGGAGTTTTGCGTGGGCCACCACTCCGGCGCGCGGCTGCTCAGCCATGAGCTCGCGCGCCTCGGTCTGACTGTGCCCGCCGACGCCGTGCCCGGCCTGCTCGAGCAGGTCCGGAGCCTTGCCACGCGCCTCAAGCGCACCCTCACCGACACCGAACTCCAAACCCTGGCCAGCGATCACTTCTCCTCCCATGCCCTTCCTCCTCTATAGGCTCCAACCCAGCCCTGGCGCGGTCCGTTTCGACCGCCTCCATCCCCTAAAACTCGGCGGTCCGAGCGGCCCCATCGCCCGCTTCGTCGGAAGCCTGCAGGCAGAAGCCGCGGAGCGAGGTTGGGATCTGCCACTCCAGACCCTGACCCTGGAGGGCCAATGCCTGCCGGACAGCGACAACGTCGCCGTCCTTTTCGAACTCTCGGGTGGCCAACCCGGCGCGGTCTGCCTTTATCGACTGCACCGGGTGAATGGGGTCTCGCGGGACCGCACCACGCACCTCTCCCTCGATTTCGAGGTGCTGGTGGATGAGGTGGTCGGCACCTCCATGGACGGGTTCAAGCGCTCCTTTGCCCTGCCCGCCGAGCCTGCTGGCAAGCGCCTCCGCGAGATCCTCCAGCTCAGCGGCGGGCCGGGCGGCGGCGATTGGAGATGGGAACCACCGGCCATGAACCTCGGGGCCACGCTGGTGGGCCCCGCCAACTTAGCCACGCCATGAAGGTACCCGCGCTTGCCCTGCTAGTGGCCATCCTCGTTGCGGCGGTGGGCCTCCCGTTGCGGGCGGCAACCGTCATGGTCTTTGCCGCCGCCAGCCTCACCGAGAGCCTCAAGGAGATCGCCACGGGCTACGAGAAGCAGACCGGCGACGTAGTTGTGTTCAACTTCGCCGCCTCCGGGCCGTTGGCGCGGCAGATCGAGGAAGGCGCCCCGGCGGATGTCTTCTTCTCGGCGGACGAGGCCCGCATGGACGCGCTCGAGAAAAAGGGCCTGATCCTCCAAGCGACGCGCCAGAGCCGCCTTTCGAACCGCTTGGTTATTGTGGCGGCCACCGACAGCCCTGCCTCCATCGCCACCGGGGCCGACCTGGCCTTGCCCACCGTGAAGCGACTGGCGCTGGGCGACCCCAAGACGGTCCCCGCCGGCACCTACGCCCGGACCTACCTCGAGAAACAAGGCCTCTGGGCTGACTTGGAGCGCAGGGTCGTCCCCTGTGAGAGCGTCCGCGCCGTGCTGGCAGCCGTCGAAGCAGGCAACGTGGACGCCGGCATCGTCTATAAGACCGACGCGGCCATCTCGAAGAAGGTCAAAGTGGTGTTCGAAGTCCCCGCGCAGGACGGCCCGCGGATCAGCTATCCGGTGGCGCTGGTGAAGGAGGCCAAACAGCCCGAGGCGGCCCGGAAGTTCCTCACCTACCTCGCCGGCCCTGAGGCCGCGGCTATCTTTACCCGGCGTGCCTTTGTCCTCCTGCCGCCCCCCGCGCCTAAGTGAACCTATTACCGCCCCGGCGGCATTCCCCGAGGCAACCCGTAACACTTATGAAACTCAGCGCCCGCAATATCCTCAAAGGCACCATCAAGCGCGTAAAGAAGGGTCCGATCAGCACCCTCGTCGTGATTGAAATCGCCCCGCAGGTCGAGGTGGTCTCCGTCATCACCAGCGACGGGGCCGGTTCCCTGAAGCTGAAGAAAGGGCAAACCGCCTATGCCATCGTGAAGGCCTCCAACGTGCTCATTGGCGTGGATTGACGTGTCCGCCGAAGAGTGGCATCTCATTCGCTTCACAGCCGGGATGGCGGCGTTGAGCACGCTGCTGATCATGCCCGTCGGCCTCGCGTTGGCCTGGCTCCTGGCCCGTCGACAATGGCGCGGCAAGACCCTCGTGGAAACCCTCGTTTCCCTGCCCCTGGTCTTGCCGCCGGTGGTGACGGGCCTGGTCTTGCTGAAGCTCCTGGGCCGGCGGGGACCCATTGGACACTGGCTGCAGGACTGGTTGGGGCTGGAGATCGGCTTCACTTGGAAAGCGGTCGTCATCGCGCTGGGCGTCATGTCCCTGCCACTGCTGGTGCGGACCGCGCGCACGGCCATCGAGGAGGTCGATCCCCTTTTCGAGCAATTGGCCCGCACCCTCGGCGCCGGGGAGTGGCGGGTCCTCTCCACCATCACGCTGCCCTTGGCCCGACGGGGAGTCCTGGCCGGTGCGCTGCTCGCGTTCGCGCGCGCCCTGGGCGAGTTCGGCGCCACCATCATGGTCGCCGGAAACATCCCCGGACAAACCACCACCCTCTCGGTCGCCATCTACCATGACGTCCAACTCGGGCAGGACGGTCACGCCGGGCTGCTGGCCTTGGTGGCCGGGCTGTTGGCGCTCCTCGCCGTAGGGGCCAGCGAACTCCTGCTTCGCCGTGCCAAGCCATGAGTGTCACCCTCACCGCGTCGTTCACGAGGCGATTTGCCGCCGGGCCGGTCGTTCGCGTGGACGATCTGAGAATCCCCGCGCACGGTGGCGTCACCATCCTTTTCGGCGCCTCCGGCTCGGGCAAGACCACGATCCTGCGCTGCCTCGCCGGTCTCGATCGGCCCGATGAAGGCGCGATCCGCTTTGGCGAAGAACTCTGGTCCGATGCCCGGCAGGGGATCTTCCTCGCCTCCCGCCAACGGCGCCTCGGCTTCGTGCCACAGGACTACGCGTTGTTCCCCCACCTGACGGTCTCTCAGAACATCGCCTACGGCCTGAACGAACTCCCCGCCGACCAGCGGAAGACACGCGCCACGGAAGCCCTGGCATGGCTCGGCCTGACCGGCTTGGAGCGGCGCTATCCCCGCGAGTTGTCCGGTGGCCAGCAGCAACGGGTCGCCCTCGCCCGCGCGGTGGTGCGGCGTCCCCGCCTGCTCCTCTTGGACGAACCGCTCGCCGCGCTGGATGCCCCAACCCGTCTGCGCCTGCGCGCCGAACTGCGTGGCCTGCTGCGCCAACTCAACCTGCCGACCGTGCTGGTCACGCATGATCGACAGGAGGCCCTTGCCTTGGGCGATCATCTGATCGTTCTGCACGACGGCCGCATCATCCAGCAAGGCCCGGTTCACGAGGTCTTCAGCCGTCCCGGCAGCCTTGCCGTTGCCGACATCTTATCGGTGGAAACCATCCAGCCCGGGCGCATCCTGGATTGTGTGGACGGGCTGGCCACCGTCGCGCTGGCAGGAGTGAACCTCATGGCGCTGGCGCCGGACCTCCCGCCGGGCACCACGGAGGTCTTCGCCTGCATCCGGGCGGAAGATGTGATCCTCACCACCGGCGACGAGAGTCTCAGCAGCCCGCGCAACCGCCTCCCTGGCACGGTGCAGCGGCTGGAGAGCGAGGGACCGCTGGTGCGGGTGGAACTCGACTGTGGCTTCCGCCTCGCGGCCCTGCTCACCAAACAGGCCTGTGAGGAACTCGCGCTGCGCGAAGGGCAGGGCGTCCGCGCCTTGGTCAAGGCTCCTCACGTTCACTTGCTTCCCCGTCCGGACTTTAGGGACTCGGCCAATAATAACTCGCCATTTAAGGGCCTGAGGTTGAGCAGGCGGCGCGGGCGGCGGCCGCCGTGATGGTAATGGACCATTTCCCCAGCCCGGTGAGTCGCTCCAGGCACGCTTCGTAGGGTTTCATTTGATTCTTGGTGAGGCGCACCCCCTTGGCGTAAGGCGTCTGGATCAGCGTGACCTTGGGATGGATACCTTTGTAGGTCATGCCTTCGGCCATGCCCAAAGCCTGGCTCACCGTGCAGAGCGGATCGCCATTCCAGTAGTTTTCCAACACCCCGAACACCCGCTCCACCGGGTTATACTTGCTGTGGTAGGGCGGATAGCACGCCAGTTTCACCGTCACCCCCTGCGCCGCACTGAACTCCACCAGGCGTTTGAGCCACTGCGTGCGCGCGCCGTTGTTCTCCGGGCCGTTGTCCGCATTCAAGACGAGGGTATGTGGAGGATGACCGTTTTTTTGAGCGTGGGCCAAAGCTCACTCAGACGATCCACCATGAAGTCGGCGGTCGCGCTGCCTGTGGTGAAGCTCAGCCAGGTTTCCGCGGTGTCCGGGCGATGCAGGCCAAAGGGCGTGAGCTTGAGGTCAGGCTCCAGATCGTGATCCAGGGCCTGGTGCCCCTGCCGGCTCTTGCCGCCCCGGCTCAGTTGGCCGATGGGGACCACGGTCTTGGTATCCAGCGAGAGGCGAATCGTGCCGGCATCCGCGTCCGCTTCGCGATTGAGGCGATGCACCGTCTCGAAGATCGCGTCGGTCTGCGGCACTTTGCGCAGCGGCTTGCTCTTGGCCACCCGGCGGGGCTTGAACCCCAGCGCGCTGAGCTTGCGCCGCAGACTGCGTTCCGAGGGCACCTGCGCGAGCGCATAGCCGTGCGCTTCCACCAACCGCCGCCGGGCTTCCCCGGCGGTCAAGCGCCGGTAGAGTTGCGTGGTGCGAAAGGTCGGATCGGTCTGGCTGGCCGCTTCTCCCATCGCCCGCAGATCGGCCTCGAGGTTGGGCAAGCTGGCTTCCAGCGGCTTGCGTCCGCGCTGCGCCACGGCATCGAGACAGACAATCCCGCTGTTCAACTCGTGCAGCCCTTTGCGCAGGGTGGTGCGGTCCCAACCCAATTGCAGCTGCGCTTGCCGGGCGCCACCGCGCCCCAGCCCTTTGACCACGGACGCCATGAACAGCCGCCGCGCCGCGCCACTCAACTGCGCCAGGGTTTGCTTCCAGACCGCTTTCAACTCAGCCGTGATCTTCAATTCCATCCCCAAGCCTAGCACGGCCCAGACAATTCACAGTGATATTGCCGCCGGAGTCCACGGGGGAAGCCGTTGGCAGGCTGGAAGCCTGCGGTACAGCAGGTTTGGAAACCTGCGGTACCGGCGGGGCGGACCTGCGGCCGGCGATATTGGGATCGGCGGGGGGTGCCGCCTTGGAGTTGGGCGTTGGTATTCATACTCCCGGGCGCAGGTTAGGCA
>CAYYMW010000163.1:0-14340 GCA_964472515.1 uncultured Verrucomicrobiota bacterium | reverse complement strand
CCCTACGCCCACGGCGTGGAGGCGTACCCGGCCGGGGTAAGACGCCGGGAAAATGGCCGCGGCAGAACCCTCCCGCCCTGGCAGCGGCGGGATTACGGCGAGGTTCCGCTTACCGATTCCACCGCCGCGCTCCCACGCCGTCCGGTCAGGGATGGAAGCCCTCAGCATGGTTAGGCCTCCCGGCCGGCCAACTCGGCCAGCCGGGCGCGCGTAACGGTGGAGGCAAGGGCGCCTGCAAATCGGCTCAACTGGCGAAGATGCGATCGACGTCCGTCACCAGCTTCTTGAGCCCTTCCGGCGAATCGCCGCCGCCTTGTTCGGTGATGCACCAACCGTGGTAGCCGATCTCGTCGAGCGCCGCCATCACGGCCTTCCAATTCACGTCGCCTTGGAGAAACTCGACGCTGAACCCTTTCCAGAGGCCCTCGTTGTCGCGTTTCTTGCGGCTGAATTCTTTCAGGTGAACCTTCTTGATGCGCTTGCCGAGGATGCGCACCCACTGTTCCGGCCAGCCATAGTTGAGGATGTTCCCGGCGTCGAAATGCCAGCCCACATAGGGGCTCTTGAACTCGTCCACGAACCGCGCCGCTTCCAGCGGGCTCAGGAGGAACTGGTTCCAGACATTCTCGATCGCAATCGCCACCTGGAGCTCCTCCGCCAGCGGCACGGCCTTGCGAATCTCCGCCTGGCAACGCGTGTAGGCGTCCGCGTAGGAGATCGATTCGTTCACCACCGCTGGCACGAACAGCACCGAGCTCGCGCCGTATTTCTTGGCGTCGCGCAGGGCGCGTTTGAGCCCCTCGAGCCCTTCCTCGCGCACTTTCGGGTCGGGGTGCGAGAGCGGCTTGCCCCAGTGGGTCTCGCAGCAGACGCTCGGCAGCGCCAGCCCGGTGGCGTCGCGCGCCGCCAGCACCTCGTCCACGTTCATGTGGCTCATCGGTTCGATCCCCTCGAACCCGGCGGCCTTGACCGCCTGGAACTTCTCCAGCACCGAACCCTTCACCCCGATGGTGCCGTACATGATGCCCTTCTTGAGGGCGCGCTTGGCCCCACCCTCGGCGGCCAGCGCGCGAGGCAACGGAGCGAGGGCGGCGGCCGCCAGGGCCGCGCCCGAGAGGGAAACGAACGAGCGGCGTGTCATCATGGCTTGAAGGCGTTAGATGAGCTTGGTCTTGCCCGGCACCGCCATCGGGGCGATGGGCAGTTTCATGTCCCAGGTCAGGTTCTCGGGCACGAGCCTCTCCTGCGAGTTCAGGGCCTGTTCCCACGTCACCTCGGCCCCCGTGTAGGCGGCCATGCGCCCCATGATGGCGACCAGCGTGCTTTTGGCCATCCAATCGCCGTCATTCACGACCTTCCCGGCGCGGATCGCGGCGAACAGCTCGTCGTGCTCCGTCTGGTACATGTCGTTGGGCTTGCCCTGGTATTTCCAGTTCTTGTCGGCCTTGATGATCGGCGCGTTCCAGCCCTTGATCAGGCCGGTGCCCTTCTCGGCCATGAGGTAATCCGAGTTGTCGCTGGCGCAGTTGCTGATCTGGCGTTGGGCCATGAACGCGCGCACGCCGTCGGCGTACTCGTAGAACACGTCGATATGGTCGAAGATGTTGCCTTCGTTATTCGGGATCTGCCGGCCGCCGGAGGCCACGCACTTGATGGGGGGCACGTCCTTCATGGCCCAGGCAATCTTGTCCACGCTGTGGCAGGCCTGCTCGGCCAGACCGTCGCCCGAGAGCCAGCCGAAGTTGTACCAATTGCGGAGCTGCCACTCCACATCCCCCATGCCCGCCGGACGCTGGTCCTTGGGCGGCATGGGCTTGACCGGGCCGGTCAGGTAGGTGGCGTAGACGGCGCGAATTTGGCCCAACTGGCCTTCATGCACGCGTTGGTAGAACTCGCGCCGGGCGAAATCGTAGCGCCAGCAGAACCCGGCCGTCAGGCACAGGCTCTTCTTCTTCGCCTCTGCCACCGCCGCGATCACCTGCCGCACGCCGGGGCCGTCGGTCGCCATCGGCTTCTCGCAGAAGATGTGCTTCCCGGCCGCCACCGCCGCCTGGAGATGCTGCGGGCGGAATCCCGGCGGCGAGGCCAGCAACACCACCTGCACCCCGCTGTCGATGACTTTCTGGAACGCATCCAAACCCGTGAAGATATGCTCGGCGTCCACTTGCACGCGGTCCTTGATGCCCGCGTCCGCGCGCAAGCTCTGGAGGGCATTCTGGGCCTGGGGCTCGAAGACATCGCCCACGGCCGTCAGGACGACGTTCGGATCGGCTTTGAGCGCCTGGCCGGCGGCGCCCGTGCCACGTCCACCGCAACCGATCAAGCCGACCTTGATCGTGTCGCTGTTGGCGGCGAAAGCGGGACGCGACGCGAGGATGCCAAAAGCCATGGCGCCGCTCAGCGCGGTGCCGGACTGCTTCAGAAAATCGCGGCGGGTGGTGGTGTCGTTGGATATAGCTTTCATGAGTTGTTAACGCTGTGGCGAGTAAAGGCCACTCCACCAGCAGCGTCAAGCTGGAGGTTTGCCATGGACGCCCCCTCCTGTCACACTCCCGGGATGAGTAAGGCGTTTTACATCACCACCGCCATCGATTACGTCAACGGGCACCCGCATCTGGGCCACGCCTACGAGAAGGTCATCAGCGACGTCATCGCCCGCAGCCGCCGCGCCCTCGGTGAGGAGGTCTATTTCCTGACCGGCATCGACGAGCACGGCCAGAAGGTGCAGCGGGTGGCCGTGGTCAACGGCCAGACGCCCCAAGCCTACTGCGATGAGCTGGCGGTCAGTTGGCGTGCCCTTTCCGAACGCCTGAACCTCACCATCAACGATTTCATCCGCACCACCGACCCGCGCCACGAAGCCGTGGTCCAGGCCATCCTCGCCAAGCTCCACGCCAACGGCCACTTCTACAAGCAAACCTACGTCGGCTGGTACTCCACCAAGGAAGAGACCTTCCTGACGGAAAAAGACCGTCGCCCGGACGGCACTTTCGACCCGATGTACGGCGACGCCGTTGAGTTGCGCGAGGAAAACTACTACTTCCGGATGAAGGACCAGCAGGCTTGGCTCATCGACCATATCGAGAAGAATCCGGACTTCATCGCCCCCGGCTACCGCCGGAACGAGGTCCTGGGCTTCTTGAAGAACCAGACCCTGGAGGATCTCTGCATCTCCCGCCCGGCCGCCCGGCTGACTTGGGGAATCCCGCTGCCGTTTGCGCCGGAATGGGTTACGTATGTCTGGTTCGACGCGCTGACCAACTACGTCTCCGCGGCGGCCTTTCAGGGCGACCCCGTCGTGCTGGCGGCACTGGGCGACTACCTCCCGGCCAGCTTCAAGGCCTCGGTCGGTCCGGGGCGGGAGCTTTGGCCCGCCGATATCCATGTCATCGGCAAGGACATCCTGAAATTCCACTCGGTCTATTGGCCGATCATGCTCAAGGCCATGGGTTTGCCGCTGCCGAAACAGGTCCTGGCCCATGGTTGGTGGCAGAAGGATGGCCAGCGCATGAGCAAATCCACCGGCAACGTGGTGGATCCCTTCGGCGTGATCAACGAATGGGGCTTGGATGCCTTCCGCTACTACGTCACCCGCGAGCTGGCCATCGGACCGGACGGCAACTGGACCGACGCCGGTTTCGAGGCGCGCTATTCCGCCGAATTGGCCAACGGCCTGGGCAACCTGGTGAACCGCTCCCTCTCGATGCTCAAGCGCTACCGGCAGGGGACTGTTCCGGCGCGCTCAGACGAGCTGGCGGTCGAGGTTAATGGGTTTGTGGCCAAGGTCTTGGAAAGCTACCGTGCAGCGGAACTTCAGGCCGCCCTGATCGGCGTTTGGGCCATTGTGAACCGGGCCAACCAGTACGTGGACCAGACGGCTCCCTTCAAGCTGGCCAAGGACCCCGCCCAAAGCCAGCGGCTGGACGAGGTGCTCTACAATCTCGTCGAAACCTGCCGCATTCTGGCCGTGCTCCTGGCGCCGTTCCTGCCCGAGACCGCCGCCAAGATCTGGGCCCAACTTGCCTTGCCCGGTGCGCCCGGGTCGCTGGCCGACGCTCGCTGGGGGGCGCTCCCGGCCGACCATACGATTGGCGAACCGGCCCCGCTCTTCCCACGGCGCGACAAACCGCCCGGCGACAAACCCGCCCCCAAGGCGGGCAAGTAAGCGCCCCGTAGCGCGACCTTCCGGCCTCGCCCTTGCGGACACCCAACCGTGCCATGCGCAGCACCGGAACCCGGGTAGCCCGCCGCTTGACAGTTATGGCGGGCCGTGGGAAATTCCCACCATGAAGACCGTCACGAGCGACGATAAACGCCGCGTCCGGTTGGGTGACATCGGCCCAGGGGAAGTCTTCGCGGTAACGCGTCCCGACGCTGACCACTGGTTGTTGGCGCGGCTCCATCCGCCCGCGCCTCCGAAATCGATGACGCGCGCCCAAGCCAGGCAATCCATCCGGGCGAATCCGTTGACCATGCAGATGACTTGGGAAGCACTGCGGGCCCTGACGCGCGAGCCATGATGCTCCTGGATACCAACGTGCTGATCTACGCCGGGGACGCGGCGAGTCCGTTCCATTCCTGGGCTGCCGATCTGATTGCCGCGGCGGTAGCGGGCGGAGAGGGGGTCTGCGCCAACGCCGTCAGCCTCGCCGAGCTCTGCGTCGGGAATGCCCATCCCGACACCGTCGCGCAACGGATTGAGGCGTGGGGCGTCACGCTGGTTTCGGTTCCCGCCAGCGCCGCGGCGGCTTGCGCCGCAGCCTACGTGGCCTATCGCGCGCGGCGCAAGGTCGAGTCTGGCAAGGAGGCGCCGGCAGTGCCCCTGCCGGACTTCTTCATCGGCGCTCACGCCCAAGTCATGGGATGGACACTGGCCACGGGCGATACCGCCCGTTTCAGGACCTACTTCCCCTCGCTCGATCTGGTTCATCCGTGAGCTGTGGCAGCCGCCGAACGCGCCACTCCGCTCGCTCGCGGGTGAACGGGTAGGCCGGTCTTCCCGTTGGCCCAGGCTGGACCGTCCAAGCCCAAGGGGTTTGCTGCTGCGCAGGGCGGGATTCAAGTGGGGCTCGAGGGGTTGTCCTTGGGGTCGAAGTAGGGCTCGGTCCTTACCATTGACACAGGCGCTCGCCTCCGTCCGCTCAACCCATGCCAGCACAACGCTGCCCTCGGCTCCGGTGGTGCCTCGGTCACCCGGCCCGAAAGACTGAAGCGCCAAGAGCGTCCCAAAATCGACTTGGCCGCAGGGCTTGACAGGCGGGTGCAGCGGAGGAAGATCGAGCGCGTTCGCCATGAATCCCAAGCCGCACATCTGCACACCACTGCACGCGAGCGTCTACGTGCTGGCGAACATCCGGGCACAGCTATGAGCGAACTGGCAGCCAGCGACTACGGCGACTTCCTGGTGGCGGTCAAAACCCGCATCCGGCAAGCGCAGTACCAGGCCTTGCGGGCAACGAACCAGGAACTGCTATCGCTCTACTGGGACATTGGCGAGTCCATCCACCGCAAGCAGGAAGCGCTCGGTTGGGGGAAGGGAGTGGTGGAGAATCTTGCCCGCGACCTGCAAGCGGAGTTTCCGGGGCAGAGTGGCTTTTCCACTCAGAACCTCTGGTACATGCGCCAGTTCTATGCCGAGTATCGGAACCTGCCAAATCTCCAACCATTGGTTGGAGAAATCAGTTGGGCCAAGAACCTGGTGATCCTGAGCCGTTGCAAAGACCTGCTGGAGCGTGAGTTCTACCTGCGCGCCACCGCCCGGTTCGGCTGGACCAAGGCCGTGCTCCAGCACCAGATTGACAACCGAAGCTACGAGAAGTACCTGCTCAACCAGACCAATTTCGATGCGACCTTGCCGGCGGAGATCAAGGCCCAGGCGTCGCTCGCGGTCAAAGACCACTACACGTTCGACTTCCTGGACCTGGCCGAGGAGCATTCCGAGCGCGAGTTGGAGCGGTCGCTGGTCAACCACCTCCGCCGCTTCCTCGCCGAGATGGGGGGTGCCTTCGCCTTTGTCGGCCACCAGCACCGGCTGGAAGTCGGCGGCCAGGAGTACTTCATTGACCTGCTGCTCTTCCACCGTCGCCTGCGCTGCCTGGTGGCGATCGAACTGAAGGTCGGCCGCTTCGAGCCCGAGCACAAGGGCAAGATGGAGTTCTACCTCGAGGCCCTCGACGCCCAGGAACGGATGGACGGCGAAAACCCGCCCATCGGCATCATTATCTGCCGCGCCAAGAACAAGACCGTGGTCGAGTACGCGTTGCGCACCGCGGGCCGTCCCATCGGCGTTGCCACCTACACTGTGGTCCCCCAACTCCCCGAGGCCTACCGCGATCAGCTCCCCAGCCCCGAAGCCATTGCCGAACGCCTGCGACTCTGGACCGAGCCGAAGGAGCAGACGGGAGTGGAGCAATGAAGAAGGGGTGGGCTTCCATGCGCCTCGGTGCGATGGCCACGACCAAGCCGCCAAGGAGCGAAGCCTGCAAACGGGCTGCAAACGGCCACGGTTTACCTCGGGGACTCGACCAGCCCCCCCATCCGCTCGGGCTCGCTGCATCCCTCGGTGCGATGCGAGGTGCCATACCCCGCTACTAACGCCATTGGAGACTGCCAAAATGAGAATCACGAAGATACTGCGAACGATGGTGCTGACCATGACGGCCCTGGGCTTGTGTTCAACCCAGGCCCAGTTCGCCACCACGACGAACAACGGCACTATCACCATCGTCAGGTACACTGGTCCCGGCGGTTCGGTGACCATCCCCACCACGCTCAAAGGACTCCCTGTCACCCGCATTGGAGGCGGGGCGTTTGACCGCTGCACGAGCCTGGTAAGCGTGACCATCGGCAACGGCGTTACCACCATTGGGGAGGCGGCTTTCGCCGACTGCACGGGTCTGACGAATGTCGTGATCCCCCGCAGCGTCACCGGCATCGCAAACGCGGCGTTTATTCACTGTACAGGGTTGGCCAGGATCGAGGTGGATCCGGCTAATCCCGTTTACAGCAGTCTGGATGGAGTCTTGTTCGACAGGCGCAAGATTACGCTTCGTTGGTGTCCGGGAGGCAAGATTGGGAGCTACGAGATCCCCAACGGCGTCATCCGCATCGGAGCCACAGCGTTCTGGGATTGCACGGGCCTAACGAATGTCGTAATCCCCGACAGCGTCACCACCATTGGGGAGGCGGCTTTCGCCGGTTGCACGGGCCTCGCGGGGGTCGTGATCCCCGACAGCGTCACCAGCATCGAGCGGTTGGCTTTCACCGGCTGCACGGGCCTCGCGGGGGTCGTGATCCCCGACAGCGTCAGAACCATTGGTGATTGGGTGTTCTATGGTTGTACGGGGCTGATCGGTGTCAACATCCCCAACAGCGTTACCAACATCGGCTGGAGCGCTTTCGCTGGCTGCGCCAGCCTGAGGAGTGTCGCGGTTCCCATCGGCGTCACCAGCATTGGGGATTGGGCGTTCGCTGACTGCGCGGGCCTGACCGATATCGTGATCCCCGAGAACGTTACCAACCTCGGAGAGTCAGCGTTCTCTGGCTGCACGAGCCTGACAAACGTGACGATCGGCAATCGGGTCACCCGCATCGGGGTTGAAGCGTTCGGTCGCTGTGCGGGCCTGGCAAGTATCGCGGTCCCCAGCAGTGTCACCAACATTGGGGTGCGAGCGTTCTCTGGCTGCACAGGGCTGACCAGGATCGAAGTCGACCCAGCCAATGTTGCTTACAGCACTCTCGACGGAGTCTTGTTCGACAAGAGCCAGGCGACGCTCTATTCCTATCCGGGAGGCAAGGCTGGGAGCTATACTGTCCCCAAGAGCGTCACCAGCATTGGGACTTGGGCGTTCGCTGACTGCGCGGGCCTGACCGATGTCGTAATCCCCAACGGCATTACCAGCATCGAGTTCGCTTCGTTCTCCGGCTGCACGGGCCTGACGGGCATCACGATCCCTAACGGCATCGCTACCATCCGGGAAAGGGCGTTCGCTGGCTGCGCCAGCTTGAGGAGTGTCGTGATTCCCAACCTCGTCAACCGCATTGACCCGATGGTGTTCCATGGCTGTGCGGGCCTGACCAATGTCGTGATGCCCAACAGCATCGACAGCATCGCGAGTTCCGCGTTCGCGGGTTGCACAGGCCTTACCAGCGTCGTGATCCCCAGCCAAGTCACCACCCTCGAAGGGGCAGCGTTCTCTGGCTGTACGGGCCTTACCAATATCGTGATCCCCGACAGCGTTACCACCATCGGGTTGGAGGTGTTCTCCGGCTGCACGGGCCTGACGAGGATCGCGATCCCCAACGGCGTCCATACCATCTCGGGGAGGGCGTTCGCTGACTGCACGGGGTTGGCCCGGATCGAGGTGGACCCGGACAACGCTGCTTACAGCAGCCTGGATGGAGTCCTCCTCGACAAGAACAAGACGATGCTTCTCGCGTATCCAGCAGGCAAGACCGGGAGCTATGCGATCCCCGACAGCGTCACCATGATTGGGGAGTCGGCGTTCTCCGGCTGCGCGAGCCTGACGCGTGTCGCGATCCCCAGCCGCGTTACCCGCATCGGGGAGTCGGCGTTCTCCGGTTGCACGGGGTTGGCCAGGATCGAGGTGGATCCGGACAACGCTGCCTACAGCAGCCTGGATGGAGTCCTCCTCGACAAGGACAAGACTACGTTTCTCTCCTGTCCGGAAGGCATGGCCGGCAGCTATGCGATCCCCGACAGCATCACCAGGATCGGAGACAGGGCGTTTAACCGCTGCACCGGCCTGACCAACGTTATCATCCCCGATAGCGTAAACCTCATCGGCGACGGGGCATTCGCCTCTTGCACCGGTCTGTCCAGCGTCGCCGTCCCCTATGGCGTGGCTCGAATTGGCGACTGGGTATTCTCCTCCTGCACCGGCCTGACCAAGGTCACCATTCCCGACAGCGTCACCAGCCTCGGATTCTCCGCCTTCGCGTTCTGCCCCCACCTCACCGCACTTCAGTTCTCAGGTAACCCTCCGTATTCGGAGACCGATGTCTTCAGTGGGACCGATGAGGTGACGGTCTACTTCCTCCCGGGCACCACGGGCTGGAAAGCGACCTACGGCGGTCGTCCCACAACGCCTTGGTTCCTGCCGAACCCGCTCATCCTTCGGACCATCCCCGGTTTTGGCGTTCAGGATAACGCCTTCGGTTTCAACATCTCTTGGGCCACCAACGCCACGGTCGTCGTCGAATCCACCGCGGACCCCACTCATCCCGCTTGGTCGCCCGTGAGCACCAATACCCTCGTCAACGGCTCGTCCCACTTCAGCGATCCCGGTTGGACCAACTTCCCCGCCCGGTTCTACCGCCTCCGTCTGCCATAGCACCCGCAACCAACCGCCCCTCGCCTCCCCGCCAGGAGCTGTGGAGGATGGTTGGGGACCGCTTTGCGTGCGTAATCCCGGTTATGGACTCCACCGAGCCCATGGCAGGTTGGCCCAACTGCTCTACCGGCCCTATCGTACCGCCATGAGCGCTGCCATCAGCGATTCAGGAGGAAGACAGAAGCGGACTCCCGCGCACCACCCTGGTACCGCAGGCATCTTTGCCTGCTGGTGGCGAGAGCTTCCAGCCTCGCCCTCCCGCCTCTGTCCTGCCTGGTGTCTTCGCGCCTTGGTGGTGTTTCCTAATGCCGTCCTCCGCACGACCGCCGCGCGCCGCGCCGCAGGTGCGAAAAGTCGCAATTCTCCGGGAACCGTCCCGCGCGCCATCGCCAAATCCTGTCGGTCTGCCAGCCGGACTCGACGCGGCTTGCTCCCCCGGCACCCGTGTTCCCCAAGTGCAAATAGCCGCAAATATGCGCAAACCGAGCTTCGCGGTCCCACCCTCCGCAGGAGCACCGTCCGCCGGGCCGGCCTCACAGCCGCAGCAGGGGATTGCCGCGGTCCTGCAAGGGCAGGCTGACGCGGGCGCGGGTGCGCTGGGATTCGTAAACGGCGGCCACCATCTCCACGGCCCAGCGGCCGTCGTGGCCGCTGCAGACAGGCTGGGCGCCGGTCTCGAGGGCGTGGAGGAGGCTCCGGATGGGATGGCGCGCATGCGCGGGCCAATCCCACTTGGCGGGCTCGGGCAGGGGACGCCACGGGACGCTGTTGTCGGGGTGCATGAGGAAGGGCGAATCGAGCCAGGCGATGCCCCCCTGGCGCGCGATGATCCCCTTGGTGCCGAGGATCTCCCACGCCCACTTCTCACGCGGACTGAAGTTGGTGTTCCAATGGTCCGGGTGGCTCACGGAACTCCAGCGCACCACCACGCCGCCGGGAAAGGCGAACAGCGCGTGGATGGTGTCTCCCGCCACGAGGATGGGCTCTCGGCCCTGGCGCACGTCGGCGCGCACGATGTCGCGGCCCGCTCGTGTCACGCTGGCCTGGCACCATAGGGGGTCGCCGAAATAGAAGCGCATGAGGTCGAAATCATGCACGCCGAGCACGATGAGGTCCTCGCCGCCGGCGCGGGCGTCCTGCTTGCCGTGGATGTTGACCTCGCGGACCCGCCCGATCAGCCCCTGCTCCAGCAGCGCCTTGGTCTGGACGAATTCGGCGGTGTACCGGAAGTTGTGGGCCACCTGGATCTGCACGTTCCGCCGGGCGGCGGCCTCGAGGATGGCGTCCGCCTCCGCCGGGGTCTCGGTGAAGGGCTTCTCCATGAAGATGCCCCGGCAGACCTGGATGGCCGCGAGCGCCATCTCCCGATGGCAACCGGGCACGCGCGGGGCAATGCAGACGAGGTCGGGCTTCTCCTGCTGGAGCATCTCCCGATAATCGGCGTATGGGCGCTTCGCTCCGCTGCGCTCGGCGGCCCGCTTCAGGCCGGCTGGATCGGCATCCGCGATGGCTTCGACCGAGACCCGCTCCAGGCCGTTGAAGATCTGGTCGTAGCTGTGGCCGTAGTCGCCCCCGCCGGTGCGGCCGATGATGGCGGCGCGGTAGCGCGGGGCGGGGTCGGCGGCGCGGCCGACCGCCCAAAGCGAGCTGCCGACCGAGGCCGCCAGCCCGCCCTTCACGAAGGCTCGGCGAGTGATGTTCATGGCGGCATTCTGCGCGGGATCTCGCGCGTTGGCAATGCGCCACGCTTGAGTGTCGGAACTCCGTGAGCAGGTCCCCTTTTTGCGGCGGGTGCATCAGCTCCGGTCGCCTAAGAGGGAGATCTTGAAGCTGAGCTGGAAGGAACGCCCGCGACTGACCCTATTTGCGGCGATGAAACGAAGCGGCCAGCGGCATGCCGCAACCACCCGGCGACAGGCGCCCCTCGATCTGGGCTACTCCCAGCGCGAGCGCCGCCCGGTTTGACTTTGTCACCGGCGCTTCCTAGAGTGCCCGGGTCAAAGCACATGAAACTGGCACCGCGGCGCGCGGATCAGCGCCGGTGTTGGTGCGGTCGAGAATAGGCCCGAATCGAATCGACATGTCCGCCCTGACTCCAGAAGGAGTGTATGAAACCCTGAAGCGCTTCTTCCCGGCGAAGAACGACGATTATCAGAGCAACTATGTGGAGGAACTCGCGGAGCTTGGCGAGTTTCACGTCACCACACAGCAGCAACTCGCCGACCTGCTGCAACGGAGAGCGGAGGAGGTCATGGAGATCGACCGAAGCCCAATGGATGACTACATGATCCAGTTCTACTCCCAGGATCTGGGAGAGGCCTTCGTCGCGCAGAGGCTGCGAGAAGGCTTCTGGTTTGCCTACCCGGCGCTGCTGCGCATCGCCCTCGAACTGGAATTTGGGGAAGTCTACAGGCAGTATGCCGAGAAACGGGATGCAACCGACAGACCGGAGGCCGCATCGGATGCCGCCCCGTCCAGCCCTTCTCCCAGTCCGAGGGATACTGAAGGGCCTTCGTTCGCGAATTGAACGTGTCCAGATGGTGCATTCGACAACACAACCCGACCGCTGAATGGCCAACGGAAAGAATAAGAATTACGTCTCATTCTGGTTTTGGATGTTTGCCCTGTTCGTCACCGCGTTGCCGTGTATTGGGTTCATCATGGTGGTCGTATGGGCGTTCGTTGGCGACAACGAGTCGCGGAAGAACTACTTTCGGGCAATCATTGCATGGGCGCTGATTCTCGCGGCATTGTGGGTTGGCATCATGGCGTTTGGTTTCTGGCCGGAGATCCAGAAGCAGATTCAGACCTGGATACAGCACACGAAATGAACCGATTGCCGGACAAGTCGGCTGCACCGAACACCAGGATCGCGTCCCGGTTAACAATCCAACGCCATTGGCCCGGCGGGGGTGAGCCGGCGCGTTACGCTACCCGCTCTACCTCGTCCATGCCTGTCGTCAGATCATCATATTCACTGCCCCTCACTTCAGGGCTGATGCGGTTGGCAGTCAGTCTCGCCTGCGGTCTACTCAGCGCCGCAGCCTTGCAGGGTCCCTGCTTTGCGGAGATCACCAAGCTTCCGGCCGAGGACCAGAAGGTCTTGCGGGAGGTGGCGCGGTTTGAGGAGATCCCGGCCGCCACGAATCTACCACCCGCCATCTTTGCACGGTGTGCGGACCACAACGGCAGGCTCGCCGAGCGCGGGCGCAGGTGGGAGGCCACGGATGTGATCAAGGACCAGGCTCTCCCTGCCAAACGCCTGATTTGGGCGGTTAAGCATGGCGATTATTATGTCGTACACTATGAGCGCGGAGGGCGTGGGCACTCGTTTCACGTGGCGGTCGCGAGGTTGAGACAGGGGGAAAGCAAGCCAGACCTGTTTTGGCAGGGAGTCGGGGGACGACTCAAAGACGTGCGAGCCTTCCTGGATGCCGTTGCAGCCAACCAGTTGGACGACTGGATGGAGTACTCGCATTGAGTGAGCGTCGTCGATTCGGAGGAACGGCCATCTTGCAGGCCGCAGGCTTGCTTCCTCGCAGTTCCTTGCCGTCCGCGCGGAGAGGCCATGCGAGTCGCGACTACTCGCACCGCAGGGCCGTCATGGGGTCGACGCGCATTGCCCGGCGGGCCGGGAGCCAGGCGGCGGCGAGCGCCACCAACAGCAGCAATCCCGCCGCGACGAGCAGAGAGCCGGGGTCGTAAGGGGAGACGCCATAGAGCAGCCACCTCACCATTCTCAGTCCAGCGAAGGCGCCCAGAGCGCCCACGCCCACTCCGAGGCCGCCGATCCACAGCGCCTCGCGCACCATGGGCCAGGCCACGTGGCGGGGGGTGGCGCCCAGAGCCATCCGCAGGCCGATCTCGCTCGTCCGGCGGGCGACGTTGAAGGCCAGCAGGCCGTAAAGCCCGAGGCAGGCCAGCAATACCGCGAAACCCGCCAGCACGCCACCCAGCGAGGCGAAGAGGCGTTGCTCGGCGGACTCGCGCTCGGTCAACTCGATCTGGGTGGTCAGGTCGGCCACCGGCACGTTGCGGTCCAGACCGGCCACGGCCCGGCGCACGGCCGGCCCCAAGGCGGCGGGCGGCAGGGGGCTGCGGGCCTGGAACCAGACCTCGGCGGCGGGAGCCTGGCGGTAGGCCAGGTAGGTCATGCGGGGCAGGTCCATCTGCGCGTCGCGATAGCGGGCGTCGCCACAGAGGCCCACCACCTCGTAATCGCGCCCGTTGACGGTGAACTTCCGGCCCAGCGGGGAGGCGTCGCCGAACGCCGCCTTCGCGAAGGCGGCATTGACGATGGCGCGGCGCGGCGCGGCCGCGGTGTCCTCCGTGTTGAAAGCGCGGCCCGCGAGCAACGGAATCCCCGTCGTGGCAAAGTAGGTCTCGCTCACGCGCATGTAGTTGGCCCAGACCGGCGCGGTGGCCTCGGGCACGGTGACCTTGTGGACGCCGTAGCCCTCGCCAAGCTGGGTTTGATCGGCAAAGGCCACTTGGCGCACACCCGGGATGGCGCCCACCGCTTCGGCCACGCGGCGGTAGAACTCGGGCAGCTCGGGTTCCTCCTGGCCCGCCTGGGCGGCGTTGAGCTTGAAAACGAGCAGGTTCTCGGCGTCAAAACCCAGGGGAATCTGCCGCAGATTCGCGAGGGTGCGCACGAACAGGCCCGTGCCGGCCAGCAACACGAGGCAAACCGCCACTTGCCCCACCACCAGCGCCCGGCTTAGTCGCTGGTGCGGCGCACCCAGGGCGCGGGCGCTCTGTAGCGCCCGGGCGGGGCGGGTGCGGACGGCATGCCACGCCGAGAGCCCGCCCGCCAGCAGGGCGGTCAGAACCGTCACGCCCAGCGTGAAGGCGAGCACCGCGGCGTCGAGCGGGGCCTCGAAATGGACGCCTTGACTCAGGCCGGGCAGGCGCGCGGCCAGGGCGGTCTTGCCCCAGCAGGCGAAGAGGAGGCCCAGGCACGCCCCGGCCCCGGCCAGGACGAGGC
>CAYYMW010000162.1:0-14362 GCA_964472515.1 uncultured Verrucomicrobiota bacterium | reverse complement strand
AAGGGGACATTTTTATCGAGTTCAATAGGGGACATTCTCACGGAGTTCCGACAGACCGGTCCTTTACCCCTGACAAGATGGCGAACGTTGGTATAGAGTCCCCGCTCACTATATCGGAAATGGAAACTGCTTATTTGGCAGGTCTGAGTGTCTTGATCGTCGATGACGAGGTGCTGTTGCGCAAGGCGATGGCGGCAGGGCTGGAAAGGTTGGGGGCAGACGTCGTCGTGGTCGGCAACCTGGCGGCTGCGAGACAAATGACACGGGAGTTGAGTCTCGATTTGGTCTTGCTCGACGTCCATCTGCCCGACGGGCTGGGTACTGAGCTCTTGAAGGAGAAGGCTTTCCAGGACGGCACCAGTGTCATCGTCATGACTGCTCATGGTGCCGTAGCCGGCGCGGTGGAGGCGATGCGTCTGGGAGCGTCCGATTACCTGGTTAAGCCGGTGGATGCCGGAGAACTGCCCCTGGTTGTGCACCGGGTGATTCGAGCGCGCCAGTCCGCGCGAGCCCGGGAGCACCAGAGAGCCGACGATCTCCAGTCAGGACAGGCGTTCTTTTTTGGTTCAGCGCTGGCCGCGTTGCAGCAGCAATTGGAGAAGATCTTGGCGGCGGATCGCAGGGTAGCCGGTCCGTTGGCGCCGGTCCTCATCGAAGGGGAGACGGGGACGGGCAAGACGACCATAGCCCGCTGGCTCCACCATCAAGGGCCGCGAGCTGAGCAGCCACTGGTGGAGGTCAACTGTTCCGCCTTGCCGGAGACCTTGGCAGAATCCGAGCTCTTTGGCCACGAACGCGGTGCATTTACGGATGCGCGCAGTGCCAAGATGGGCTTGTTCGAGGCCGCCAGCGGCGGGACGCTCTTCCTTGATGAATTGCCCAGCCTGTCACCGGCGTTGCAGGCCAAGGTGTTGATGGCCATCGAAGACCAGCGGATTCGTCGAGTGGGCGGCAACAAGCCAATCGCGGTGGATGCCCGGGTGGTCGCAGCGACGAATTGTGATCTCGCGCGCGAAGTCGCGGAGGGGCGCTTCCGGCAGGATCTCTACCATCGCCTGGATCTGTTCCGAGTGCGGATTCCTCCGTTACGTGAACGGGGGGAGGAGATTGTGGCCATGGCGGAAATGCTCTTGAGGCACCTCTGCCGCCGACACAGGATGCCTCCAAAACGGATTTCCGACAAGGGGCGCCACAGATTACGGGCCCACCGCTGGCCCGGAAACGTGCGGGAGTTGCTACACGAACTCGAACGAGCCGTTGTCTTCTCCGAAAGGGAGGAGATCGACTTTGACCAACTCCCCGACGTGGCAGGCACTGGAGAGCATGATCCAGCCGACTGGTTCAACGACAAGTACATCTATCCCGAGCAAGGCTTTGACCTTGAGGCTGCTATCCGCAGGTTGGTCCATCACGCCTTGAAGCAAACCGGCCAGAACGTGTCCGCCGCCGCCCGGCTCTTGGGGGTCACCCGGGATTACCTGCGGTATCGACTGGCGGAAGACAAGGGCGAGGATGAACAGGCACGTCATGGGTGAAAGTCCCCAGGCCCAACATAATAGGATGGGTGAATACCCCCAATTCGATCATGTCAGGTCCGGATGCAGCACGTGTAGAATGCGGTGCAACATGCTAATCACAAATTACATGCATACTTACTACTATACTTGGCATGGCCTCTGCTACCGATAATGAGCAGATGGTTCGGTCAGGCGGCAGGGTGCCGTGGGCCAGCCTTAACGAAAGCACAAAAAGGGTCTAGCAAATGAAAGCGATTCATAATCTCCTCAAAGTCGGTCTGCTCACCATAAGCCTCTTGGTTGCCGTTCAGGCGGCCGAACAAGCAGGCAAATCCGACGGGGCGGGCAGTGGTAGTCAAACCGGCGGCAGCGGAACGGGCGCCGGCAGTGGCACCGGTACCGGAGGCCAGGCGCCAGAGTTCTCCCGCCCGCGCTTGCCCGAAGACATCCAGGCCATGTACGACCAACTTCGTGAACAGCGCCAGGCGTTTATCCAGAAGCAGAAAGAGCTGGCCAACCAGTTGAAGGGGGCCGGCACCGAAGAGCGGGAGAGGCTGCGCGAGCAGATCAAGGCTAACCGGGAGGAGTGCTTGAAGAGTCAGCGGGAGCTGCGCGAACAAATCCGCGAGAGCCTGGCTGAATTGCGCGCCAAGTTCCGGAATAACCGGGACAAGGTGCTCGAGGAAGCCAAGGAACAGGCCAAGGACAAACAGCAACAACACAAGGGTGAATAGCCAGGCATGGAACGAGGCTGTGTACGAGCAACCCCACCGCCTCGATTGACTCGGTTGCCGAAAGGGTTGAAGGGTGTGAGCCGCAGGCTGCCCGCGAGGGCAGCCTGCGGGCTCCTTTTAGGTTTGAAGGTCTTGGCGGCGGATGGAGACACGAACACCACGGTGGCGGTTTGGGACGCGGAGGCGATCCTCCACACCGGTGCCGGCTACAAGGACAACCTCCTGTATGACCGCCAAGGAAGAGAGAGCAGCGCCTTCGTGAGGACGGGTTTCGAAGCCTCCGCCACACGCATCAGCAGCCAGGGGAGCAGTCTGATCCTGATGGTGGAAGGAGAGGATTTGCGCTTTCTGGACGGCCAGAGTGTTGACAAGGAACAGCTCTTCTTCGCGATGCTTCAGCACCGCCTGCAGACCGCGCGGTGGACAGCAGGTTGCGAGGGCACCTATGTGTACAGCGATCAGGTCTTTGACAGTACGGTCACCGAGACAAACCTCTCGTCCGCCCGGGCTTTGGGGCATCGAATGACCATGGCTCCTGCTTTGGCCCGCAGCCTGACTCAGGAGCATCGGCTTGAGCTGCGTGCCATTGGCAGCCGTCAGTTTCTGGAGGCTCCCTTGGACGACTATTGGGAGGGCGGTACTCGGCTGGGCTACGACTGGGCATGTACGGCGCAATCCAACCTCGAGCTTAGCTACGAGTACTTGGCTCGTCCCTATGACCACCGCTTGCGCACCGATGCAGACGGCTATGCTGCTGGCGAATCCGGGTTGGTTTACTTTCAACACAAGGCGCAACTGGGGTGGCGTCGCTACTGGGACGATCAAAAACGGTGGCGGACGACTTCGAAGGCTGCCTATGAGCGCAACGAGGACAACGGATCGGGATTCTTCAACTATGACCGGTACCAGTTTGTCCAAGGCTTGCGCTGGAATCCGGACAGGTGGGAGGCGACCCTTCAACTTCGCTTCAACTACTACGCTTTCGACCGTCAATTTGCGGCAGCCGGAGCCGCCGAACGGCGGCAGAAGACTACTTTGGCCGTGCATGCGAGATTGGAGCACAGTTGGGCCAAGTGGCTGGGGAGTTACCTGGACTACGAATACGAAACATCGCTCTCCAACCTTGAGCTGGACGAGTATAGTGCAAACATGTTGAGCGGCGGCTTGTTCGTGAAGTTCTGATCGAAGTGCCCGAAAGACCGGAACGAGGTATCCGACGCAGTCCCATGCCCTTACATAACAATGATGCCTCAACTGGCTCGGCATCGCGCTGGCTGCCGGCGGCAGTCATCGCTTTGACAGTTCTGGTTTTCGGTTTGGCCTTGGGGTGGAACACGGTTCGCTTGCGAGTCCGGTTGCGCGAGCAACTCCTCGCGAGGGACGCCGAGGTCATCAACGCCATCGCCCTGCTAAGAAATGCTCCCGATGGGCGTGATGACGGTGCCCACGACGAGGCGGCCGATCCGCTTGATGAGTTGCCGGGGATTGTTGAGGCCTCCCAGCGCCGCGCAACGCTGGCCGTGCGCCTCTTCGACGCCCAGGGTCGTTTTCTGACGGCGGTGCCGCCGAATGTGACAGAAACCAACCTGAATACGGCTGACTTGGAGTTGGCCCGTCAAGGTGAACCAATCAGTCGGTTCCTTGGCCGTCTGCCTACCCGCGCGCACCTGCTTCCCCTCCGAGGGTCAGTCCAATCTGACTGGCCGGATCGCCTTCCGATGGCAGAGGTCCTCATCCCTCTCGTGAACCGTGGGCCCACAAGCGGGCAGGCACCCGCCTCAGAACAACCTGCTGGCGGCCTCTTGGGAGTGGCAGAGGTGCTGCTGGATGGCCGGCAGTTGGAGGTCGAGATCGAAACCTTGGACCGCAACCTCCTCCAGCATACGGGAACAGTCTTTGTGGTGGGCAGTCTTGTGGTGTGCCTTGCTCTAGGGTGGGCATTCCGCCGTCTGAACCGAACCCAAGCTCGTTTGTGGGAACAAACACTGCGTCTATGGCGCGCCAACCAGGAGTTGACCCTCGCGGCCAAGACTTCGGCATTGGGGCCGGTGACCGCCCATCTCATTCACGGCCTCAAGAATCCACTGAGTGGGCTACAGAACTTCGTCGCGGCAACCCTGCAGTCAGGCGACCTGAAGACCGGCGATCTGGAGGATGCAGCGGCGGCTGCGGCCCGAATGCAGAACCTGATCGATGATGTGGTCCGTCTCCTCCAAGAAGACTCCGCAGGCGGCCGATACGAGGTCGGCTTTGATGAAGTGGGCGAGATCCTGGAAAGTCGGCTGGGAACGCGGGCGGCGGAGGCTGGAGTGCGGCTGCGCTTCGAAGTCGACCTCCGTGGGCACTTGGATAATCGGCAGGCGAACCTCGTTCTCCTTGTGCTGGAAAACCTGCTCCATAACGCGATCCAAGCCAGCCCGCGTGAGCGGGAAGTGGTGATGGCGGTCAGGAATGACCCTGGCGGGACGGCATTCGTGGTGAGTGATTCCGGCCGAGGGCTTCCCGCCCAAGTGCGGGAACATCTGTTCCAACCCGTCCAATCCGACCGTCTTGGCGGCAGTGGATTGGGGCTTGCTCTGAGCAATCAGTTGGCAGCCCGGATTCCAGCAGATCTGGTTCTCCGTTCATCCGGCCCCAATGGCACCGTCTTCGTCTTAACCATGACCCACGCCAACGCGGGGCCTGCAACCACACCCACCCCTCTTGCTGGAACGCCATGAACCCGCTCTGTCGCACCTTCACCGCCCTGCTCTTGTGTGTCATCTGCCATGCTACCGCAGAGGATCTGACGTGGCTTTGGTCCACCCCCCAGCCTCATGGCAATAACCTGATGGATCTGCTGCAGACCAACGGTCTCTACGTGACTATGGCTGATCGTGGACAGGTCCATTCAAGCATGGACTTGATGCTCTGGAAGCCATCCGAGAGCGGCACTGCCCGGTATCTGCGGTCAGGCGCCTTTTTTGGCAACTATCTGCTGCTTACGACGGAGCAGGGTGGCATCCTGCGCGCTACTGCCTCCACCAACGGTCTCCGTGACTTCGTCCTCACGGACTTGGGCACGGGCGATTGGCTGGAGGGGCTCGCCTCTTCGGGGACGCGCTTGGTTGCCGTTGGCGACAACGCGGCGATTTACACGAGCGACAATGGCCTGCAATGGACCAGAGAAACCCCGCCATTCACCGAGTGGCTCCGCAGTGTAGCCTGGGGCAACGGCAGATTTGTCACTGTGGGCGAAAATGGGCTCATCGCTGTCAGCACCGACGCCAAGACCTGGCAGGTAGAGGTCAGCGGCCGCAGCAGCCATCTGAACCGCGTGGCCTGGGTGGTGGATCGCTTCTGGGCAGTCGGCGACAGTGGCACAACCCTGATCAGTATCGATGGCACCAACTGGACGCCCGTGTCGACCGGTGCGGCGAACGCTCTCTACGCCGTCGCTGGCCACAACAATCTGCGAGTGGTGGCAGGTGATGGAGAGATGCGCCTGGGCTATCGGCTCGCGCCTGACTCGCAGGACTATGCGTGGATCAACGGCCTTGACGGTACCAACCCGGCACCTCCCGCAACCTATTACGCATGCCTCCACGATGGCAGCCGCTTCCTACTGGCTGGCAGCACGGGGACACTGGTCGAGGGCACGGCCTCGCTATCGGGTGGCGCTGCCTGGAGCACGCTCGGCGAATCGCTCTATGCGTGGGTCTGGGACGTCATGGCACTGCCTCAGCTCTGGATCGCGGTGGGTGACTTCGGCACCTTGGCAACCAGCGATGACGGCACCGCATGGACGCTGGAGGTGCCGCCTCCAACCCTCACCAACACCGTGTTTCTGGGGGTGGGTGGTAACGAGCAAGCCCTGCTCGCGGTCGGTAGTCAAGGTGCGCTGGCACTTAGCAGGAGTGGATTCAGAGACGTGGTCTACACCAATTCAAGCGCGGTGGTCGTCACGCAGGCGGTTGCCACGCTCGGCGTTCTCTGGGAAGCGGTCACCTCGGGCACAGCACAAGATCTGCAGGGGGTCTGCTACGCCCAGGGGCAGTGGGTGGTCACCGGCGGTGAGGGGACCATTCTTACTAGCAGAGATGGGGCAACCTGGTCTGCGGCAGCCTCTTCCACCAGTGCCTTTCTATCGAGTGTCCTTGCTTGGCCGGGCGGATGGGTGGCTGTCGGGGACCTGGGGACCGTTCTCACCAGCCGAGATGGGCTCAGCTGGGAGCGGGTTGACAGTGGCTCTACCAATTGGCTCTATCGCGTCCGCTACCTGCAGGAGCGATTGATCGCGGTAGGCCAGAATGGGACTATCCTGGTAAGCACCAACGGTACGCAGTGGGGGACATCGGCGCCCCCCACCACCCGCTGGCTCAATGACCTGGCGTGGTTTGACGGGCGGTTCTGGACCGTCGGCACCAAGGGCACCTTGCTCTCCTCCTCTGACGCTGAGTCGTGGAGGACCGAAATGCTCCCAACCACCAAGTCTCTCTACACCCTCGCGACCCGGCCATGGCAAATGCTTGCCGGGGGCATAGACGGCTGCTTGCTGCGCGCCCAAACCGCACCCGTGCAAATCCTCCACTACGGCCAACTGGCAGGCACCAACACTTTTGTAGTCTCCGGCGCACCTGCCGCCCACACCTACATCACCACCTCCGCTGACCTGCGGGCCTGGACCAACGACCTGCCTGTCGACATCAAGGACAACACCGGGCGATTGTTCCTGGCCGAACCAATCCTCACCAACCGATCCGCAGCTTACTATAAGCCCGCCAGATGAGCCGCCCGCCGGGCCTGGCCATCAGGGGAGCCTCCGCGCTTGTGCAGAACCGCTGACTTTCACGGCCTGCACCGCCGAGGGCATATTCGAAATCGGCGCGAGCGGGTCTGAACCGCCAGTCTTCAATGTGGTGTCTACGTTCTGTACTTCCTCCTGCAGACTTGAGTTTTGTTGGATGACTTGGCCATAGTGTAACTCGATGACAAAAACACGCCAACTGCGCTTGGCATTGTTGACCGTGCTCTTAGTCTGCGCCGCTGAGATGGGGGTAATCGGCGTGTTTCATGTGCTTCAGCTCCGCGCGGATCTGGCCGGCCTCCTGACCGCGAGCATCCTTGCCGGCGTGAATCGGCTTGATGCGCTGGAATGGCAAGCCATATACCGCGTGGCGATCCCGTCCGAATTGGAGGAGGACATGGAACAGGTTCGCGGGCAGACACTTCATCGTCTGACGCTCCTGGCGGAGCTGCGCTGGGAGGCTCTCCCTTCAACCGGCGCCTCCATTCATGACGCCTATCGCGCCTATCTTAAAGCTGTAGACCTCGAGATGGACCATCTGAGGGCCGGTAGGTTGACGGAGGCTCGCAAGGTGGACGAAGATCAGGTGGATCCGGCGTCGGATCGACTCCGAGGGCTCCTAGAGGAGCTCGAGGTTGTTTGCCAGGCTCGGGCACGCCGGTTTCGGCGCTGGGATACCTGGGTTACCTTCCTTTCTCTGGCCTTCGCGACGGGGGCGAACTTGGTCCTCCTCAGGCACTGGCTGACCTCGTCGGAGATACGTGCTAAGGCTGAGATGGATCGACGGTTGCGGGAGGAGTCCGAGCGGGCTCAAGCGGAAGTGCGCGCCCTCAATGCTGGATTGGAAGTGAAAATTGCGGAGCGAACCGAGGAGTTGGTCGAAGCCAACCAGTCACTGATCGCCGAGATTGCTCAGCGCAAGGGCTTGGAGCAGGCCATTTCCCAAGTCAGCGAGGACGAGAAACGCCGGTTGGGAGAGGATCTGCACGATGGTGTCGGCCAGGTGCTGGCCGGCGCACTGATGCGCAGCAAAGCGTTGGAAGGCGAACTGAGAACCGGCTCCACGCCCGATCTGGCCGAGGTTGTTCGCCTCACCGAACTGCTTGCGACGGCACTCCAATCGACCCGGGGACTCTCCAGCCTGCTCTATCCGATGGAACTTGAATCCGACGGGCTCGTGACGGCCCTGCAAAACATGGCGCAGAGGCTGTCCGGACATTTTGGAGTCCCGTGTCAGGTCGATTTGAGCGCGAACGTTCCCTCCGACAAGCAGGGTACCCCGATCGAACTCTACCGGATCGCCCAAGAAGCCGTGACGAACGCCATGCGGCATGGACGGTGTTCCTGGGTCCGTGTTCGCCTCCGTTGGTCAGACGAGAGGGTGGATCTGCAGATCGAGAACGATGGACCCGAGATCACGCCACACCTGGGTGATTTCGACGGCATGGGCTGCCGCATCATGCGCTACCGCGCCAACCTGGTCGGGGCGACGCTGAGCATCAATCCTCGACAAGAGGGCGGGTGCCTGGTGAGCTGCCACCGCAATCTTCTCCACGTGCCCGCATGACCGCCGAAAGTGTTGGGACGGTCCGGTTCGAGCGGAGGTGGCGAATCCTCCTGGTCGATGATCACCCAATTGCGCGTGAGGGGCTGGCCTATTTACTGGGAAAGGAGCGTGATTTCGTTGTGGTGGGCAGCGTGGGTGCGACGGCTGAAGCTCTCGCTTCCATTGAGGCTTGTTCGCCTGATGTGGTGATCGTTGATATCGCCTTGGGTCCCGCGAGCGGACTAGACTTGATACGAGCCATAGCCGGGGCCTTCCCAAGAGTGAAGTCGATTGCATTCTCGATGCACGACGCCACCATCTACGAGGATCGTGCACTGCGAGCCGGAGCAGTGGCGTACTTGTCCAAGACCGAGGGACACAATCGGATAGTACAGCTCATCCGACGGGCTCTGGCAGATGGCGGCCGTGCCGAAGGCGCAGCCCACTCCGGCTTGGCATCCAACTCCATCGAACAGTCTCTCGCAGCTTGCCTCACGGATCACGAATTGCAGCTGATCGAGTCGATGAGCCAGGGAATACCCACTGTCCAGATCGAGTCGGAAATGGGCGTTAGAGCGTTTCAAGCGCTCTGCAATCAGGTCATGACGAAGCTGTGCCTTCTTTCCCTCGACGATTTGGTGCAGTTGGCGTACCGATGGAACTCAGAACACCCTACGAAGCCTCCAGGTAATGAACGCAATCCCTGCATGTCGCCCAAGCCACGCGGCCCCACGGAAACGTCGTGAGTGGTCGCGGCGACGCGCCGGTGAGCTGCTGCCGGCACGCGTCTGTGGCGTGGCGCACCCCTTGCTCCATGCTCACTGGACGCGAGACGCTAGCCAATACGGCAGGCCTTGGTGAAGGCAACGACCACATTGCGGAAGAGAGGGCGTCGTCACGCTGGGCTGGGTGCATACCCCCACCATAGGCCCTAACAGGCGGTTGAAAGCACCAAACGCCACGGAGAAGAGCCTACAACATTGCACATCGAGACATGTGCAAGTGGTTGCGGCACCATGAGATGCATGCATATTGCTTTGATGGCATGCCTTTTGCTCTGACATCACGACAGGCAGTCTTTGTGATAATGCCAAGGTGGCCTTTCTGCAGGGACATGCCAAACCAACTGTTAATACCATGAGAAACCGCTACCTCCCCCTGAGACTCGCACTAACCCTTCTACTGGCAGGCTATGCAGCAAGTGCAATGGCACTAACCAGCACCCAAGCCGACGATCTTCGCTACCTCAAGCAAGAGGAGAAACTCGCCAGGGACGTCTACCAAACGCTGGGCGCCAAGTGGGGCTTACCAGCCTTTTCCAACATCGCTGTAGCGGAGCAGCGGCATATGTCGGCTGTGAGCACCCTCATCCTACTCTACAATCTCCCCGATACGACTCCGGCGGATGCGGGCAAGTTCTCCATCCCCGACCTCCAAGCGCTCTACGATGTGCTGATTGAACGCGGCAACACCTCTCTTCAGGACGCCATTGCTGTTGGCGTGCTCATCGAGCAGACCGACATTGCTGACTTAAGGAAAGCCCTTTCCCAAGCGCAGGAGCAACCGATTCGCACGGTACTGTCCAACCTTCTCGCCGGCTCATACAATCACCTCAGTGCCTTCTCTCGGATCGCGAATCGGAGGTGATCTGCCAGGCAGACTAGAAGTCCCGCAGTGGGCCGGAGGTGGTCAGATGGCCATCCTTCGGCCCTGTTCTTGTTGACAACACAGAGATGAGCCCGCACCGTGCGCCGGTTCTGATTTCGCTTCGTCAGAGTGAGTTCGTGTTGGGGTTGGCGTGGAAAGCTGAAGGCAGGCGAACTCCTCGCTGAGCGGGAAATCGCATCGTCATGTCTCGCGTCACCTTGGAGTTGATATGAAACGGACTTGGCAGCACCGCCAAGCCCTTGGACTCACCCTCTTGGTCTGCGCTTTGGAGATGGCTGTGATTGCCACCTTCCATCATCACCAAGCCGGGGCTGAGAGGGTGCGCTCCGTGTTTTCGGAGGTCAACACACTGGTAAACCGGTTGGACGCGTTGGAGTGGAGAGCCATTTTCTATGGGAAACTCAGTGCAGAGATCGAGAGCGAGTTGCTTGAGGTTCGCGCCTCAGTCAGCGAGAAGGTGCTTTTCCTTGAGGGGGTTGACACGACGAAACCGCATGCCGAGCTTGGGCTCCAACAGTGCTTTCAGCGCTATGCGGCGGCGGTCGACAAGGAGTTCACTGCCCTAAAGCACAGTGATCCGAGCACCGCACGCCGCATCGACGAGGTCGAAGTCGATCCCGCTTTCGACCGACTCCGCGCAGCCCTCCTTCGAGGAGAAGCGCATTTCACCCAGCGTGCCGCCAGATTCCAGCGGTGGGATGCGTGGACTACGTTTGGTTCCCTGACCGTTGCGACTTGCGCAATTCTCTTTCTTTTTCGCTACTTCCTTGACGCCCAACGGCTGGCGTCTGAGGCGGACGCTGACAGGCGTCTCCTAGCGGAGTCTTATCGTGTCCAGGAAGTGCTGGCAGAGAGCGAACGCCGGTTGCGTCACCTCGGCGACAACCTTCCCTCAGGTATGGTTTACCAACTGGAGGGCGACGCCACTGGTCACCGACGGTTTGTGTACGTGAGTGCCGGCGTCGAGCGTATCCATGGCCTGACCGCCGACGCGATGTTGAAGGATTGCTCAGCCTTCTATGGTCAGTTGTCCGAAGAAGATCGCAAGAGCCTAGCTACCCGGGAAGCTGATTCGCTCAAGTCCCTCGCCACGTTCACGGCTGAAGTACGAATCCTTAACACTCGCGGAGAGACCCGGTGGTTGCTCTTGAACGCAGCACCCTGCCCCAAGGCAGGCGGGATTGTGCTGTGGGACGGAGTGGAGCTGGATATCACTGCGCGCCGACAAATCGAGGAGTACTTGCGGCAAACCCATAAGTTGGAGGCCATCGGGCATTTGGCGGGTGGCATGGCGCACGAATTCAACAACATACTGGCAGGCATCATGATGAGCCTGACTCTGGTGAAAGATCTGAGCAGTAACGCCGAAGCTCGTGCGCTGCTGCAGGACGTTGATGGTTTGTGCCAAAGAGCCGCCGACCTGATCCGGCAACTGCTCGCCTTTGGCCGCAGGTCGATAATGTCCTTCCGACCTCTGGATCTCGCCGCAGTAGCGCAGCGTCAGGCCAGATTGTGGGGACATCTGCTCGGAGAGAACATAGCGGTCGAAGTGCTTGCCCCAAGAAGCCTGCCAATGGTGATGGCAGACAACGTCATGCTTGAGGAAGTGCTGCTGAATTTAGCCCTGAACGCCCGCGACGCAATGCCTGAGGGTGGCAAGTTGGGCTTGCGAGTGCGGGAAATCGAGGTGCATTCCATGGATACCCGCAACGGCGGTCGCTCCCGGCCCGGGCAATACGTGCGGATCGAGGTCAGCGACACAGGCCGTGGAATGGACGAAAGCACCGCCAAGCGAGTCTTCGATCCCTTCTTCACCACTAAAGAGGTTGGAGCCGGGACCGGCTTGGGTCTGGCGGTGGTGCATGGCATCGTCGAACAGCACCAAGGGTGGATTGAGGTGCAGAGCGCCCCGGGTCAAGGCACGACCTTTCACCTCTATTTTCCGATCCATAAGAGTGAAGCGGAGGACCACCAGCTCGCACAGCCAGCACGTGTGACTCCTGACGCGGGTGCTATCTTGCTTGTGGAGGATGACCCTGTGCTTCTCAGCGCGAACCGGCGCTTCCTCGTAGCCAGAGGCTACACGGTCCTTGAGGCACTTACCGTAGATGAGGCCTTGACCACATGGAATACACATCGTGACCGGATTGACGTGGTCTATAGCGACGTCGTCACTCCTGGTGAACTAACAGGACTCCAACTGGCCGAACACTGCCTGGCTGAGCGCCCTGACGTGCGGGTGATCCTGACCAGCGGCTATAGCGACCACCTTATCCGCCAGCCTCGAACCAAGCCGCCGTTCGTCCATTACCTGTCCAAGCCATGCTCCGGCGAAACGTTATTGGCCACAATCCGGATGTGCCTCGCTCATAAGTGCACGGTCGACACGCCACCTTTGTCCTAAGTGGTCGCTGCACACCCTCTGGCAAGGAAATCTCCGCAACAGAGGTCAATCGCGTGCTTTTGCAGCGTTGTCGGCGGGCGGTGAGAACCGTCCGGCAACGGGGGGAATGCAGCTCGAACCAAAACCATGCGAGGGCTTCAACAGTTCCCTCTTCGCGGGTCACAGAGCGCCTGCGCGAGTTACCCCCGCTCCAGACAGGCGCGGATAGTCCGAGACAACTCCTCGACGGCGTAGGGCTTTTGCAAATAGGCCATGCCAGCCTGGTTTCGAACCTCGCTGCCCGCAAGCTCCTCGTTGTAGCCGCTGGATATGACCACTTTCAGATCGACCCGTTGTTTCCGGAGGCTCTGATCAAGCTCAAAGCCGTTCATTCCCTCCGGCATCACCATGTCCGTAAACAGAAGATCAACCCGACCTTGGGCTCGGTCCCATGCCGCCAGCGCCTCCGGTCCGTTGGCAGCTTCAAGTACCGTGTAGCCCACGGTTCGTAGTCCTCGCGCCACGGAACGCCGCAGCAGCGCCTCATCCTCCACCAAAAGTATCGTCTCGTGCCCCCGAACCGCCGCTGCCACGCCAACAGCAGGCGCTCGACGACCTGGGCGTCCACCCCGGCCAGCACCCGCGTGAAGGTGGTTTTCCTGGGCGAGCGATACTGCCGGGTGTGCCGGTCGCGCCGGAAACCCAGGGCGCGCAGTTGGGGCTGGCGCAAGGTGTCGGCATAATCGGCCAGGTCCTCGGGGCCGTGGCGCACGCCCGTCGCCAGGGCCATCACGATCAAGGCGACCATCCCAGCCACCGGATAACCCAGCGCTTGCGCCCGGCGAAACTCCGGCAGCTCCCGCCGCAGGCTCTCCATCAAGCTGCGGATTTCCTTGACCGTCTGTTGGCAGCGCGGCGGCACCTGCGCCCAGGCCGGGGGCAGTTGGGCGGCGCGCAACTTCACGCGGGCGTGCTTGACCAGTTCGCGCACCCAAATCTGCTTGGGCGCGGCGTGCTTGGTGTAGAAATCGGCCGCGTCGCGCTTCCACCCGGCCGTGTGGCCCAAATGCGTCCAACCGCTGGCCTTATAGGCCGTGCCCTGGTAGCGCTGGGGATCGACGAAGGTCTCGACCAGCGCCAGGGGATGGCCCCAACGCGCCTGCCAGTCGGCCGAGAGCCGCGCCAGCATCCGCTTCATGAAGCGGCTCACGAGATTGGGGTAGTGGCCCTCGGGCAAGACCAGCAGGCGGGAGTTGTTGGCCAGCAGCGCCCGCCGCCGCCGGCCTTGCTCGGCCTCCCAGCCGATGAACTCATCCCGGTCCTTGAGATGAAAGGCGGCCGCGCTCCAACTCGCCAGCGCCAGCCAGCGGCCTTGGTAGGTGGCCACGTACCGCAACTGCTCGCCCACCAGCGTGGCATCCTTCAAGTAATGGTGCTCGACGATGAGGCGGTCAAACCGCCGCTTGTCCCGGGGGGAACTCAGGAGGCGGAGCTCCAACCGATCCAGCACGTCTTGCTCGTCCGCAGCAAGTAACCGTCGCTTCGATCTGGCCATCCCCACAGGGCAAGCAAAGGCAACGCGGGTGTCCCGAACAAAGGGATAACCCTTTCAGCCGCAAGAACGATCCGACCTCGAAGGCCGCGCCCTAAACGCCGGACCCGGTATCGCGGCCTCAGATCAACCACGCCTCTTTGAGCGCTTCTACCGTGGCGGAGCCAGGGAGAGCG
>CAYYMW010000161.1:0-14412 GCA_964472515.1 uncultured Verrucomicrobiota bacterium | reverse complement strand
ATCTGGGGGCGGCGGGTTTCACGGCCAACGACCCCGGGGATGCGGATACGGGCGCGAACCGCCTGCAGAACGCTCCGCTCCTGATCCGGGCGACCACCAACACTCCGGCCGATGTAACCATTACGGGTGCTCTGTCCAGCACCCCCAACACCAGCTATGCGGTGGACTTCTTCGCCAACGCCGGGTTGGAAACGAGCGGCTTCGGCGAAGGCCAGTTCTATCTCGGCAGCACCGGCCTCACGACGGACGGTGCTGGCGAGGCGGGCTTCGAGGTTACGTTTGCCGCCGGTCTTCCCGGGCGCTTCGTCTCGGCCACCGCCACCGACCCCGACGGCAACACCAGCGAATTTGCGCGCTGGACGATTGCGGTCAGTTCGGTGCCGTCCACGAACATCACCCTGCATGCGGCGGACTTTGTCTTCATTGTGGACGCGAGCGGTTCCATGGGAGGCGAGATTGGGGCGGTCAAGGCCGGCCTGGGGAATCTGGTGACCGGCTTGAACACGGCTCAGATCGACGCCCGCTTCGCGATCGTGCTCTTCGGCGGCCCGCCCGAGGTCATCCTCGATTTCACGAGGGATCAAGCCACCACGGAGGCTGCCTTCGATTTGATCAGTGTCGGCGGGGCGGTGCCGGGGGTTCACAACAACCACAACCTCAATCCCGAGGCGGGACTCGAAGCCATCCGCATCGTGCTGAACAGCGCGGTGACCAACACTCTCATGCGCAACAATGTGGGAGGGACCGGCCCGCTGGCTTTTCGACCTGACGCCCGGAAGAACCTGATCCTGGTCACGGACGAGGACTCGGACCTGCCCTACTACGCCGCCAACCGGGAGCCGGGACAGACCGGCAACCCGGCGAATCCGCTGGGCGCCCCCTGGCAGGCGGAAATCGACACCACGGCCCAGGCCGTCATCGCCAATGCGGCCTTCCTGAACGTGCTGATCAACCCCGCCGGCGTGATTCAGTTCCAATATGGAAATCCATCCCTGTCGGCCTCCGATGCCAACTTCCTGAACTTCGATCCCGACGCCACCCTGACCAACCTGGTCGAGGCCGGTTACGGCGGCAGCCTCGAAGCGCAGGTTCTCGCGGGGGGCTTGATCGCTCGCGCGTTCAACATCACCTCGGTCAACACGACCAACTTCATCGCGAACTTCTTTGCTGCCAAGGTCGAGGAGATCGTCGAGCACCCGTTGCCGCCGCCGCGCCTCTCCATCGCCGCGCTTCCCGAGGCCGTGCTGGTGACGTGGTCCACCAACGCGCTTGGATACCTGCTCGAAACCAATCATGCCGTCCTGCCCACGAACGGATGGGGAGTGTTGACCACCAATTACGGTGTGATCGGCACCAATTTCGCCGTGACCAATGCCATCGGCGAAGCGGCGCAGTTCTACCGCCTGCATCGGCAGTGAGGCGCGCGCGGACGGGTGTCATCCCAAGTCGAGACGGTGTTCGTGGCTTGTCGGATAAGCTTACATCCAGTATAATCTCTTATCATGTTGGCTTGGAGGAGGTTGGAGAGTTTTCGCGAAGCTGGCGAGGGGACGAACCGTCGGGATTGCTTACAGTGAGAGGGGAGGGGCCGCCGACTGTGGATGTGACTCATCATCCTGCCATGCAAGAGGTTGAACGCTGCAATGGGAGCTGCATTCGGGCTTGGCACGCGACAAGCTCAAAGTGAACCAACCGCGTGAGCCTGATGTTCCGGCTCCGCAAACTAAAGGCAGCATTATGCAGAAGACATACAGCAGCGTCTGCTTGGCGGTCGTCGGCGCCGTGGCCTTGGCCACCGCCACCGCCTCAGCGGCATCCGTCAAGGAGTCGACCGCAGTGTACGGTGGGCACACCTACGAACTATGGAGCAGTCTCGACATCGCATGGGACGCTGCGGTGCTCGAAGCCCAGGACGCCGGTGGGTATCTGGCAGTTCTGACCACTCAGGAGGAAACCGAGGCCGTGTACAACGCCTTCAAGGGGATCGGCTTCTTCCAAGAGCAGATGGCTCAGGAAACCTCCGCCTATTTGGGCGGGTATGCGATCGACGACTCTGGAGCGCGGATCACGTCCACAACGGATCCCAACGCCTGGGCTTGGGTGACGGGCGAGGCTTGGACCGCGTTTAACAGCGGCAACTTCGGCGACGAGGAGCCCAATGGTGACTCCGAGGGCCTCAGCATCAATCGTTACGGCAACACCCTCTTCAACGACGAGAGCGGCTTGGTCGGCGGCTACATCGTGGAGAAGAACGGCGTGCCTGATTCCGGGTCCACGCTGGCCCTGCTGGGCGGGGCTTTCACGCTCCTGGGTGCGCTGTCGCGAAAGCTGCGCGTGTAAGGCTCGGCTCCACTGAGTTCTTGTTCCGGGGCACAGCCCGCAAGGCGGTGCCCTTTTCGGCCGGTTCCCCGCGTCGGTTCGGGCTGAACGGCGCGCCACGCCCGGGCCGTCCGAGGGGGAGTGCGCTGGCGCTCCCCTCCGTCTCCCCGCGGCCTCAGCGCATGGCCGAGCGATGGGTCAGCAACCCGTCCGCCTGCAGTTGCGCGATGACCTTGTCCGCGTAGGCCTTCATGTTGGGCAGCGTCCGCCCGCGGCCGCGCCACACCACCCGCTTGGTCGCGGTGTCCTCGAGCAGCGCGTCGATGATCAGATCGCGAATCCCCCCGGCCGGGTCATGGGTTATCTCCACGGCGGTGATCTTGAGGATGGCTTCCGGGCGCAGCTCGTTCGCGATGCGATCATAACCGTCCAGCTCGGTTTGCGTGGCCACCGGACTGACGGAAATGACCCGGTATTCCACATCCATGTCCGCCAACCGGCTGCGGAAGTGCTTGTCCGCCTTGTTGCCCAGGGCGTAGGTGACGTCGGTCATGTGGGAAACCACCAGGAGCCGGTCGATGCACTTGGCGTACCCGGGTTCTCTTCTGACCGTAAGCGGCGCGCCGCAGCCAGACAGCATCGCCAGAAGAGCGAGCATGGCCACCAGCGTGAGCCACCAGTGCGCGACCCGAGGCAAGCGGAGAACGACATTCATCCACGGAAGTCTCTCCAAACGCACCGGCAGGCGTCAAGCCGCGGTCTGGGTGGCACCGCGGATCGCCTTCAGGCGGCCTGCTTCCGCCGCGCGGAGGGGGACGGCCGGCTCAGGCCCGAGGGAGTTCCCCCCGTTCCGAGCCGGGGAAGAAGTACCGGGTGCAGAGCAGGACGGGAACCAGCACCAAGCCGTTGCCGAGCAGCACCATGAACCCATGCGTCGGCCCTTTGCCAAAGGCGAACAGCACCCCGAGCACGGAAAACACGATCGTCACCACGTAGGCCCACTTGTGGCCCTGCCAGAGGCCGAACAACAAGGCGACGTTGCAGACGACGGTCACCAGGGGGACCAGGATTGCCCCCCGAAACACCGACAGTAGTGTCAGCAGACTGACAACCACCATGGTGACGATGGCCAGCCAAAGCAGGCCGGGTACAGGCGTTTTCATAGGTAGCGTCTCCAATGGAAAGAAAGCGGTGGACGTGCTCAACCGACCCGTGCGGGGGATTCGGCGATCACCCGCCCCGCCCGCTCCGCAGCCGCGGCCAGCCGTTCATGCGCCCGCATCGCCCGCCAACCCACGACCATCCAAAAAACGGCGGTGGCAAACCCGAACATCGTCGCCAGCACCGCCAGTCCCGACACACCGGTTGAGGTGATTTGCATGAACCATTCTTACACCGGCTTTTGGAGTCGGGCCATAACAAGAACCCGCCGGATTTGTAATCCTCCCCGAGGGAAGCGTGCTCTGGTCCGGGAGGAGGCTTGCCGGGGACGGCGTACGCTCGCTCCGCCTCCATGCGTTTATCGGCTGCGGCGCACGACGGACCTCGCCACGAGCAGGATTCCCAACGCCAGCAGAGCGATGCTGCGCGGCTCCGGGATCGTCGCCGCCGGGCTCGGATATCTTTGGGTGAGTAGTTGCGTCGTGGGGCGGGCGGCATCCGCCAGGGTGCCAGGGCGCATGCCGTTCCAACCCAGGCCTTGGTTGTCTAGCGGCCCCGCCAGGGAGAGGGCCAATTCCATGGTTGAACCGCTCTCGGGCCGGTAGAACAACCGCCCCCCTTGCGGTGTGACGATCTCGAAGAGTGACGGCACCGTCTGGCTCACCATCCGGCCGCTGACCTGCCCGGCCTCCAGCGCCAACAGTACGTTCACCGCTGTCGGGTCGCCCTCGCCCCGCAGGGCGAGGCGTTGCAGGGTGAGGATACTCTCGGGATCCAGGTGAAAGCGGCTCCCATTGGCGCTGAATACCAGGTCTACACTGCCATTCTCAGCCGTGCGGATTCTCGCCCCTTCGGTGAGCAACTCCCCCTCACCCAGCGCCCGCCAACCTCCGGTTCCCGGAAGCTGGACCTCCACGTGGCCTCGCGGCGAGGCGGCTTGTACGATCGCACTACCGCCCTGAAAGGCTGCGCCCCCTTCGCTCGACGACTTGCGGGTGGCACAAGCCGGGAGCATCAGGATCAAGAAGGCCAACAGCGGGACGGCGGCCGCCCCGCCGGGCCCCGGCCCTCGATGCAGGCCGTTTAAGTTGCCCAACCTCCGCTTGATCCCCTGGTAGGCCTGTAAGAATCTCATCATAAGCCTGGTTGACTTGGTAGACACACCGTGTTGAATCGGATTATTGATCTGCAGTTTCGCCGCGGGCTCCGGAAAGTCAAGCGCGGAGACTCCAGCGTTTGAAACCGGTCGGCCAGACTCGAACCGATCGGTACACAGGGGCTGGCCGGCGCGACACACCCCCAAGCAGGCCTCCCCGCCGCCAAGCCCGGCCGCCCACCGCGGCCAAGGGAGCCATGGGCGCCTCTGGGCGCTTATCTTCCGGGGATTCCCAACCGCTGCCGGGCTTGCCAAAGCGAGACGCTGACTCTCCGACGCCAAGCGATGAGAGCCATAACGAGAGCGATAACTCGCTTGCTAGCAGGCGGCGGAATCCTAAACTTCGGGCGCTTCGCGGCGTGTTCGTTTCTGGAATCGACTTCCCGTGGGCGAAACCCGTTGGCCGCGCGGGCCGAAAGGCAAGCGTGACGTTTGATTGGTCTCCTCTGAACCGCACATGACAAAGCTCGACGGATGGACTTGGCTTCGACGTGAACGCTTTGCTGCCTGGGCCGGCGGCGGACTGCTGGCGCTGGCAGGCCTGGCCTGGCCTGCCACCGCCCAAATGACCACCGGCAGCTCCATGACGGACTTCGCCGCCACCTTCCGGCTCGCCGGCAAGGGTTGGACCGTGCAGCAAACCGAGTGCAGCCTCGGTGCGAATGTGCTCTGGCCCGGGGACGAAGCGAGCTTCACGTTCTTCGTCAAGCCGCCGCAACCGTACCAGGGACCGTTGAAGGTCGAGGTGATGCAGTACGGCACCAAGGGCAAACCGGGCGATTGGTGGAAGCCCGTCGTCTTCAAGCTCGCCGACACCAGCGCCACCACCGTGGCAGTCAATCTCCCGGCGGAAGGTGGCCCGGTCACCGTGAAGCCGAAGATCGGCGAGCTGTTCGGCGGATACGCGCTCATCCTGGATTTCGGCGAGCAGGGCCGGGTGTTTGGCGGAACGTGCGTCCGCGTGCCGGCCCCCGAACCCGGCCGGGAGCGCCTGCCAACCTACGCGATGGACCTCGGTTGGCCGCATGAGACGTCGCCAGTCGTTTTCAATGTGTTCAAGCGGCTCGGCGTCAAGGGTGCCCGCACGGAAGGCGGCTACAACACCATTGGCGATGCCCATGTGGACTGGGCGATGGCCAATGACCTCACCCTGATGCTCACGGTGGGTTGCGGCGGCACCCCGGGGCAGCAGCAACCGCTGGGCCGCGGGCGGCCGTGGTTACGTGCCAACGGCGAACTGATGGAAGGCAACAAGGAGGACCTGGCGTGGCTGCCTTCGTTCGATCCCGAGTTCAAACGCTATCTCAAAGACGTGCTGATCAAGCACGGCTGGCCGAAAGGCCCGGTCAATGCGGTCGAACTGTGGAACGAGCCGTGGGAGGGCGTCTCGATCAGCGGTTGGGGCGCGGACATCCCCCGTTTCCGCGAGCTGTACCGGGTCATGGCCGAGGCGGTGCTCGAAGCCCGCAAGGAAGCCGGCGTGAAGGTGCTCATTGGCGGCGCCTGCTCGTCCGCGAACACCCGCGACAAGCTCTTCTGCGACGGCACGGATGCATTCCTGCCCATTCTCGATTTCGTCAGCATCCACTACCAGCCATTGGCGGCGGACCCCGTGCTCGAGCCGAAATGGATGAACCGCCAGGGCGAGTATGGCCGCGTGCGGGTGTGGGACACCGAAAGCTGGGTGGCCAACTCCGACGACCGCGTGGCGGCGGTGATCGCCTCGATGCGCGCCATGGGCCAGGACCGCACCGCGGGCATTTACGCCGGCAATGTTTTCACCTCCGAAAAACCGCGCGTGAACGGCAAGGAACACGCCGTGGCGCAGGTGTGGTCGCCCGGGGCGGCGGTGGCCGCGTGCCAGCACTTCATCGGGCAGCGTGACTTCAAGGAGATCCTGTTCAAGAACGGCCTGCCTTGGGTGTTCGTCTTCGATGGCCTGCGCCAGCGGGTCGGCGACGAACGCACCGGTCCCGCCAGCACCGAGGACGGCACCGTGGTGGTCACGGGCGACCTGAGCGCCAGCTACGACAAGAACCGCACCTTGTTCCGTTCCGTGGCCCTGGCGCCGAAAGCCCGCCTGGAACTCCCTGACGCGGGCGGGAAGTTCATCCTCTACGATTTCTACGCCAACCCCCTGCCAGCTCAGGGTGGCAAGATCGTCATCCCGCTGAACCAACTGGGCTACTTCCTGCGCACGGACGGCAGCCGTGGCTCGTTCAAAGCGCTGCTGGCGGCGTTGCGCAAGGCCGCCATCGTGGGCGTGGATCCGGTGGAGATTGTCGCCAGCGACCTGACCGCGCCCGTCGGCGCCAAACCCAAGTTGATGCTCAAGCTGACCGATGTCTTGAACCGGCCGGTGAAGGGCAAGCTGAAGGTCAGCGTCGACGGCCTGGTGGTGGAACCGGCGGAGCAGACGGTATCGTTGGACGGTCAGGAGAGCCGCGAGTTCACCGTCACCGTCACCGGCGGGCCGGCGGCTCCAGACAACAACTACCGGCTCATGGCCACTTTCGAAGGCGATGGCGTCACCGTGCAGCACGCAGAGTTGATGCATGTGAACCTCATCGCCAGGCGCACCGTCACCGTGGATGGCAACCTGGACGACTGGCAGGGGGCGATCCCGCAGACCAGCGCCACCACCGTCGGCGTCAACGAGTCTGAGAAGGCCTATCTGCCCTTTGCCAACTGGGACCGCCAGGCCGGCGGCGGCGCGGTCACCGCGTGGCTCGCGCACGACGCGAAGTTCTTCTACTTCGCCGCCAAGGTGCCCCGCATGGACGGCCTGCTCCGCTTCGAGACCCGCAACGACGACGAGTTCTTCTATCCCGAGAAGGTGATCAGCAAGGGCAAGGAACTGACCTGGCCGGCCGGGGTGCGGCGCTTCTCCTATCGCAAGGATTTCGAAGTCCCGTCGGGCAACGGCAGGCACAACGTCCAAATCGCCTTCAATGTCATCCCGCCGGAGAAGAAGGATCATCTCCAGTATCCGCCCGGCACGATGCCGCGCTTCTGCGCCTATTTCGACACCGATTACGAGTTTGCCCTCAACCAAGTGGGCGAAGCCTGGGGCGGCGGTACCGAGATCTTCTGCCTCCAGCGCCCCGGCATGGTGCGCAAGCACTTCTTCCCGCGTCAGCCCAAGGCGCCCGTGGACGGCGGCCCGGTCAAAGGCGAGGCCAGGTTGGTGGTGAAGGACAACGTGGTGGAGTGCGCGATCCCTTGGACCGAAATGCCCGAGGTCAAGCGGCGGATCGACGCTGGCCAAACGGTGAAGTTCAGTTTCCGGGTAAACAACGGCGGCGGCGCGTTCGAACTGGCGGCGGGCCGGAGCGTGTCCAAGGACAACAACTTCGCCTTCCACAACGACTGGGCCACCCACTGGGCCAACGAGCTCGAGTTTGGCGCGGAGAGATAGTCCGAGCAGCCATCAATTCGGCTTGGCTAGGCACCCGGGATACCGGGGGGGGGCGAAGACGTTCCGCCGAAGGGCTTCGTAGACGCCAGGCGGGACGAGTATCCCAGCCGCGAAGCGGATCATCTCAACGCCGCTTTTGTGTGGTTGAAATCAGCGCTAATAGCCACTAGTATTATCTACGGATGCAACTGGTTTACGAAGGTAATCCCAAACACAAGCTGCCTTGGCAGTCAGGGCGCAAAGGTTCGCTCTGCCCGCCGGATATTGGGATCGACCGCGCCCGGGAGTTGCTGCGGACGAGCATCGCGGAAGGCAATAGACGTTACGCGGTTGACCAAGGCCGGCCGTTCTGCGCGCAACCCAACTCCGCCAAGAACCGATGGCATGGCTATCCGATCGGTTGGGTGGAAGTCCCAGATTCCTTGCGCGAGCGTCTGCGCGTGGCGTTTCATGTGTCGAACAGCGAGGTCAGGCGTTTCTGGAGGGACGTGGTGTGAGCCTGAAGCTCCAGCAACAACCCGCGCTGGAGGCCGGCGACCCCTCCAAGTTTGCCTTCCGTCTGGAGTTCTTGACCAACCTCGACCCCGGCTTTGCCAGCTCGGAGGAGGACCTCTCTTGGGGACGGTTTCAACTCTGGGCCGGTGGGCGAAACCTCTGCGAACATGTGGACCGCGGCGAGGTCCGGAAGGGCGTTGAGTGGTACCTTCTTCCGCTGCTGGAATGGTTGGTCGAGCGCTGGGACTACCTGCTGCACGAGCAGCGTCCGCCAGTGCGGAACGCAGGCGACACGGCTTGGCTGTCGCTGGCCGAGACCAACTGCCCGGAGCGGTTCGACCTCCCGACCGGCTGGGACACCGCCGCCGAGGTGGCAAACAGTAGCTGGGCAGCGCGGCACTCGCTCCGAACATCACGCTCGGGAGGCTTGTTTCCTGACGTGGTGATCCGGCGTTGGCTGCACGACGTAGAAGTGTCTTGGGGCGAGAGTCCCGTCGCGGGCGCGCCGGAGGGATTTCAGTTCCTGCATGCTGAAGGTGCGATCCGGCTCCCGCCAGACGACGTGGCGAAGCCTTTGTTCGACGTTTTAAGCAAGGCGGCAGCCTTGCTCGAGCAAGCCGACCCCCGGTCTGACCGCTTGCAGGCCCTTCAGGGGCAAATCGCCGCGTTGCAGGGTGCTGATCGGCAGATGGCCCGTACCGCGGTGCTGGCCGGCTTGGGAAATCGACTCGAACGTTGGCAAGAACGTTGGCAGAAGTTGCGAACCGAACTCGAGCGGCGGTGCGACGGCCGTATGGCAGCCCTTCGATCCTGGCTCGAACCAACTGACGGCACCGCGTTATGCGTCAGCGGCAGTTGCGAGGCGGCAGTGATGTTCGGCTCGGCTTCCCCGACGCTGTTGGATTCCGATGTGATCGAATTGGCAGTCCATTTGGTTGATGCCTTGCGAGAGCACCCCTCCGAGCGATGGAACAGCTTGGCCGCGTCACCCCAACCTTGGCAAGGCGGGGTGCCGGCTTGGAGCGAGGGCTACCGATTGGCCGGGGAGTGGGCGGTGAAGTCGGGCATTGGAGCCACCCGGGGGGATCGCGTGGACATCGAGGGCCACCTCAAGGAATTGGGCGTGCGGGTCGCCGAGATTCAATTAAGTGACCCCGGCACGGCCGGCTTGGCTGTGCAGCCCGTGGGGGGAGCACCGCGGATCTTCGTGAACACGGGCCACCCCAAATGCCAATTCCCGTCTGGGCGACGTTTCGTGCTTGCCCACGAGCTCTGCCACTTGCTGCACGACCAATCGCAGGGCCGGAGCCTCGCCCTGCTTTCCGGGCCTTGGGCGCCCCGCGAGTTGGAGCAACGCGCGAATGCCTTTGCCGCTGCCCTGTTAATGCCGCTGGCTGCGCTCCGAGCGGCCATTCCCGCCCCCGGCGAGTCGTTCGGCTTCGAGCGGTTGTTGGAGGTGGCCAAGCGGCTCGACGTGAGCACGAACGCCTTGGCACACCACTTGGAGAACCTAGGGCTGATCGACGAGGCCACCCGCGATGGCCTGCTGCAGCAGTTGGTCCATCGTCCATGAGTCGGCCGGCGGACGAAGGCCTCGGTATCTCACGGATCGCAACCGGCCCGCGCTCCGAAAGGGAGGGTGCCAGAGGAATGACACGCCCGACCTTGGAGACGAGCAGCAAAGGTGGCGGCCGGCAGGCGCATGAGAGGGAGCCCACCACCACCACCGAGGAGGAGGCGACGCGCTAGAGCGCGATTTGCCGGATGTCGGGATGAGATGCGACCGGCCGCAGCGTGTCCAAGGACAACAACTTCGCCTTCCACAACGATTGGGCCACCCACTGGGCCAACGAGCTCGAGTTCGGAGTGGAGAAGTGACGTCCTGACCTGCCGTTGGGCTCCCAGCAGCCAGCCAAGGTTCGGACCCGATCAAAGCCGGCGTGATGGACGGGTGGCCAGCCTGGTGTCCGGCGGCTCTCCCGGATCGGAGACGCGGTCGCTCCGGAGCCCGCGCGTGCTGGAACGACGGTCGCGTCCGTCGCGTGTGTCTTTGTGTGAGCGTGCCCGGGCGAGTCTCCGCGGCGTCGAGCCGCAGTTGCCCGGAAGCCTCAACGACAATCCTAACCGGAACCGCCCTTACGGTTCCACCCGCAGGCCCTTGGCCGGCGTGCCATCCGCCTTGCGGAAGCGGGCCGCCAAGCCCCAGCCCTGGTTGTTCTGGGTGACCTTCACCATGATGGGATTCCAGCCCTGCTTGAGATGGACTGTCACTTTGTCCTGGCCGGGTTCCACCGCGCGCATGGCATTGTTGGCGTGGACGATCTCATCGTTCAGCCAGACCTTCGCGCCGTCATCGCTGCCCAGTTCGAGCACCAGGCTTTGGGCCTGCTCGGACCAGACTCGCGTGCGCAGGTAGGCCACCCGCGTCTCACCGCCGAGGAATGCCAGCAGATCGACGAGCCAGGGTTTGGCCGGGTCGGTCCCCGTCGGCATCAAGCGCCAGGCGACCTTGCCGGCCTCGGCAGGCAGCTCGGGCGGGAACGGAGTGTCGAAGAGCGACTGGGCGGTCGCGTTGTCCTTGGTATAGACGGGCGACACCTCCCAAGCCGTCACAAAATCGTCCAGCTTCTCGATGAACGCCAGAATCCCGGCGGCCTGCTTGCGGGAGAACTCCTGGCTGCCGTTCTTGGCCAGTTCCTGCAGCACCGGCTGGGTCCGCTCCCGATACGCGCCCGCGACGGCTTGCGCGATCTGCAGCACGGCGACTTCCGCCTCCTTGCGCAAGGCCGGGTCTTTGAGCGACTCCGCCGCGAGGTCCAGCGCGGCGGGCGACTTGAGCTGGGCCAGTCCGGAAAGCGCCAAACGCCGGTCATCCGGGGTGCTGGCCAGCGCCAGGCCATCGCGGTATAAGGCCAGGGTCTGGTCGGCGGGACGGCCCTCGTTCAAGCCGAGCGAGCGGAAGTAGCCGCGCAGGGCCACCGATCGCAGCCGGGCGTCCTGGGTGGTCCGGGCCAGCGCGAGCAAATCGGCCTGCGGCTCCTCGGTGGGCCAATCGGCCAGGATGCGGGTGGCGGTCAAGCCGACCCCGGCATCCGCATCGCGCAGGGCCAGGCGCAGGGCCGCCAGCGATTCCGGGCCGCCGATCTGCCCCAGCACGCGCAGCAGGCTGCTGCGAACCGGGGCCGCGGCGACCTGGGGCAAAACGGTGAGCACCGGAGCGCTTTGCGCCGCGCCACTGGCCAGACGGGAGACGGCCGCCACGGTGTCCTCGGCCTCGCCGCGTTCGGATTCCTGCACTGCGAGCAGGTGCTGCACCAAGGCGGGCAGGTGGGGAGGCTGGCCCAGTTCCCGCAACACTCGCCACGCCGCCAGCCGCAAGTGCGCTTCGGGATGGTCCAGGCGGGCCATCAGCGCCGGCACGGCATTGGTGGCGCCCCGGCGGCCCAACGCTTCCATGACTTCGACGGCCTGCTGCGGGCCGGTGAGGTTCAGGTGCCTGAGCAGCGCCGGTTCAATCTCGTCGCCCCGCAGCCGGGTCAGGCTGGCCCGGGCAACCAGGCGTTCTTCGGTGGAGCCCCCCGCCGCTTTCAGCGCCAGGAGGGGGACGGTGGTGCCGTTGCCCAGTGCTCCCAGCGCTTCGAGCGCCGTCAAGCGCACGGCCTCGTCCTTGCTGCCGACCAGGTCCACCACCGTGCGGGCGGCGGGACCGTCCTCCCGGGCCGCAAGCGCTTGAAGCAGCAGCCGCTGGCCCGTGGGGGAGAGGGACGAAAGCTGCCGGGCCAGCTTGTCCGCCATGCCCTTGCCCGGGAGTTCGCGGGCCATCATCGCCGCCATGCCCTGACGCGGGGTGCCGTCCTCGCGGAGCGCTTCCAAGACCTGCGGCAAGGCCTTCTCCCCCTTGACCTTCACCGCCACCCGCAAGCCTGCCGCCTGCCAGCGGGGGAGGGGAAATTCCCGCTCGACCGACTCCGCCAGCCTCAAGGCGAGCTTGCCCTCCCCGTCGATCAGGCAACGTTCGGCGCACATCAGCATGGCCTCGGGCAGCCCGGCGCGCAGGGCGTTGCCCGCCTTGGGCAGAACCGCCTGAAGGGCGGCCGCCGCGTGTTTGCCACCGATCTGCCCCAAAGCGACCACGGCGGCCACCGCCGCGTCGCCGTCCGCACCCGCCAGCGCCGACAGCATGGGTACGGCGCCTTCGTCCCGCCTCTGGCCCAGCGCATGGATCACCCCTATTTGCGTCTTCCCAGTGCTGGTGCGGGCGGCGGCGCGCAGCGCCTTGTCGGCCTCGGAGCCTTGGATGCGGGCCAGCGCGTAAAGCGCCATGCTGGCAAGGGCTTCGTCGGGCTGGCGCACCGTGTCCGCCAGGACGCCCACTTCCTTCTCGGTCCCGACCAAGACCAGTTGGCGGCAGGCGAACTGCTTGATGTCGAACGCGGCGTCGGATTTCAGCAAACCGGCCAGACTCGCCGCCAGAGCGGGGCGTTCGTCCGGGTGCAGGACGGCGCGGGCCACCAACTTCTGCAGCGCGTCCAAGGGTTCACGACTCTGCCCGTAATGCCAGGCGCGCAGTTGCTCAACCAACGCGGCTGGCGGGGCTCCCGCTGAATCGGCGAGTAGCGGAGCGGCGGCGCCCAACAGGGCAAGCCCCAGGACGGTCAACGCACACGCCAGTCGGTTTGCTGCCCAGAGCCGGTGCACCATGGGGGAGAGGTTCGTTATCATGCCGTTCATGGAAGGAAAGGGGGTGGTGGATTAACGGCGCTCTAGAGGTGCCACGGGGCGCGGATGGTGCGTCCGAACAGGCGCTCCGCGTCCGGATCGTTCACGAAGCGTTCTTTGGCGGGGTCCCAGCGAACGGGACGCCCCAACTCATAGGCAATGTTGCCCAAGTGGCAGACGGTGACGGACCGGGCCGCGATGGCGATGTCCGTGCCAGGCCGGCTGCGAGACCGGATGGCATTGAGGAAATCCGTATGGTGGTTGTCGCATTCGTGCAGGTGAATGCCATCGGGCGGGAGCTTCACCCTGATGAGGTTCTCCGGCCAGGTCTTGAGGTCGTAGCGCCAGACCGCCACCTTGCCTTTCGAACCGAAGAACATCAGACCGTTGTTCTGGCCGCACTCCCGGGCGAGGCGGTCGGGATCACGGGTCATGATGACCCCGTTGGCGTACCGGTAGGTCAGCACCTTCACGTCCTTGCCGTTGGGAGGGATGATCTCCACCGGGCCGCTCTCGTCCATCCCCGCTCCCCACTGGGCGATGTCGAAGTGGTGCTGCCCCCAATTGGTCATTTCGCCGCCGGAGAAATCCCGGTAGGCCATCCACCCTCCCACGTAGGCGGAGTTGAACGGTCGCCACGGAGCCGGGCCGAGCCAGAGATCGTAGTCCAGCCAATCCGGCACCGGTTCCGCCGGCAGTGGGCAATCCTTGAAGGTGGCCGGTTCGCCCACCCCCACCACGATCTCCTTCAACTCGCCGATGTACCCGTTGCGCACCAATTCGCAGGCAAAGCGAAAACTGTAGCTGGACCGCTGCTGCGTGCCCGCCTGGTAGACCGTGCCGTGCCGGCGCACCGCCTCCCGCACCGCCAGCGCTTCCTCAATCGTGACCGAGGTGGGCTTCTCGCAGTAGACATCCTTGCCCGCCCGCGCGGCGGCGATCGAGACAAACGGATGCCAGCGGTCGCCCGTTGCCACCAGCAGGGCGCCAATGTCGCTGCGCGCCAGCAACTCGCGAAAATCCACGTAGCCCGCGCAGTCCTTGTGGCCATACTTCTCGTTGACGATCCGTTGGGCGTTCTCGCGGTTGCGCTGGTTGGCGTCGCTCACCGCCACCACTTGGATTTCCTTGCGCCCGATGAACC
>CAYYMW010000160.1:0-14468 GCA_964472515.1 uncultured Verrucomicrobiota bacterium | reverse complement strand
GGTCTGGTCCGCACCTCCCAGCCATCGTCCAACCCGACTCCAGATCGATATTAGCATGAGCCTGCTGACGATGAGCATCGCCCAACCTTGCATCTCTGGCAAGTGCAACCGGTCGGTGGACGGGGTGGTTGGATTGGGGGGAGACAGATTGGGATGGTCTGGAGGACGCGGGATGACCGGGTTGCTTGGCGGAGTCCGGGGCAGCCTGCCTCAGTTCGGTGCGGCCCCGCCTCGCGGCGCGAGGCGATCAGGGTAGCCGTGGGCTTCGGCCCACGGGGCCGGGTGCGCCTCCGAACGCGTCGCGGGGCGACGCTTGATGGGACGGTCCCGCTCAGAACCCCAGGAAGACACCCCCGGCCGAAAATCTCGCCCAAAAACCTCGCTAACACCCGCGGAGTTGGCTGCTGCGCGCTCGCCGCAACGGTCCCATCCGCCAGGCAACCTCACTTCGGGTGCCCTTCCTTGAACCAGTCGAAATTCGAGGTGGGAGGCCACTTCGCTCTTGAAAGCGTCGGTTGTTTGAGGCGAAATGGGCAAACGTAATGATGCTATGACGCTGGGTGACATCCTCCAGCCCGAGCAGATTCTTACCGATCTCAAAGCCACTAATCGCTGGGAAGTGATTGACGAGCTGGTGGATCGGTTGGTGCAAGTCGGGAAGATCAAGCCGGAACACCGCGAGGCCATTGTGGCCGTGGTGCGAAAGCGTGAGAATTCGATGAGCACGGGCATCGGCTTTGGCATTGGCATTCCGCACGCCTCGACCGATCTGATCCAGGAGGTGACCGGCGCCTTCGGACGCTCCGCCAAAGGCATCAACTTCGACGCGCTGGACAACCAACCCGTGACCTTGGTGATGCTCTTCCTGGTCCCGCAGGGCCAGTTTCAGAAACATCTCCACACGCTGGCCGACATCGCCCGCCTGCTGCACCGGAAGGATTTCCGCCAGGCTTTGGAAGAGGCGCCGGATGCGCAGGCCATGTACCGCGTCATCCGCGGCAACGCCAAGTAGGCCGATTCCGCCGCCCCCGAGCTCCCCGTCCTTCGGACGGTCTGCATTCCATCCCGAAAGTCATTCCATGCTCCATCAATTGCTTGAACAACGCCTGCACCCGGTGGTGCTGGCCCGCTTGCCGGACGCCAACCTCGAGGTGGTGCAGGTCCGTCCCTGCCCGGACGCCCGCTTTGGCGACTACCAAAGCAGCGCCCTGATGACCCTGGCCAAGGAGCGCAAACTCAACCCGCGCCAACTTGCCACCGAGATCGCTGCGAAGCTGGACGTGAGCGACCTCTGCGAAAAAGTCGACATCGCGGGCGCGGGTTTTCTCAACTTCAAGCTACGGCCCGAGGCACTGGGCGCGGTGCTGGGAGCGGCGTTGCGCGGCGACCACCTGTTCTTCACCCAGGCCGCCACCCCACGGACGGTGGTGGTCGACTTCAGCTCGCCGAATGTGGCCAAGCCGATGCACGTGGGCCACATCCGCTCCACGATCCTCGGGGATTGTCTCGCGCGCGCCCTGCGGCTGTTGGGACACCGGGTCATCACCGACAACCACATCGGCGATTGGGGCACCCAGTTCGGCAAGCTGCTGGTCGGCTGGAAGCACCACCTCGATCGCGCGGCACTGGAGCGGGACCCGATTGCCGAAATGGAGCGGTTGTACAAGCTGATCAACGGTGCCTGCGAGGCCGATCCCGCCGTGCTCGAGAGCGCCCGGCAGGAGTTGGTGCGCCTGCAAAAGGGCGATGCGGAAAACCTGGCCATCTGGCGCGAGATGATCGCCCTCTCCCAACACCAGTTCGACACGATCTATGGACGGCTGGGCGTGAAGTTCGACCACACCCTCGGCGAGAGCTTCTACAATCCCCGGTTGAGCCCGGTCGTGGAAGACCTGAAGCAAAAGGGCATCGCCCAGGAAAGCGAAGGCGCCCAAGTGGTGTTCTTCGAGCACGACCCCGAGTTGAAGAACCATCCAGCCATCATCCAGAAGAGCGATGGCGCGGCCAACTACGCCACGACCGACCTCGCGACGCTGGCCTACCGGTTGGCCGAATGGCAACCGGCGGAAATCGTGTACGTCACCGACGGCCGGCAACAGCTCCATTTCAAACAGATCTTCGCGGCCTTCCGGCGCTGGCATCCGGAGGCGAAGGTGCGGCTGGCGCACGTCTGGTTCGGATCGATCCTCGGCGAGGACGGCAAGCCTTTCAAGACGCGCTCGGGCGAGACGGTGAAACTGGCCGACCTGCTCGACGAAGCGGAAGAGCGGGCCTACAAGGTGGTGACGGAAAAGAACCCGGATCTCACCGAGGCCGAGCGCAGGGAAATCGCGCGCGTCGTGGGCCTCGGCGCCGTAAAGTACTTCGACCTCCTGCCGAACCGGCAGAGCGACTACGTCTTCAGTTGGGACAAGATGCTGGCTCTGAGCGGCAACACCGCCCCCTATCTGCTCTACGCCTACACGCGGATCCGCAGCATCTTCCGGCGCCTGCCCGAGGCGGGGGTGGAGGCCGAGGCGTGGCGGCAGACCGCCGGGGCGGGCGTGCAACTTGCCGCGCCTGAGGAACTGCGGTTGGCGCGGCACCTGGTGAATTTTGGATTCGTGCTCCAGTCCGTGATGGACGAGTACCGCCCGAACTACCTCTGCAACTACCTCTACGAATTGGCGGGGCACTACACCGCGTTCTACGAAAACTGCCCGGTCCTCAAGGCCGACGAGCCCACCCGGGCGCATCGGTTGGCCTTGTGCGAACTCTCAGCGCGCGTGCTGCGGCAGGGGCTCGAGGTGCTCGGGCTCGAGTGCGCGGAGAAAATGTAGGCGCCTGCTTTGCCGTTTGCTTTCCGGGGCGGTGTGTGGTTTAGTTGTTTGTGTGATCCCTCTGGCGCCACGGCTCCACAGTGGAAATCAGTCGCGTCCATGATGGGAAATCACTCGCAACGCTGTCATGAAGACTCATTTCGCCAAACTGGCGGGCACCGCGGCCTTCGGATTGCTCGTTTCCGGCTGCATCAACCATAACGAGACCGTCACTCGCGACGTCGAACGCCTGCCCATTCAATTCGAGAACGACGCGGCGGCGCGCCTCTTCTACGAGGCCTTGACGAAGGACACCGGCCACCGCTCCCGCACCGAGAGCACCACCGAGGTCAGCCTCCCCATCATCTTCGAGCATAAAGAGAAGACCGTGACCGGTCCGAACGGCGCGTTTAACGATGCCGTGATGATGTGCGACACCAACAAGGACGGCAAGATCACCGAGCAGGAAGCGCGCATCTACTCGGAGTATGGCCAGAAGAAGTGATGGGCTGGTCCGCCCCAAGGGAACATCACCTGCCGCCCGCCAATGACCGCGGGGGCCACGCCCGGCTCGACGTTCAGTGCTTCTTCACGGACCACCTCGCCGTGATGCTGCTTGGTGGCCGGCGTGCGCCGGCCACCATCCAAGCAGGAACCGCGTCCCCTTAACGCGATGAACCGCTGGCTTCGCGGACTGCTCGGCTTCACCGTCGCCTCCGGTGCGCTGGCTGCCGGTGGGGCATGGTACTACGATCTGTTTCTGCGCTTCCCCGCAGGCGCTGGACCGGTTCCCATTCCAGTGCGCGATTGTCCCGCCCGACTGGATACGAATCGAACCTGGGTCATTGGTTTGGGGGACAGCGTGACGGCTGGTTTCGGTGCCAGCCCGGGCAGGAGCTACTGGAGTCGGTTGGTTGACCAGCCGGTGGAGGACGACGCTGCCCTCCTTGGCAAGTGCCTTCGCCAACTCTATCCGAATCTGACGGCAACGAATCTCTCCCAGTCCGGCAGCACCTCGCTCCAGCACGAGAAATACCAGTTGCCCAAGGTGCCCCGTGACCTCTCCGCCAAAGCGGTGGTGGTCATGACCACCGGGGGCAATGACTTGATCCACAGCTATGGTAGAGTGCCGCCAGTCGAGGGGGCAATGTACGGAGCCACCTGGGAGCAGGCTCAGCCGTGGATCGCCGCGTTTGGGCAACGCTTGGAACGGATGGTGACCGAGCTCAAGCACCGGTTTCCCGCCGGCCTTACCCTCTGCCTGGCCACCATCTACGATCCCAGCGACGGCACCGGGGTGTTGCGCCATACCGGCCTGCGGGCTTGGCCGGATGGTGTCCGCATCCTGGCGGGCTACAACGAGGAAATTCGGAAAACGGCTGCCCGCCATCCCGAAGTGCGGGTGGTGGAGGTACACCAGGCTTTCCTGGGCCACGGCTTCCACTGCCGGCATTGGTGGGAGCCGCATTACGACCGCGCCGAGCCCTATTGTTGGCTGGCGTCGAACATCGAAGACCCCAACGACCGGGGCTATGACGCCATCCGGCGGCTGATGTGGAACGCCGTGGCGGAACAGGCGGGTGACGGAAATCAGACCTACCGGCAAGCCGAAGGCAGCCCGCCGAAGTGAACCGTAGTGGCGACCCGGGTGGCTGAGCGCCTAGCCGAGACGGTACACGATGCGGGCTTTGTCGAGGTCGTAGGGGGACATCTCGATCTTGACCCGGTCGCCTACGGTGAGCCGGATGAAGCGCTTCCGCATCTTGCCCGAAATGTGAGCCAGCACGACGTGGCCGTTCGGCAGTTGCACGCGAAACATGGTGCCCGGAAGGACGGCGTGAATGACGCCCTCGAGTTCTATGTGCGCTTCTTGATCTGATTCTTTCATGCGCTGATTCGGAATTACCGGATCCTTACCGTCGGTTTGGCAGATTCGCTCGACCTGCTGGATCCCGGGAAACGCCTGAAGTGCGGGGGGCTGGCCTGATTGCCAACCGCCGGCGCCCAGTGAGGCATCCGCCGTTTACCCTGAACTCTTTACAGATTTGAGCAAGCTTTATCCGAGCCTTGCGCGAGCCCGGGCTTTCGGGTCAGCGGAGGGGCTACCCGGCCTTCCCCTTCATGCGGGCGTAGGCATCCAACGCCACTTCGCGGGCGATGCGATGGCTGACGATGGGGGCCGGATAGTCTTTGTCCAACCGGACACCCGCTTGAGCCAGCACCTGTGCAGGGGCATCTCCGGGCCGGTGAATCCAGTCGTCGGGCAGCCGGGCCAGCTCCGGCACCCAGCGCCGGATGTATTGGCGCTGCGGATCGAACTTCTCCGCCTGGCTGGTGGGGTTGAAGACCCGGAAGTACGGTGCCGCGTCGGCGCCGCAGCCGGCCGCCCACTGCCAGCCAAGCGTATTGCTGGCCAGATCGGCATCGACCAAGGTATCCCAGAACCATCGAGCCCCCGCCCGCCAATCGACCAGCAGGTCTTTGACGAGGAAGGAGGCGACAATCATCCGTACGCGGTTGTGCATCCAGCCGGTGGCCCACAACTCCCTCATGCCGGCGTCGACCATCGGGTAGCCGGTCTGGCCCTTCTGCCAAGCCCGCAGCATGGCTTTGTCGGTGTGCCAGGGAAAGCGGCTGAACTCGGGTCGCAACGGGGCGTCCGGCGTCTGCGGAAAGTGGTAGAGCAGGTGGTAGGCAAATTCCCGCCAACCGATTTCGGCCAGGAACTGCGAGCCGCGCCAGCGCGTTTCAGGCCACCCATCCCGTGCGGCTTGGCGCTTCAACGCCGCCCACACCTGGCGTGGACTCAGTTCCCCAAAGTGCAGATGCGGCGACAACCGCGCCGTGCCGGGCAGATCAGGGCGGTTTCGGCCCTCATCATAGGCGGAAAAGGCCTCTGCGAGAAAGCGGTCGAGGTGCCGGGTGGCTCCGGCCTCACCTGGCTGCCACATCGCTCGGAACCCATCTGCCCAGTTCAGGGACGGTTCCAAGTCCAATTCCGCCAGAGTCAGTGAGACCGGGAAGCGGGCAGGGGAGGGGAGGTGTTCGGGGCGTGGCAGCGGGGTCGGCGGTTCCGCTTGCGTCAGGCAGTGCCGCCAAAAGGGGGTGAAGACTTGGAACGGCTTGCGGGCCTGGTTGCGAATGGCCCATGGCTCATGCAGCAAGGCGGCGTTGGCGCTTTCCACGCGCCGGCCGGCGGCCGTGAGTTGCTCTTTCAGCCTGGTGTCGCGCTGGATGACGGCCGGTTCGTAACGGCGGTTCCAGAACACTGCGGTGGCGCCGGTTTCCTTGATCAGCGCGCTCAGCGCCTCTGCGGTCGGCCCCTGCCGGAGGATCAACCGGTTGCCGAGTTGGCGGAGTGCCCCGTCCAATGAATCCAGCGATTGGTGCAACCACCAGCGCGAGGCCGCTCCCGGCGCCCAAGCGCCTTCTTCCTCCGGCGCCCGGATGAATACGGGAAGGACGGTTCCGCCGGTACCCAATGCCGCTGCCAAGGCGGGGTTGTCCTCCAAGCGCAAGTCGTGGCGAAACCAGAGAATCGAGACGGGCAGGCTCTTGTTCATGTGATAGGGAGTTTACCCACCGGCATTGGGCACCGGTCACGTTAGCATGCCTGGTGGCAAGGGCAAACCAGTCGCTGGGCAAGGTTCACTTGGTCGCCGGTGCCGTCGGGGTGGGGGATGGTGGGTTCCCAGCCGAGCCAGCGCGTTCCCGTGAGAGGTTCCGGAGGATCTGTATCGACGGTCCATTCTGAGCCCAGATTTTGCTCAGAAACTCCGGCACCGCAGTGGGGCCGAGCGTGCAGGAGCCCAGCACCAAGTCCTCGTCCCCGTCGCCATCGATATCGGCCGCGTCCATCACCACCCACCGGCCGGCGATGCACTCCCGGTAGGTCGAAGTGGCGAATTTGAGCCCGCCCAGATTCTCCAGGTAGACAAACGACTCCTTGGGGCTCTTCACGTAGTCGGGGAAGAACGACACCGCCGCCAGGTCCATGTCGCCGTCCCCGTCAAAATCCCGGGCCACCGCCTTATAGCAGCCGTTCATGGGATAGAAGAAGATCTCCTCGTACTTGCCTTGACCCCGGTCCTTGAGGATGCGGATGCCGTGGTACTTCTTCATGGGGCTCTCGTACTCGCCGTTGTCGCCGGTGATCGAGATGATTTCAGGTTTGCCATCCCCGTCCATGTCCGCCAGTTCGAAGTAGTTGTCCCCGTAAACCGGCGGGCGTTGAAAGACCATCTCGCTGCTGAACCCGCCCCGGCCATCGTTGAGCATGAGCACCATCATTTCCAGCTCCTGGGCGAACAAGACCCCGAGGTCCGGCTTGCCGTCGCCGTTGAAATCGTGGGCCACACACGTGATCGAGCCCGCCTTGGCAGAGAGAATATGCTCGCGGTATTGATCCGGGCCAAGGTTCTCGAACCACGAGAAACGCCCCGTCAGGTTGCCGAACATGCACAAGGCGAAGTCGCGTTTGCCGTCGCCGTTGAAGTCGGCAAACTGCGCCATCACCGGACGCGGCAGCTCCTTGAGGATCACCTTTTTCTCGCCGAAGCCATTCCCTTGTTTGGCATAGTACAGGAACTCGCCCCGGTAAACCTCGGACGGCACGAAACTGCCAACGCAAGTGACGTAGATGCCCTCGTCGGTCTCGATGACGTCGGTGGGTACGTTCTCCGTCCGGATCGTGTCCACCAGCACCCCCTCCTGATTGAGCACGTAAAGCGACCGGCTCAGGTTATCGCCCACAAAGATGCCGCTCGCGTTGGGCCGAACCTTGACCAGCGTGGTGGTGGGGGGATTCACCCGGAAACGCGGCTTCACCGTCTCAAACAGCTTCAGGCCCACGGTGATCTCCGGGCGCGGATCCTGCGGCAGGGGCTCGTCCGGCGCGGCCTTCAGGTAGTACTCTTCGATCAGCGGCCAGTCGGCCACCGGCACCAACGGCTTTTCCGTATAGACCTTGCGCTGGCGGATCAACTCGCCTTCGGGAGAACTGCTGAAATCCGGAATGGCAATGCCCAGGCGGACCTTCATGCGCGGCAGGATCTGCTCCCGCCAGTTCTTCTTGTCCAAGGCGTCGGGCTCCACAAAGGCATGGCAGAGCACACAGTCGCGCCGGGCCAATTCCTCTCCCGAGAGGGCTCTGGAGGCCGCGGGCTCATCGTCATCGTATTGGTCGGGCTTCTGCGTGGAGATCAAATCCCGGGCGCCGACGGGCCTGAGCTGCTGCGCCCCCCGGTCACCCTGGCCGGGGGGATCCAGCAGTTGCGCCGAAGCTCCGGTCGCCAGCGCGAGACAAAGCAGAGCGGACAGCCCCGGATTCCACCGCGGGTGCCGCCGAAGCGCGGATCCGAAGCCACCCAGGCCCCACATGACGGACGACATGCCCGCATCCTAGCCGAGGCCCGGCGGATTGTGAACCACAACCTTGCTTCCGATGCCCTTCCGCAGTAAACGTTCCCCATGCCGAGCGGAATGCTGCTCTCTCTTCCGCGAGTGGACGATCTGTTCAACCGCCCTGGCTTTCCCGGCCAGGCCAAGCCCTTCAATACCTGGACCCCATGCAACGCCTCATCGCATTCCTCGTGGTCGTTCTAAGCCTCGCCGTGCACGCCGCCTCCCCGTCCGACTTCGAAGCAGGCGTCGCCCGCGTCAAGATCACTCCACCGCAGCCGTTTTGGATGTCCGGCTACGCGGCCCGGACCCACCCTTCCGAGGGGGTTTTGCAAGACCTTTGGGCCAAGGCCCTGGCCCTCCGTGACCGGCGGGGCCATCAAGTCGTCATCGTGACCACCGATCTGATCGGGATGCCAAAGGAACTCTCCGACGAAGTCGCCCGACGCGCCCACGGGCAATTCAAACTCGATCGCGACGAGATCCTGTTCAACTGCTCGCACACCCATTCCGGCCCGGCGGTGGGCAAAAACCTGCAGGTGATGTTCGACTTGGATGCTGCCGACCAAGGGCGGGTGCAGGCCTACTATGAGGAGTTGGCCAACCGTCTGGTGACCGTGGTTGGCGAAGCGCTGGCCCGGCGGGTTCCCGCCACCCTCGCGTTTGGCCAGGGTTCGGCGTCTTTCGCGGTTAATCGCCGAGAACCGACTCCCAATGGATTCCGGATCGGGGTGAATCCCAGCGGCGCGGTGGATCACTCTGTCCCCGTACTCAAAGTGACCGGTTTGGACGGCAAGTTGATGGCCGTGCTGTTTGCCTACGCCTGTCACAACACCACCCTGGGCGGCGACCGCTACCAGATCAACGGGGATTACGCGGGTTTCGCCCAGGCCCGGGTCGAGCAAGCGTTTCCCGACGCCGTCGCTCTGTTCATGATCCTTTGCGGGGGCGATCAGAATCCCAATCCGCGCGGCACGGTGGAGCTGGCCCAGAAGTATGGTGGCGCCTTGGGGGAGGAAGTCGTCCGGGTATTGGGGCAGGATCTGCCGGCGTTGCATCCGCCGATACGCACAGATTACCGTACCGCCCAGCTCGAGTTGGCGCCGCATACGCGGGCGCAGTTCGAGGCGGAAACCAAGGACGCCAGTCAGTTTCGCCAACGCCGCGCGCGGCTCATGCTGGCGGATTATGACCGGGGCCAGCCCGTCAGGCAATTGGAGTGCCCGGTCCAGGCGGTTGCCATCGGCACCGACTGGGCGCTCGTGGGCCTCGGCGGCGAGGTGGTGGTGGACTACGCCCTTCGGCTCAAAGCCGACTATCCGGGCCGCCGTCTGGTGGTGGCCGGTTACTGCAACGATGTCCGGTGCTACATCCCCTCGCGCCGGGTGCTCAAGGAGGGCGGCTACGAGCCCGTGGATAGCATGATCTACTACGGCCTGCCCGGTCCCTTCGCCGAGACCGTGGAGGAAACCCTGATCACGGGCGTCCACCGGTCACTCAGGCGCGTCGGCTTCCGCAGGCCGTAAGCGCGCGCCTGGCGCGCGGCGACCCGTTCAGAGTTTGCGCAGCCAGAGGTTCCGGAAGCGGACGGGATTGTGATGTCCGCTGAGCACCAACGGCCCCTGGCTGACCTTGTGCTTGTACTCGGGCAGAATCCGGTGGCCGGTTTCGCCGTGGATTTCCTCGTTGTGCTGCACGAGCAGGCCGTTGTGAAAGATGGTCACCCGCGCCGGCTTCACGAGTTTGTCGCCTTCGAAAACCGGCGCAAAGAAGATGATGTCATAGGCCTGCCACTGGCCGGGCTTGAGGCAGGCGTTTACCAGCGGCGGCGTCTGGCCGTAAATGGAAGCCGCCTGCCCGTCCGGATAGAGCTTCTCGTTGTAGGAGTCGAAGATCTGGATCTCGTACAGGCCCATCAGGTAGACGCCGTTGTTGCCGCGGTTGAACATCTCGCCTTGGGGCGGGTCGGGCGGCATCCACTCGACATGTACCTGGATGTTGCCGAAGTCCTCCTTGGTGGCGAGTTCACCCTCGGTGGCCTCGATGCAGCCGTTTTCCACCTTCCATTGGGTGGGTTTCCAGGCGGAGAGATCCTTGCCGTTGAACAGGACGACGGCATCCGAGGGAGCGCTCCCCACGGCGGCCTGGGTGCTGGGTTGGCCGGGGGCGATGCGGGGCGGCACCGGACGGTCAGGGTCATGCACGTGGAAGCCGCACCACGGCAGGATCGGGGTGTCTTTGTAGCCGCAGACGCCGGAGCCGTCTTTGGCATACTTGAGTTCGGCGCCCTGGGTGACCGTGGCGCTGGCGAGCAAGCAGGAGATCAGCAGGGGGAGATGGCGGGCAACATTCGCGTGCATGGGCTTCGCTTATAGCGCGGAGCCCGCTCGCCCGCAAGACCGGCGTCAGGCCTCCACCGGCGCGGGATCAGCCCATTTGCCGTGCTCGCGGATCAAGTCCACCAAGCGGTCCACCGCTTCCGCCTCGGGGATATTGAACTTCACGGCGGTTTTGCCGACGTAGAGGTTGATCTTGCCGGGCGCGCCGCCCACATAGCCGAAATCCGCATCCGCCATCTCGCCCGGGCCGTTGACGATGCACCCCATGATGGCGATCTTGACGCCCTTGAGGTGCTCCGTGCGCGCCTTGATGCGGGCGGTGACGGTCTGCAGGTTGAACAGCGTGCGCCCGCAGGAGGGGCAGGCCACGTAGTCCGTCTTGAAGGAACGGCAACCGCTGGCCTGCAAAAGGTTGTAGGCCAGACGCAACGCCAGGTAGGCATTGGGCTCGCCGCGCACCAGGATCGCATCGCCGATGCCGTCCGCCAGGAGGCTGCCGATCACCACGGAGGCCCGCAGCAGCGCGAGGTCGGAAGCCAGCGGGGCGCCGGCCGGGTCAAGGCTGTCCTTCAGCAGGATCGGGTGCTTGGCCTGCATGCCAGCCATTTGCGCTGCCAACAGGCGGAAGGCCGCCACGGGTGCGAGCGCCACGCCGTCGCGTACCGTGACCAGGCCACCCTCCCCGGGCAACGTGAATTCACCCGTGGGATCGACTTCGATAACGCCCAGATCCTCGTAAACGGCCTCGGGCCGGAGATCGTCGCGCGGCTTGATCTTCGGCGCGAGCTGGGCCATGGCGGCGCGGGTTACCACGACGCGGATGGTCTCCTCGCCGCCGCATTTCAAGCCGGGAGCGATGGCGACCGGCGCACTCGGACGTCGAGTGTAGGTGAAGGGATCGAAACTGGCCGGGACCGGCGCCACGGCCGTCCGGTTGCTCAACTGGGGCGTCAACTCGATGAGTTGGTCGCAAACGGGGATTTCCCGGGGTGAATCCTCGGTCAGCGACACGCGGATGGTGTCGCCCAGGCCGTCGCAGAGCAGCGAGCCGATGCCGATGGCGCTCTTGATCCGGCCATCCTCGCCCTCGCCGGCCTCGGTGACGCCGAGGTGAATCGGGTAATTCCAGTCCGGTCCCAATTCCGCCAGCCGGGCCACCAGCAGGCGGTAACACTCGATCATGACCTTCGCGTTCGAGGCCTTCATCGAGAAGACGAAATTGTGATAGTCGTGCTGGCGGGCGATGCGGGCAAATTCGAGGGCGCTTTCCACCATCCCAAGCGGGGTGTCTCCGAACCGGTTCAAAATCCGGTCGCTCAACGAGCCATGGTTGGTGCCGATCCGCATGGCGCGTCCCAAAGCCTGGCAAAGCTTGACCAGCGGGGTGAACCGCTCTTCGATGCGCTGCAGTTCCGCGGTGTACTGGTCGTCCGTGTATTCCTTGATCGCGAACTTCTTGGTATCCGCGTAATTGCCGGGATTGACGCGGATCTTCTCGACCCACTTGGCGGCTTCGAGCGCGGCCTCCGGCTTGAAATGGATGTCGGCCACCAGGGGAACGTAACAGCCGCGCGCGCGCAACTCCCCCGCGATTTGCTGAAGATGCGCCGCGTCCTTCACGGTCGGCGCCGTGATCCGCACCAATTGGCAGCCCACCGCCACCAAGTCGAGCGTCTCCCGGACACACGCGGCCGTATCCATGGTGTCGCAGGTGATCATCGACTGCTTCACCACCGGGTGGCGGCCGCCGATGACGACTCCGCCCCGGGCGCGATCGCCCACGACCACTTCGCGAGTCAAACGCCGTTGAAACGTGTAAGGGGAAGACCAGCAGTTCATGCGCTTACTTGGCCGGGGCGGGCTGCGGGGCGGCGGGCTCCACCGTGGTGGAGCGGTTGAAGACCTCCTTGAAACGAGGGAACCGTTTGAAATCGTTGAAGGAGACGTAGAGCATGAGGCCGATCAGAAGCACCGCGAAGGCCGTGTTCGCGTACTCGACCAACCGGCCGCTGAGCGGGCGGCGGCGGATGCGCTCGATCAAGGCGAGCGTGATGTGCCCGCCATCCAGCACCGGAATCGGCAGCAGGTTCAACACCGCCAGATTGATGTTCAACAACACCAGGAAGCTCAGTGCCAGCCGGTAGTCCGTGTTCACCTGAATGGCCATCATGGCCAGGATGCCCGGCGGCCCGCTGAGGTCCTTGACGCCCACGCCGCTTTGTTTGGAGTGGAACAGCGCGCTCAAGGTCTTCACCGTCTTGTCCCAGACATCGGAGACTTGAGCCCAAGGCGACGGTCCCGGCCGCTGGACCTCGTACTGCAACGGGGTGCTGGCGAACCCGATGCCAATCCGGCCCCGTTTCAAAGCCGAGTCCATCTGCGGAGTCACAGTGGCCGTGATGCGCTGCCCCTGCCGGTCCACGACCACCTCGCTGGACTGCCCGGCCCGTTTGTTGATCACGTCCACCAACTGCTCATGGCTGAAGATCGGTATCCCGGCGAACGAGATAAACTTGTCTTGCGACTTGAGCCCTGCCTTCTCGGCCGGCTTGCCGGCTTCCACGACCCCAATCACGGGATGCTCTTGCGAGTCAAGGTTCAACAGCTTGTAGCCAAGGGAGTTATCCATCTTGGCAGCCAGTTGGTAAACCTTCCGGTCTCCAGCCTTGGGCAGGGGCTGGGCCACGGCGTTCGTCGTGGTCACCGCGGCAAGGGGCTGCCCGTGCTCTATCTCGACCGCGAACACATTCGTCCGCGACAAGATGGTGATGTTCATCACATCCTGCCAGGACTTCACCGCTTCTCCGTCGATGGCAACAATGCGGTCTCCGGGACGAATCCCGAGCTTCGCCTCGGCGGAATCGGCCGCCACGTAGCCGATCACCGAGGGGTTTACCGGCACCGGGAGTCCGAGGAAATAGATCAGTGTGGCGATGAAGAACGCGAACACCACGTTCATGACCGGACCCGCCAGAGCCACCAAAATCCGGGACTCCGGCGAGGCGGGGGGCAGGTTCTGGTTCTCTGGCAGACTCTCGCCCTCAAGTGCTTCGGAGGTAACCATTTGAGGCAGCCGGACAAAGCCGCCCGCAGGGATCCACCGGATCGAATATTCGATGCCGTTTTGGACCTTGGCGTAAATCTTCGGCCCGATGCCGATGGCAAAGGCGTCCACCTTGAGCTTGCGCCACAGCGCCACCCAATAGTGACCGAGTTCGTGCACAAAGATGGACGTGCCGAACATCAGCAGCACCGCCAAACCTACAAATATATAGTTCAGAACTGTTTCCATGAAACACCTGCCGCCAATAACGACAGACCCGGAACCTTACCGTTCAACTTTAACCTCCGCAACCTGCAAACCGGAGGCCGAGAGTACGGGTGCCGAACCCGAGCCCGGGACGGTTCGGCCCGGGTCCGCCCACCCGGGGTTCATCCTGCCCTGCGGAGCACCGCCCGGTGTTGGCGCTCCACGCTGCTTCCTGGCGGCCCGTCCTATGGACTGCGGTGGCAAGCGCAGCGCGACACCGCTCTGGGCCTCCCCGGGAAAAGCGCCGTCGCGGCTATGCCTTGCCGGCGCACTCCACAGGGGAGAACCCGCCCACTGCCATCCTGCCGACCGCAGGTCCCTCAACCGCACTGAAGGTGCGGATATATGCTAGCCTGGGGCAGAGGCCCGCGCGCGACCTCCGGTCGCGCAACCGTAGCGGGCCGGGCGCCCCGGGTACCCGCTCCGAATTCGAATCCCCTCTCCCATCCGATGGGAGAGGGTGCCCGCAGGGCGGGTGAGGGTCACCGACCTCGCATCGACCATCTCGCCGTGCGCAGCACCGCCGTGCGCAGCACCGCCGCCCGCCTCTCAACCACGCCGACGGCGTGGACGCGTACCAGCCTGGGGTAACACCCCGGGAAGACCGTCCCCACGTCCCCC
>CAYYMW010000159.1:0-14485 GCA_964472515.1 uncultured Verrucomicrobiota bacterium | reverse complement strand
CGCCCCCCAAGAAAATCCCAAATACTCCTTGCCAAAATCAACACCGTTACTGGGCGGGGAAGTCGTCCTCGACGCAGGGAGGGATCATGCCCTCCTCGGCCGCCTTGCGGGCGGTGAAGCGGACGATGTCGTCGTAGCTGTTGAACCCGGCCGCCTGCATCTTCGGGCCGGCGGGGAAGGGATCGCCCCGTTCGATCAACTGCCGTGTGCGGCTGCGCCAGTGCCAGAACTCGGCGAGGTCGCGCGCCTCGTCCAGCACCTTGGATTCGCGCAGCCGGGCGGAGCGGACAAAGGCCGTCAGGTCCGCGGCCGGCACCTGCTTGAGCAGGTCGTGGCCGGCCTGGGTGTCATACGGGGGCAGGGCCTCCAGCAGGCCGAGCGCCCACATCAGGGTCTGCACGGACTCCAGGCGCCAGGTGGCATCGACCTGTTGCTGATGGTTGACGGTGGCCATGGTGGTCTTGGCCAGGGCCTGCTCGCACGGCGACAGGTGGGACCACAGGCCGGCGTCCCGCAGGCCCTGCCAGAGTTGGTCGCGCTGCGTCTCGGCTTCGCGGTGGAACTTCTCTCGTTCCTCGGGCTTCCACTTGGCCGTCATCTCCGCCAGCATTTCACGCGGGGGCGCCAGGATGCCGGCCCCGACGACGTGCTTGAGAATCACCAACCGCCGGGCGGCGTCTTCGGCCGTGGGCCGCGAGCTGCGCTTCTTTAACCAGAACATCGCGAGGTGGGGTTGAGGCGGTGCTTCAGGCCGCCGGGTGACGCCAAGGCTGGCGATACGGCCGACGCAGGAGTTGGGTGGCCTCTGTGTCGCCGGTGACGACGTGCTTCACGGGATCGTAGGCCAGGGTGCGGCCGACCTTCATGGCCACGTTGGCGAGGATGCAACTGGCCGTGGAGATATGGCCGGCCTCGATGTCCGCGACGGGGCGGCTGCGTTTGTCGATGGCGGCCAGGAAGTCCAGCATGTGGAGGCGGGTGGCCGGGGCGGCGTTGAGTTCGATGGCCTCCTCCTTCACGTCCTCGGGGTACTTCTCGCGCTCGAAGAGGCACTCGAAGTGCAGGGTCTTGGCCTTGTTGTCCAGCGGAATGAAATCGGCGCGCATGGTGCTGGCCTTGAGCACGCCCTTTTCGCCGTGGATGAAAATGGCCCAGGGATAATCCGGGTCGGGCGCGGCGCCCCAAGTGCGGTGCTGCCAGGCGGCGGAAAGGCCGTCGTGCTCGAAGATGGCGGACTGAGTATCGGCGATGTTCGACTTGCCGTCTTTCTGGACAAAAATGCCGCCGTAGGAACTGATCCGCTTGGGCCAGCCCAGGTTGAGCATCCAGCGGGCGGTGTCGTACATGTGGACGCACATGTCGCCCATGATGCCGTTGCCGTACTCCATGAACGTGCGCCACCAGCGCAGGTGCGGCAGGCCGTCGTAGGGGCGGAGCGGCGCGGGGCCGGTCCACATCTCGTAATCGAGGTGCTCGGGGACGGGTTCGAGCGGTGGATTCCCGTTGGCCCGCATGTGGTAGTAGCAGCACATGTCCACGTGGGCGATCTTGCCCAGGAGGCCGGCGTCCACGACCTGCTTCTTCACATCGATCAAGTGCGGCGTGCTCTTGCGCTGGGTGCCGATCTGGACGACGCGTTTGTGCTTGCGTGCGGCGGCGAGGATGGCCTCGCCTTCGAGGACGTCCACGCTGATCGGTTTCTGGAGGTAGACATCAGCGCCGGATTCGATGGCGGCGATGGCCTGGAGGGCGTGCCAATGGTCCGGCGAGCCGATGAGCACGATGTCCAGTTGGTTTTCCTTCAGCATCTGGCGGTAATCGCCGTAGGTGCGCGGGGCCTTGCCGGACTTCTGCCGTTCCTGGGCGATCTTCACCGCGCCCGCCAGCATCTTCTTGTCGGGATCGCAGAGGCAGACGATCTCCACCGGCGCGACCTGCACCAACCGCCAGAGATCGCTCTTGCCGTACCAACCGGCGCCGATGAGGCCCACGCGCCGGGGCTTGCGCTCCACCAAGTCCGCGCCGTAGGCGCCCAGGACCGAAGCCGCGAAGGCGGTGGCCGTCGTCTGGAGGAAGCGGCGGCGGTTGAGGTGGAAGAGCGGCAGGGGTTGGGCAGCGGGACGGGGTGCGTTGGCGGATGGGTTCATGGACGTTCGCTAAGCATCGTGTTCGTTGTGCGCTGTACTGCGGGCAATTCTAGCAGATGACTGGGCGCGTGTCTCGCATGGAATGGCGTGCCAGTACGGAAATTTTCTGAATCGCACGGCGACCCGGACAAGTCTGGTTCCAAAATCCCGGCTCGACACGAACTCGGGATGCGTTAGCCTCGGTTCAACATGAATCTCACCGTCGATCCCCGCCCACCGAGCCGGCTTCCCGACGACGCTTACTTAACGCTGGTTCCGACGGGCTGCGGGAGCACGGCACTTCACAAAGCGACCGACCACCCGCTATAGGAGCGCAGGATGCTATGAAATTATTTCATTCGATCTTCCCGCTCGCGGTCGTGCTTTTCACCACCGTCCTTATTGTGCTGTGCATTCTGGTGGATGGCAGGGGGCTGCGGAAAGGCACGAGATGGTCGGTTGCACTCTTGTGGACCAGCATGCTTATTTCAGCCCTTCTGAGCATGCTTCCCGAAGTTGAGGTCCTTGAGGCGGTGCGCACGCCTGAGGGACATCGGATGCTCTTGTTGAATAGGGGCGTCGTCGCTGGAATCATGGTGGGGGCCTACCTGGTCCTTTTGCTTTCCGGGGACTTCCTCGCGTTCTGGAAGGCCGTCAACGCCTTTTTTGGAAAGGCCGAGAGGCCGGCTTCCCCGTCGGGGCAATAGGGCGTTGGCGATAGCAGTGCGCTGGCATTGACCTGGTTTTCCGTCTGACAGAGTGGCAAGGCCAAGTGGTGCTTTCGGAAGGGCGGCTATTGGCCATCTCCGGGTTTCACCCGGAACTTCCACTCCCCTGAGCCCAGTTCGAACACTGCCGTGCTGGCCTCGCGGCGAACGGGTTTGGCGGGCGGGGCACACTCGACCAGCGCCTCGGAAGCGGCGGGAACATGGACGGTGGCGGTGGTGTTGGCGGGGACGGACACGCCCAACTCGAGCGTGTCAGGGCTCTTTGTCCAGTTCACCGCCACCAACCCGCGCACCGTTTCTGTGCGCGCTTCGCCCAAGTCGATCGGTTCCTGGAGGAAAGGCCTGACTATGAAATGCCGGAAACCCGGCTGCTCCGGGTCGGGCTGGATACCGGCCAGCACCCGGTAGAACCAGCCATCAATGCTGCCCATCATGACGTGGTTGTGGGAACCGTGCAGGTCCCAGAACTCTGACAAGGTGGTGCGGTCCCCTTCGAGCATGTGGGCCCAGCTGGGATACCCGGTCTGCGTGGCAAGCTTGAACGCCACATCGGCGCGGCCCTGCTCGGTGAGGGCGTCGATGAGGTACTTGGCGCCGAGCACGCCGACATCGAAATGGCCCTGCCGGCGTTCCAGAGTAGCGAGGACGTTCGCGAGAATGGCGGGGCGATCAGCCGGATCGGGCAAACCGAGGAAAAGCGGGAAGGCATTGCTGAACAGCGTCCCCTGCTCGTACTGATGACGCTGCGGATCGTAGAACGCCCGCTGGTAGGCGGCCCTGATCTCGTTCGCCAGCCGCTGGTACTTCTCCGCCTGGTGCGTCCGCCCCAGCACCCGCGCGGCCCGGGCGAGAATGGTGCAGTCGTAATAATAGAAGGCCGTGGCGACAGAGACGGGCTCGCCTTCCTTCCAACCTTCCACGATGGTGCCCCAATCGCCGATCCAGTATTTCGGCAGGATGTGGTTGGTAGCCTGGGTGCCGAGGTAATCCACATAGCCGCACATGGCGTCGAACTGGCTCTCCAGGAAGCGGCGGTCCCCGTAGTGAACGTAGTACTGCCAGTTCATGACAATGTACGCGCTGCTCCAGGTGGGGTCGGGCTCGTCGGGCACGTACGGCCGGGGGGAAATGATGGAAATGTCGTCGTTGGTGGGATTCTGACTGCGTCTGATGCCATTGAGCCAGAGGCGATAGAAGGCCGGCAGCTCGAAATTGTACATGGCCTCTTCCATCGAGACCATGGCGTCGCCAAACCAGCCGAGGCGCTCGTCCCGCTGCGGGCAATCCATGGGGTAGCCCATCAGGTTGCTGCGCTGCGCCCACTGCGTGGCCCGATGGATGCGACCGATGACCGGGGAGGGGCCGCCGCCAAGAAAAACACCGGGCATGCGCGTATCCGTATGAACCACGCAACCCTCCAGGCTGTCCGCAGTCGGTTTCCCCGGATACCCGGACACCTCCACAAAACGGAAGCCATGAAACGTAAACCGGGGTTCGTAAACCTCCGGGCCGCCGCCTTTCATCACGTAGGCATCCGTGGCCAGAGCACGCTCGTTGCTGGTCACGTCCAGGTTGCCGTGGGCGCTGAGGTCTTCCGCATAGCGCAGGGTGATGCGCGTGCCGCGCGGGCCGGTGGCCTTGAGACGCACCCAGCCGGCGAAGTTCTGGCCAAGGTCGAAGACGTAAACGCCGGCTTTGGGTTCGGTCACTGAGACCGGACGGAGCGTCTCGACCACCCGGATGGGCGGCATCGATTGTGCCACCAACTCGCCGCCGGGCGGCTCCACCACGTGGGCAGGCTGCCACTGCGACGCATCGAACTCCGCTGTATCCCAGCCCGGTTGTTCCAACGTGGCGTCGTAGGTCTCGCCATCATATACGCACGCAGCCACGACCGGTCCCGGCGAGGTCTTCCATGAACCGTCCGAGACGATGACCTCGCCCGAGCCGTCCGCGTACTCGACATGGAGCTGCAGCAATGCGCGCTTGGCCCCGAACCACGGCATGCGATACACGTCCCACCATTTGGGGTAGGAGTTGTACCAGCCGTTGCCGAGCGACATGCCAAGCGCATTGGTGCCGGTACGGAGTTGGGCCGTGACATCGTAAGTGTCGTAATAGACCCACTGGCGGTAGTTGCTGACGGCGGGGTTCAGGACCTGATCGCCTACGCGCCGGCCATTGCAGAAGAGTTCGTAGTAACCGAGCCCTGTCACGTAGACGCGCGCGGAGCGGATGGCCTTGGGCGCGACGAAGGTCTTGCGCAGCAGGGTCGAGCGGCCGTCGTGCTCCACGGTGGCACCGAGAGTGGTGAGTTGGTTGGTGCTGGTGAAGAAGCCTTGCCGGGGACGCGGCTCCGTAGCCGGGCCGCTGCCGATCCACTCGGCCCATTCCTTCGCCCCCAGCACGCCCATCTCCCAAAAGGCTGGCTGGCTCCAAACCGAAGGCTTCCCAGCCGCGTCCCACACGCGCACCTTCCACCAACTCCGCATTCCGGAGCCGCGCAACCTCCCCGAATAGACCACGTGGACCGATTCATCCGAGGCCACCCGGCCGGAGTCCCACAGGTCGGCTTGGTGGGCCGCCAGACGCTCCGGGGTGCTCGCCACGAGAATCTGGTACGCGCTTTGCCGCTGGTTGTGATCGGACGATTCGAGCCACCAGCCCAGTTGCGGCCAGAGGGCGTCGATGCCGAGCGGATTCTCCAAGTACTCGCAGCGAAGGCGAACCGGCTTGAGCAAACAAGGCGCATTCTGCGAAAGAGGCTTGGAGGGCGCGCCGGGCTGGGTCGCCTTCGAGAGAAGACCCGCTGGCACCACCGCCGGGTTCTTGAACAACATCCATTTCTCAGCGGGCACGTCGCGGAAGGCCTGCCGGTAGCGCGGCGCCGTGGCAGGCTCGCCGGAGACATCCCGGATCAGAATGCGCGTGATCGGCCCGGGGTACTTACGGGCCAGCGCGCCGTAGGCCTCGGGGTCTTTCTCACCCGAGTCCCCCACCAGCACGAACTGCCGGTGCGGAAACCGCTCCAGGAGCACGGAGATCGTCTCCGTCTTGTAGCGCTCGGGCGAGGAAAAGAGGTCGAAGAAGCTCGTGTCTTTGACCCGGAACTGCTTCAGGTGAAAGGTCCCCGTGGGAAACCGCTCCCTCTCGATGAACTCCGCGAGCGGCCGGTAGAGCTGCCACGGACTGGCGGAGACGTAGTGAAAGGCGACGTTCGTCTGGTGCGCCCAGTCCTGGTAGAGCGTGGCGATGCCCGGCACGGCGCGGAACTCGCGGCAAAAGGTGTTGAGGAGCAACTCGTGCCGGTTGGAAACGATGCTGATCTTGATCGTGTCGTCGATATCGGAGATCACGGACCAGCCGGTGTCGGTGACCAACTGGATCTCGCCGCCGACGGCGGGAACCGGCCGGTGGTCGGCAACCAGTTGGAAAGCCAGGCGGTCGCTGGTGCCGGCGGCGCGCTTCACCTCGGCGTCGGTCAAGACCAGCAGGCTGCGCACGTGACCGTTGGCGGGCGAGCGCTTGAGGTGAAAGCGACGCCCCGCCAGCTCGATGGTGAGGTCGCGACCGCGTTCGTTGTCGGCGAGGAAGTCGCGGGCGCGCCGGTGAAAGAGGTCGATTTCCTGCGGGCCAAGCTCCGCCTCGTGGATGCCCAGCGCGCGGCGCAGCAGTGGCATGAGCACCGGGCGCGGTTCGAGTTCGAACACCGAAGCATGCACCTCGGCCACCCAACCGGTCCCCGCCGGCCACGCCATGGTGGGGTAGAAGACAACCTCGTCCGCGGGTTTTAGCTCGCGACCGTGCAGGGCGAAGACGAGCGCCAGCGTGGCCAGCAGAAAGGTAGAACGGGTGGCGAAGCGCATGACGAGGGAGGGTTGCGGGGTTGATCAGCCCAGCCGTTCCAAAACGTGGCGGCAGACATCCATGGCCGCCTGCGGCTTGCCGAGCTTGCGGGCCGCTGCGGCCATTTCCGCCAGCTTCGACGAGCCGATCAGTTGACCGAGCCGGTAAGGCAGATCTTCGAGGCGGTTGGCCTTCACTCCCGCGCCGCGTTCCAGTAGGAAGTCGCTGTTGGCGGCTTCCTGGCCGGGGATCGGGTTGAGGATGAAGAGTGGCTTGCCCAGCGCCAGTGCCTCGGAAGTGGTGAGCCCGCCGGGCTTGGTGAGCACCAGGTCCGAGACGGCCATGAGCTCCTGCATGTTGCCCGCGAAGCCCAGCACGTGTGCGGGATAGCGGCGTTCCAGCACGGAGACCTCCTTGCGAAGTTCCTCATTGCGGCCGCAGACCACCACGACTTGGAACGGGTGCTCGACCCGGTTCAACTCCTTCATGATCTTGGCCACCGGTCCCATGCCGAAGCCGCCGCCCAGCACCAGCAGGGTGAAGAGGTCGTCGCGCAGGCCCATGCGCTTGCGCACCTCGCCAACATCGATGTTCTGACAGAAACGCTGCGAGATCGGGATGCCGGTGACGCACACGTTCTCCGCCACGGCGCCGCGCGCCACCAGGCGGGCCTTGGTCTCCTCGGCGGCCACGCAGTAGAGGTCCACCCCCGGGGCCATCCACAGCGCGTGGGCCTCGAAATCGGTGACCACGCTCACCGTGAAGGGACTGGGATTCTTGGGCTTGGGGTTCAGCTTGAGTTCACCCAGGATTTCCAGCGGCAGGAAGTGGGTGCAGAGGACCACCTCCGGTTTGAACTCGCGCAGCAGGCGGACGAACTTGGTATTGCTCGCTTTGGCCAGTTTGCCGCGCAGGCGGGCGAGCTTGCGCATGAGGGTGGGGTTGTCGCTGCGGTCGAACACCATCCCCCAGAGCTCGGGGGCGTGCGCCACCACCTTCATGTAGCCCTCGCCGTAGGCCTTGCGATAGAGCTTGGGGGTGAGTTCCAGGACGTCCAACCGGCGCAAGGTGTCGCGCGGGGCGGCGATTTTCCAGGCTTCCTCCAACGCCGCCGCGGCCTGCACGTGGCCGGCTCCGGCGGTAACCGTGGCGATCAGGACTTTCATAGGTTGGAGTCTATAGGGAGCCTGGCGAGAATGCGAGTGTCTATGGCGTGCAGCCGCCTGTTTGTAGCGCAGGCCTCCGGCCTGCTGGTGAACGGGGCATCTTGCCCCGTGTTGGTTTCCCGCGCTCTCACGAGCTTCCCGGCTACTACATATCCCTTCGGCAGCTGGAAGGTGCCGGCACCAGCAGGCAAAGAGGCGGTTGTTCCAGTTGTGGCGGCTGAGCGGTAATGGTCAGGCTGCTGGTGACTTACTGCCAGCGCTTTGGGGAAGTCGCGCTCTCGGGACTGGGCTGTGCCAACACGATCTCCGAGGCGGACTTGCTGAGATTCTAGGCAGGCACCGAACGAACGAGAAGATCGAGGCGTTGGGGGATAAGTGACTTGGAGCGGTGCGCGGAACGGGTCGGTTTCAGTCTGCGGCTTCGCGTCTGCTCACGGTTGACCCGGGAAGGTTGGTTTCAGTCATCGCCGCCAGGGCCTCCTTGGTCTGAGCATCGCCATACTGTCGAATCCACGCTTTGGGGTCATCGCCCAGACTCGCGGATGTTCTCGCTCTCAGACACTCCATGGCGTCCTGTATCGCGGCATGCCGCTGCTGCTCCACAAGAAGTGCGACTGGTCCGTGAAACGGCTTCGGCTGTCCCTCCGAACCGAGGCTTGGGAGGTACAGCCTCCATAGGGCGTCCGCAGCCTGCGTTGTTGTGCCAGAGCGTGCAGCAGCCCGATCACGCTCGAAGCTCCCAACGATTTCCCGGGCGTATCGCACCTCGGCCTGGAGCCGCTGAAGCTGGAAGCCTGACCAAGCAAGGCAAGCGAGCAGCAGCACGATCGCACCCATCGACAAGACAACCCGGCTGCCGGCACGGCCGGCATTCGAGGGGGAACCTTCAGGACGTGGTTGCTCGGAGGTCATTTTGCAGGATCGAGTGATCGAACGCCGCCTGAGTCGGTCTGCTCTGTTGGGATAAGACCGACAGGCGAAGGCTACGCTCAGGGCGTTTCTTCTTTCAAGAGGGGGGTGACGTAGTTGTAAGGCGTCGGCCAGAACTTGCCCGCGCAGCCTGCGGCCATCGCCACACCTTCGTACGCGTTCGTGGTACTGGAACTGAGTTGGTAGTCCCCTCTCACTGCAAATTGGGCCTCCAGCCTTCCGGCAGCAGCGGTCTTCTTGATCCGCAGCGAGACAGAGCGCGCATGGAAGGTGAGGTTCGTAGGCAGGGTGGCCCGAAACGCGGAGGCGGTATCATCTACCACCAACTTCCCCGCGACTTCGAGGCCGGGTGTGCCATCGAGATCGATGACGTAGTCGGCCGCGGTGGGCCGCGGGCGGAGCACGGCCACGCCGACGATCAGGAGGGCGAGGACGACAGTTCCGGCGATGATCACGGGTTTCTTCATAGGAGGCCGCATTGCACGGGTGGAACCGGGAATTCGAATCCAAGGGTTCTGAGGCTCCGCTGTGGAATCGGATCAAGCCTTCCTCTTTGGCAGGAAAGCAAGTAGTGCCTCCCTTGCGTGCGGAGCCCCGTCTGAAATAGACAGTTCCACGTCTCGAATGGCTCTCTCTTCCTCGTCGGTGCATGACCAGTCCTCTGCGGAGGGGGAGGTTCGCGCGATAATGTCTGCGCAAAACCGAGCTGACAGCAATAAGTCGGCAAACTGGCCGAGTCCGGCGAGCCGGAACGATTCCATGATGCGGTCCATTGAGTGGGAGAATTGAGACCAAACGAAGAGGAGTCCATCACCCTCGATGAAGGTGATTGTTCCATACACGTCCAGAACGGTCTGTTGGCCGCGCGTCAATCGCTCGACAGGCAACTTCTCCCATCGACCGACACAATCGTCCAGATAATCAAAGTCGTTCATAGCTCGACACTTCGCTATCGCTTCCCCTTTCGCGCTGCCACCTTCTCCCGCATGTACGCGTGCAGCTTGCACTGCTCCTCAGCCGCCCATGCCAGGTAGCGATCCATCCCCGCCTCAGTCATCTCCGGTTCCGGATGTGAGGTTGTTTCGTGAGCCTTGGCGTACTCCGCCAAGTCCTGTCGGCACGTTTCACACCAGAATTGCCAGTTCTCTCCCGAGAGCGGATTGAGGCCCCCACCACCCGCAACCGCCGGTTCGCCGCAATACTGGCATTTGCCGGTCTTCAGCGCCTCTTGGTAGCGGCGGTTCCATTCCCGCATCTGAGGAAACCCCGCGTCAGCGCAGGCTTCGCAGAGGTGGCGATTGCGCTGCAGGTGCGGCTCGCAAAGGTGCTGCGTGGCGGGACGTTGTTGGCAGTTCTCGCAGAGCATGGTCTCCTCAGGTAGTGGGCATCGCGAGTAGCCTCCGCTGGCGACGGTTGGCATACCAGACCAGCAGGTAGAGGGTCAGCGTGGCCGGCACGGGAACCAGGACGTAGGGAGCCAGGCGGCGGCGCAACCGGTCCTCCCGCTCCCAGAGATCGGGCGTGGCGTGCAGCACGCGCAGGGATTCGCCCTGAATGAGGGAGGTGGTGGCATTGGGATTGTGCAGCACGGGGAGGTTGGTGCCTGGGGGAAAAAGGGCCGACAGATCCGCTTGTGATCGCGGACGGGGCAAGTCGCCAAACCGGGGCACCAACCGCTCCGCCTGCCCGTTCACGGTGCCTTCCAGCCAGCAGGAATCACCTCCCTCATCGTGGTCCGGGTAGTAAACCGGCTTGGTGACGGTGAACGTGGCGGGCCGGTACTCTTCCCGGTGGCGGTGGATGGTGACACGGTTCCAGAAGGTCAACGCCCAAAGCCAGGAAACCATGAAGGCCCCGAAGACGGCGACGCCGCACAGCCGCTGGAGCACGCGACCGAGATTCATGGCGCACCTGCCTCCCAAACTTGGCGTCCACCGCCTGACCGGATGCCGGGAGCCCCGGAGCCGATCGTCATCGCAGGCGAGGCCGACGGCCCGCCTTTCCAAGGGCGCGCCGGCCGTTCGCAGCGGGCGACGGAAATGGGTGTGGGTTCCATGTCCCGGTCGGTTCTGTGCATTGGCTTTCCGTGTCGAACTGGCTGACGGGCGTCAGTGTATCGGATGCGGCTGCGGAATCAAGCTTGGGGACGAGGCGCGCAGCGACTACAACGTTCTTGGCGGGGAAGCCCGGGTGTGCTAGATCATCCTGGCAGCCAGGACGATTATGAGACGCGACGATCTGACCAGTCTGATTTTGGTGGGCATGCTGGCCCTCAGTGCGGGGGCGGGCGTGCTGCTCAGCGCATGGTATGTGCGCTCGTTGGGCAAGGCGCAGGCGCTGCAATGGAACACCGCCAAGCTGCAGGAGGTGCTCAGCCAGGCCCAGCGAAACCGCAGCATTGTGCAAGCGATGGCCGCCGAGGCGGTGGAGTATTCCCGGCAGAACCCCGCCATCGAGCCGATCCTCAAGCAGTTTAACTCCGGCGCCCTGCCGGCCCCGGCCCAACCCTCCACCCGCTGACGCCCCATGAACGAGACTCCTGTCCAACCCCAGGCCAATCGCTCGGCGGCGGAAATTGAGGCCCTGCGCGCACAGGTGTCCAGCCTGCGCCGGTGGTTTCACCTGGCCGTGGCCAGCCTGCTGGTGCTGGTCACCGCGCTGAATATCTACTTGTTCAGCCAGGTGCGGCATTTACGCGCCCAAAACCGGGGCATGGCGCAGCACGTGGGCGACCTGGCCAAGGCATGGGCCGAGTACGAGACCAACAGCGTCCCGCTGATGGACCGGTTCACCACCGAGCTGTACCGCTTCGCCTCCACCCACCCCGACTTCGCGGCGCGGATGGCCAAGTTCCCCCGGCCCCAGCCCAAGGGCGGCGCGACCAATGCCCCCTCCGTCAATGCCCTGCCGGGGCAGTAGCCGCAGTTCGGAGACTGGCTGCGCGGAGGCCGGCTAGCCGCCGACAGTGGCTAGCGGTTCACGTGCTCTTTCATCGCCTCGCTGAAGGGGCGTCCATCCAGGTAGACTTGGCGGATGCGGCCTTTGCCGCCCTTGTCCACCGAGGTTTCCACCGTGAGTTTGCCCACGGGATTGCCAGTGCCCTCGGCCACGAAGAAGCGTTCCAGGCCATACTCGATGACCAACGACCTGCCGCCGGGGCTGAGGTCGGCGGTCTCGTGGCGCAGGCGGCCCTTGAGGATGACCTCGCCGGGCTCCGGCGCGATGGGTCTCAAGGCCGCGCGCACGGCCCGGTGAAACTCGCCATCCTGGGCCAGTGCCACGTAGATAGTCTGGCCCGTGGGCAGGCTTCCCCGCGCCTCGCCGCCGAGGAGTTGGGGATCGAGCCGGCTGATGCGGTAGTTCAGGATGAGGTAGTCGCCGCGCAGCAAATCGCGCGGATCCACTCGCTCGGTTTCGAGCAAGACCAGGGCGCCGGTTTCGAGCCGCCGCTCATGAAACGCCGCCAGGGAAAGCAAGCCCAGGGCCTGCACTGCCACCAGAATCCAAAGGAGTTTCGTTCGCATAGGACCTCCACTCAAGGTTGCGCCGCCACGGGCATCTGCCGCAGAAGGGATCGCCGCTTGCGCTCCAGGTACCCCCCGAACACCAACAGGAAGACGCCGGACACGATGAAGACCAGGCCGGTGCGTGCCATGGAACCGATCAAGGTGATGTAGGCGGCGATCACCACTGCTCCGACCATCAGCATCCCCAGATTCACCATCCAAGGCCGTCCCTGGAAGATGGCCACCCGGATTTGCAGCAGGCTCATGATGAAGAGCACCGCCACGCCGACCCAGTGGAGCGGGAAGCCCGGAATGCGGCCTCCACGCCAGTCACTGGAGTGCCCCAAGGCCAGCGCCAGGCCGAGCAGCGCCGCGCCGCCGGCCAAGGCGCCGGCCCAGGTCCAGCGCCACTGCGGGGTAAGCCGTTCGTCCCGGGAAACGCCCCAGACGGAGAGCGCCAAACCCGCGAGCAGCAGCCCGGCCATCACGGAGGCGGCCTTCAGATCCCCGACTTGGTGCCAGGCCGTGAAATCCCGCCAAGCCAGCGGATAAAGGAAAAACCAGAACCCGAGCAGTCCCAGGATCTCCGTAGACGAGGCAAAGTGCCGCGCGCCCAAGCGCCGCTCCACCTCGGCAAATCCGTAGTAGAACAAGCCGAGCGCGGCGCACAGCAGGATGCCGGTTTCGCCCCAGTCGAAGTGCAGCCACCCGTCGCTGGCAAAACACTCCATCATGAACCAGACGGTGAAGACGATCAGGCTCAGGAGGTGCTGCCAGGTGGACCGCAGGATCCACGGGAGCAGGCAGATGCCCAGCCACCAGGCCAGCACCGCGTTGGGGGTGCGGGAGCTCAGATGATACACCTGCCCGATCAAACCGATGTTGGCAATCAGCAGCCCGGCTCCCACCAGATGCAGCGCCTCGCCCACCTTGTGGCACTGCTGCCTGACTTCGCGCAGGTAATAGCCCACCCCGTGCGCCGCTACGAGCAGGGCGACGCCGCACCCCATCTTCACCCAGCGGGGAATCTGGTCCCAGTTGGAAGCGATGAGCAGGGTCAGGCCCGCCGCCACCAACACCCCGCCAATGCCCGCCAGCACGGCAAAGAAGCGGCGGCCTTCAGCGGAAAGCCCCAGGTGCTCCACGATCCGGTCGCGTTGCTCGGCTGAGATGAATCCCTGGTCGCACAGCGCCTGCACTTCGGAGTACTTCATAATGCATGGGCCGGTCTATCCGGTCGTTTAGGACAAGCTCACCCTATCACGCACTGGGACCTGCTCCCAAATTGATAATGCCACTGCTCGAATTGAGCGAATCAATGCCGGATCGACGGGATGGAGCAGGCTGTTCCCGGAGGGAAGCCTACAACCAGCGGACCAACTCGGAGAGCGGCTTGCGGCGGGCCGCGGGCGGAGCGGTTGCCCCGTGGTCTTGCGGGTAGCCCACCGTGATGACGGCCACCGGGGTCACGGAGCGCGGCCAACCGACGATATCGGCCACCTTGTGGGAGTTGATCCAACCGATCCAGCAGGTGCCCAACCCAAGCTCGGTCGCCGCCAGCACCAGATGCTCACCCGCAATGCCCAGGTCGAGCCACGGATAATCCACCCCCGAGACCGAGGCGGCCAGACGATGCGTCATCCAGGACCGCTCCATGCCCAGCACCACGTGGACCGGCGCATCCAAAGCCCAGGTCATCTTGAGCCCCAGCAGGAAACCTTCGGTGACGATCCGCCGGCGGGCGGCGGCGTCCCGCACCACGGCAAAGCGCCAGGGTTGCTGGTTGCAGGCGGAAGGCGCCAGGCGGGCGGCTTCGAGGATGCTGACCAGCGCCGTCTCCGACACCAATTCGGGTCTGTAAGCACGGCAACTCACCCGCCGGGCGATCGCCTCCATGGCGGTCATGGAGGCCGGAACCGGGAGGGTGGTTGGTGAAGCTTCGGGGGCTTGGTTCATGAATGCGGCCTCTCCGCGCGCGTCGTCGGCCCGGTGGCGACGGACGCGGCTTCAGCATCCCGCGACCAGAGTTGGGGATGCGCTGTTGCGGCCACGCCAACGCCACGCATGCCCCCCAAAGTAGTCGCGCTCCAGGGCCTTGGCGAGGCTTCTGTTCCCGCCCGGCCCGCGATGGGTGCATCGCAGACTGGTGGGGAGTTCTCAGGCGGGGAGGCAGATTTCTTTTC
>CAYYMW010000158.1:0-14564 GCA_964472515.1 uncultured Verrucomicrobiota bacterium | reverse complement strand
ATATTTCAACGGCCACCCCCCCAGCGCTTTACACGCAACCTTGTCAGCAGCCTTGCCCGCCCCCATAAGATAAGCCTTGTCAATCGAGCCATAAGCGAGTATGAAGAATACCATGAACGCAACCCCATTACTCCTCCTGCTGACGGCTTTGTCCGTCCCTGTCCTCAACCTTAAGAGCGATCCGGTCACCGAAAAGGACGGCGACTGGGCGGCCAAGAGCGCCGTGCTCCCCAACACCCCCGAAGCCCTCTTGATGGTGCGAACCGGGGACATCGACAACCTCGGCTTCGGCTGGCCCGCCCAGTTCGATCCCTTCTCCGGCAACTCAACGCCCGGCCATGGCTACCCTTGGGATTATCCAACTGACGATCCCCAAGGGACCGACCGGATCCTGGTGATCTCCAGCTATCTGGGGACTCCCCCCTTTGGCCAGGACGGCTACACCACTTACACCAGCCGCCCGGACAACCAGCCCAAGCCCATCAAACTCGAATTCGTCCCGCCAAACACCCCGATCACACGGGCCGTGTTTCAGGTCTTCGTGGATGACTTCCAAGCCCCAGTCTGGGGCGCGAGCTACACCGTCACTTTGAATGGCCAACGCTTTCCCCAAATGGAAGCGGTCATCAACAGCCTCGAACAGACCGGTCCGATCGGCAAGCTGATCACCGTGGCCGTGCCGGGCGAACTGCTCGGGCAGGTCTCGTCCGGCTTCGTGGAACTGTTCTTCGACGACACCACCACCGGCGCGGGAGACGGTTATGCGATCGACTTTGTGAAGCTCCTGCTCAATCCGACGGGCGAATTCCAGACCGGCGCCATCAAAGGAACGGTCACGGATGCCGCCTCCGGCCTGGCCCTGGCCAATGCGACGGTCAAATCGTTCGACTCGGAGGCCCTGACGGACGCGAACGGCTTCTACCAGTTGAACAACGTCCCCGCCGGCCTCGCCTATGTCTCGGCCAGCGCGCCGGGATATGAGCCCAAGAGCGTGAACGTGGACGTGGTCACCGGCCAGACCACCGAGAACGTGAACTTCGCCCTGACCCGCTCGCCCTTCACGCTGAAGATCTATACCGCCGTGGAACTGGAGTTCTTCGGCAACGCCGGCGTCAAATACGTGCTCCAATACAGCGGCGACCTCAAGACTTGGCAGGACGAAGAGTCCATCACCGGACAAGGGGATTGGGTGTACCGTCTCCGCTCCACCCGCTCGCCGGACCAGAAATACTGGCGGGCCGAAGCGCGCTAACGCGGCCGCCCGGGCGGCGCTCAACACACCGCCACGGCGCGGACGGGCGAACCGTCGCCTCCGCGCAGCGGCAAGGGGAAAGCCACGAGCAGGAACTCGTCCGGGACCGCATCCAGATTCGCCAGGTTCTCCACCAGCACCATCTCCACGTCCTTCGCCAGTACGAGGCGATGGATTTCCTCCGCCTCGCGCCCGGGGGTGGGCAGGTCCATGCCCAGCAACCGCAAGCGGCGGGAGGCCAGGTATCGGCAGGCTTCCACGGTGAGCGCGGGACTGTCGGTGAAGAACTCCGGCGTGCCAAAACGCCGCCACCAACCGGTGGCCAGAATCACGCGCGACCCGGGTTGCAGGATGGCTTCGTGCGGCCGGAGGTCCGCCAACGTGATCTCCGCATATGCCTCCTTCGGCAGGCGCAAGACATGGGCCGGCCCGTAGAACCAGTCCAACGGCATCTGGTCGACAGTCCGCCCGTCCTCCAGCGCGTGCGCCATCGCGTCCAGATGGGTGCCTTGATGCGTGCCGGTAACCAAGCGGCTGACCCGAAAGCCGTCCGCGGCCACGGTGGCATGCACGGCAAGGTCGAAAACAGGATCGCCGGGATAGGGTGGCTGCCCCGGCGTCAACGAATGAGAGAGGTCGACGAATCTCATGCGTGAATGGCCTGCGGCAAGGCGGTGCTGCGTCGCCACCCTGAATGCACCCCGCCAACCCTGCCAGGGGCGGTTGGCTGGCCTCCCGGACGAACCGGCGACTTACTTGTAGATTTCCACCCTGACCGCGTTCCGTTCGAGCGTGCTGCCCTCCGCATAGGCCAACCCGGCCAAGGCCTGGTTGTAGGCGGTCACCGCCTGAATCTCCGCGAACTTGCGCTGGGTCAGAGTGCTCAACAGATAAAGCACTTGGAAGCTCGTGCTCTTGCCGTTGTCCAATTTCTTCTGCTCCGCGCGCCAGGCCTCTTCCGCGTACTCGCGAGCCTTGCGCGAGGATTCCACCTGCTGGAGGCTGTTCTGCGCCTGGGTGATCGCATCGTCGATGCCCACCAACAAACCCTGTTCAAGCTTCCTGACCTGGAGAATGGACTCTTCGCGCTGTTCCTTGAGGCTGCGATAGTTGTACCGCGCCTGGCGCTGGCTGAGCGGCATGCTGAACTGCGCGCCGATATTCCACGAAGGGCTGTCCCCCCCGGCCATGCGATCCATCGCCTGGTTGTAGTAGCCTCCCGTACCACTCCGCCGATACCCTGCCTCGAGGTCGAGCGAGGGAAACAACTGGTTCTTCGCGAGCCTCACGTTCAAGTCGTAGTTCTCCAACGCCATCCGCGCACTCTTCAGATCCGGGCGCATGAGCATGCACTTGGACCAACTGTCTTGCCGGTTGAAGGGCTGAACCACCGCCGTGAGCTTGTCGCCCGCCGCCAGCGTGAGGGTGGCTTGGCTGGCGTAGCGATCCGTAACCAGGTTCTTGAGCCGATTCTGGGCCTGGGTCAGCGAATTCCGCGCGGAAAGCAACGCCGTCTCGTTCGCCGCCACGTCCGACTCGGCCTGCTTCTCGTCCAGCGGCGCCATCACCCCAACCTCAACCCGCTTCCGATTCTCCGCCAACTGCTTCTTGGCCAGATCCAGGGCCAATTGCTGCACCGCCACACTCTCCTGCGCCGCCACCAGGTTGTAGTAGGCGCTCTGCACCGAGTAAATGGTGCTCATCACCTGGTACTCGAAGTCCAACTCCGACGTCTTGATGCGTCGTTTGTTGACCTGAATCGTCACGCGCGATTGGTCGATCCAGAAGTTTTTCAGCAGGTTTTGGGTGAGACTGATGCCCAGATTGGCCGAAGCGTCCGTCTGCGGACTGAAACTGGGCGACGAGGAGGACGTGCCGCCACTGATCGTGTAACCGAGGCCGGTGGGAAGACGCCCGCCAACCCCCACGTTGAAATTGTCCATCTCACGCGTCTGCGCGGGGATGGGCAGCTGCAGGTCCTGATCGAAACTGGCGGGGATTCCGTTCGCGGCGTGCGAGGCCCCAAAATTCAGCGTAGGCTCATAGACCGAGTACGAGGCGGCCAGCGCGTACTTGTTCAGTAGCGGCGTGTAGCGCTGAATCTGGACATCCAAGTTGTGCTCCAGCGCCATCTGGATGCAATCCTCGAGAGAGACCTTCTTGGTGTCCGCCGTTTGCGCGGCGAGACCGGCCGTCATGGCCGCCGCAGCGGCCAATCCCATCAATCGAATCAGTTGCATGTGTCAATAAACTTGGGCCAAGGCATCCGCTTCTTCAAACCTTTTCCCCGTCTGATCGCCGCCACCCTCAGCCGCAAACGGCTCGGGCGCAACCATCAGTGTCCAGACGAACCGAGGGGCGGCACCATTCAACCCCGCCGCCGGCTCCCCCCTGCGCAGGCCCATGCCGCAGGACGGCTTCCCCGACGGCGCGGGGACTCTGCCCGTGCCCGGGCGCATCCCTCGCGTGCCTATACAGACACGGCTGCCCCGGTTTTGGTTTCGCTTTCCTTTTCCATCCACCCATCCCGCAGTTGGATGATGCGGTGCCCGTAGGCGGCATTCTCGTTGGAATGAGTGACTTGGATGATCGTGGTACCCTGCTGGTTGAGCTTCCGGAACAGCTCCATAATCTCCCGCCCTTGCGTGGAGTGGAGGTTGCCCGTCGGCTCGTCGGCCAGGATGACCTTCGGCTTGGCGATGATCGCCCGGGCCACCGCCACCAACTGCTGCTGCCCCCCGGAGAGCTGGCTGGGAAACAAATCCCGCTTGGCCACGATGTTAAAACGGTCCAGCGTGTCCGCTACCATGGCCTCGCGCTCCGACTTCTTCACGTCGCGGTACGAAAGCGGCACGTCCAGGTTCTCCGCCACCGTCAGGTCCTCCAGCAGATGGAACTGCTGGAATACGAAGCCAATGTAGCGCTTGTTCAGCGCGGCGCGCTCCCTGGCCCCCATCCGGTGAACCGGGAGCTCCAGGAAGTCGAACTCCCCCTCCCACTGACTGTCGTACATGCCCAAGATGTTGAGCAGGGTCGATTTGCCGGCCCCCGAGGGTCCCATGAAGGTGACGAACTCGCCCTCGGCGATGTCCAAGTTGATCTGCCGCAGGACGTACGTGTCCCCCGCTTTAGTGCGGAAGCACTTCTCGAGATTTCTCAGACGAATCATAGTTTGCCGGGCCGTGCCCGGTTGGTGTACGCAAGCGCTATGCCATCCCCGTCACAGCACGTAAACACCTTTCATGGAACAGCTTATAAGAACGTAGAGTGAAGCGACTTGCCGGCTGACAATGCGTTGTCGGGATGCGTTCGTCCCAAAAATGGGACGTGAAAGGGGGCAAACCACAACGATGCTGTGGCCCCATGGCGTGTCTGGCATGGTTTCGGGTTCCTGACGATGCGGCACCCGACCTTGGTCCCCACGAATCATGACGCGGTGGAAGGTGCCGGGACATTCGAGGCGCAATTGGCGCCGCGCGAGTGAGCCCATCCACCGGTTCTGGCAAAGAGCACGGCAGAGTCATATGTTGCCCCCTTTCCTCGCCGCGCCTGCATCGCGGGAAAAGAGCATCGAGGCCTGGAGCTTGACGATGCCCGTGGACCAAGTCAGCAAGAACGCGACTGCTTCATCTACCTCATGATGGCAGGTCTCCAAACCCCGGGCTAGGTTGCTTGTTACGTCAGGGAACGGCTGCAACCGCGTTTGGTCCGGTGCAGCCTTAATCGTGTCTTTAAGGACATCCCAAGCCTTGTCCAGCATTTCAAACTCGCTCGAACTTGCCGGCAATTCATATTTGAACAATTCGACCCCTTCGTGGCAGTGACCATCATGTGCCAGCCAGTTTCGCACCTTGTAGCTGACAGCGATCGGCCAACCATACGCTCCCTTCAAATGGTCTCGAACCCTGCCACCAACGCAGTTCTTTCCTTGAAGAAAGTCATCGTACAATTTGACGGGCTTTGCTGAGTTCTTAGCTACTTCATCGGTACAGCATAACAGTCCAGCAACCTTTGCGAGCGTGTCGTACAACGCCCACGTGGTCACGCAGTAGTTCTGAAACAGCAGAAAACGACCAACTTTGAATGTTACATCCAGCCCATTGTAGAGAAACAGGCCAGGTGACGCTGCTGAAACCTGATCCGGGAAGCCCAGCAGAGCTGTGAGGGCAGCGTCTCGCACGGGCAAGAGCTCCTTTGAGTGTCGGACTTGGAGCGAAAGCCGCGAGCTCCTCTGGAAGAACTCGTAGCTCTCCTTCGACAGGGTTCCGGTTGGGAGAGTTGTCGCAACCGCCTCGGTAATCCAATCAAGATCCCTGCATGCTTCCTCAATTGCCTGCTTCAGTGTGTTCGTGCTCACAGTTCCCTTTCCTCCCTATACCGGGCTACGGTGTCGTCGAACTCCGCCTGGGCCAGATGCAGATGCCATTCCCTGAATGGTATAAAGTCAGAGTCCGTCTCCCCTTGCAGTTCATGTCTACGGGCGAGGAGATCTTGCTCCGGCCTCGGGTCCATTTCGCCCGCAGGATACTCGGAGGACTTGACCCCTTTGGGCAACAGCTCCACAAAGACAGCGGCCTCATCTCTGCCTACCATTTCCTTTGCGGATTTGAGCGCTGCCTTAGCCATTCTTCTCCACGGGCTTGAGTTAAATGGGTAATGGCAAGCGAATCTTGACCATTCGCAGATCGACTTTCTGTCTTTCCTAACCAATGACTCAAGTCGCGATGCAACTAACTCGGGCACCACGAAGCCGTGAGGGTCGATGTCGGCCGCGTATTCTGGAATAACATAACCCAGCATGTCGGCGCGTGTCGCATAATCTAACATGTTTGTCATCTGTTGCCGAACTAGCGGTGGTTGCTCTAATGTTGGTGACACCTCCTGCACGTACATCGTGAGCCTGTGCTGGGTCGGTACGAGCTTGAACGATTCACTCTGAGTCTCGCTGTTGGCATCCAGCGCTTGAATCCGGGCATTCAGAACATCGAGAAGCCAGCCTATGTCTTTTTGTCCAAACCTCTCCAGCAATCGCCCTAGCTCATGCTGTCGATGCTCTCCGAGCTTGTCCACGTCCGGAAGGGTGACCATCATGTTCAGCAGCCAATCGAAGTGGATCTTCTTGATGGCGAGCATTGGATAATCCTCTCGAAAGAGGTCCATGAACTCCAGTGCGTCGAACAAGGCAGCAAAGCAGTCGGTCTTGTCCCCCGTGGCTGCGCCACTATAGGTGTCGTCACATAAAGCCTTCACTTTAGGCCAGTTCGTGTGGTGCATGCCTCCGAGCATTTGGCATCTTCTCATGTGGTCGAGGACTGACGCAAGCGTGTCCATTTCCGGAACTGCGAATTCAAGATCGGTAACTGTCAGCACCCCAGTGACCAGCGGATGGGGACGGGAGTACAAGCCACAGAGCAACTTGGCCTTGCATTCTGCGGAGGGGGTAGCCTGGAGAGCGCTCTCCAATTCCGTTTTCAACGCGTCTGACCGATTCGATTCTCGAAGCGCTCGCAATCTGCGGTTCAACATCGTGAGAGTGAAGGCGAACTGGAGACCTTCGGTCTGCGAAGCCAGTACTATTCGCGTGTACGAGGCCAATTCTCGGTTTTCCTCCCAATGTGCGGCTGCATGCTCAGCGACGCGCAAGATGTTCGTGAGGTCGCTGCGCGCAGGGGCGAACTCCTGAGCCTTGTCCAGAAAGCAACTAATCGACTCATGAGTACCCGTGGTCCCCAGTTGTCTTCCAATGTCAGCGGCCCTCGTGCCGGCCTCTTCGTACATCTCGGGGCGGAAGAAGACGTGGTAGGCTTCGGCCAATGGATTGCGCCTGTAATGCTGCTCACATTCACCTGCAAGCGCCCGTATCTCCTCGTCCTTCTCAAAGCTGCAATGCCACTCCCAAAGCTCACGAGCGGCCCGGAGTTCGGTGATTCCCAGCGTCTTTGCCCTTAGGACCCCCAAAGCCCAGTTCAAATCAGATCTAAGGTCGCCTTTAATGTCGGAAACATATTCCGGGGGGATCTCGGTACCTTGATGGAGCAGGGCACGAACGGCACTGGCGTGTGCCGAGGAAAGGAGTCCCCAGCAAGAGAGCCGGCATTTCGCGGGTGTGGAGTCCGCCTCAATGGTCTCTCGGATCACAGCGCGGATTCTACTCCGTTCCTTGCCGTCTGGGGAACTAAGCACAACAAGCCATTTGGTGACGGCAAAGGTATACTGCTTGAAGGACATGCGTTCCTGTTGGATGGACAAGAAAGGCTCACACAGAACCTTTAGCAGATTCAATGTCGGCTCGTCTAACCCGTCAGGGTCTCGCAGCTTGAGGAGCAGACTCTTCGCCTTTTCGAGCGCTGTGGCCTTAAAGCCCGGATACCAGCCATCTTCCCCCGAGATCAGTCTAGGGATCAAAGCGTCGGCACGTCTTCCGTCGTTCCTGAAACCATCCGGGATGTCTGCCTCACAAATCGAGAGCGCAGCCATCTCTTCCAAAACCGCGGCTCGTTCCGTTTGCGAGCGTGCGTACCGAGCGGCATTGAACAAAGGCCAGGCTAACTCCGCCACGACGGTCTTGTGGGTTACCGTGTGTCTATGGCCGAAGAAGTCCGAGTATTCTTGCGCAGGCCGTGCACTCAGCCGAATAGTCCTGACGATCTCCAGAACATCCGCAAGCCGCGCGAAGTCGAAACTCCCCAACAACGGCAGGATGCCCTGCTGCTCAAAGACCGTGCCTTTCGCCGCGATTTGCTTCAGCTCGCCGACAAGCGGAGCCAAGAGATCCACCTTGAAGCCCTGTAGACTGGTGGAAAACTCCGTCTTGGCCAGCCCTCTGACCAGAGAGTCAACTCTTGGCAATGGTCTTCCTTCAACACCGCGGAGGATGAGGTTGACGAGGCGGCTTGCGGCCTGGGTAGCTTCCGTTCTGTTTCCGCCGCTCCACGTTAGCCAGTCTCTGACAACGAACTCGCGAACAACATCCGGTCTTACAGAATACAGGCGCTGATTGACCCCTCGGCGCACTACGAACTTCCGTGCCACCAACGAGTTGAGACATTCGAGAAACCGACTTTCATCAGCAAATCCCGCCTCCTTGGTAACAAACGACACCAACAGCGCTTCTTCGGTGTCCAGCTCTTCGTAAATCGCCGACCACCTCAAGAGTGCTTGAAGCTGCTGCTCTGTACAAGATTGCGATACGCTACGCTCTATAACCTCATTTACGTATTTCCTGGCAATGTCGCTCGCATCACCGGGCAAGTCTGTGAGGTCACCGTGCTTTGCGAGCACGTTTACTGCAATGGCGATCCAGATTGGGAACCGATCCGCCAGACGAGACAGTTCGTCAGCGATCCTGTCTTTCTGCACCAGATGTAGACCTGACAGAGTGCTCGCTGCAATCAATTCCAATGCAAGTTGCTTGGATGTATCGCGAGTCAACGGTGTGAGGACCAGGGGTTCCTCGCGCATCTTTGGCGGAAGGTCAGCCACTGCTCTAATCACCGGGTCATTGGGCGATCTCACGGCGATGACGACTTTCCAGCCCTGCATTTGGGAGTTGGGCGATCTGATCTGCTCTGCTACGACGCGGATAAGCTCTGGGTCTTGGGGCTCATCCAGAAGCAACACCGTGGAGAGACCGTAATTCACTGCCGAGAACCACTCTGCACTCCGGCTCATCGTGGCCTCGACAGCCCAAAGAACCTGTCTGCCCGCTTCCTCGGCCTTCGCCCCAATTTCCAGAAGCAGTCGGGATTTGCCGATTCCGCCCGGCCCATGGATCCAGAGTACCTTCTTGGAACCTTGGAGGAACGACTCCACGGCGCTCATCTCGGCATCTCGGCCCATGATTGCCACTCTTAGCCCGCTGTCACCGATTTCGTCCGCCCGCATGAACTCGTATGCTTCGCCAACGGATAGGAAGCAACGGTTTCGACCTTCAAAGAATGCCTCCGCGACATGGGGGTATTTCGTCAACAGTGCCTCGAGTTTTTCCAAGCTCCACAGTGTGGCTTTTAGGCCGATGGCGGCGAAGTCGGGGACTACTTCCTCTTCCCAGCGGGCCATGTCGTTCGGATTAACCATGACATTTGAAACGAGCACCCATTCCTGAGCATGTTGCCAGTGTATGTACCGCGCATCGGTCGGCTGTTTGTATTTCGAAATCTTTTTCAACTCTTTGCCGGCATTGCTTAGGGCCTTCGCAAATGATGGCTGCAAGTGATGCTTGTACTGGTAAACCGTGCTGTTGTCCGCTGACCGAGCATCCTGTCCAGAGTCCTTACCTGCCCTCCCAAAGACTCCGATTCCCGGGAACTCGAACTGCAGCAGCGTGTTCACCAGAGACTGGAACGCTTCGCCACTTTGTATTACTGGCCAGCTATATTTAGTGGGCATATTCTCGCACAGGCTACAGCGAACACTTTCGGCGCTGAGGTGCTTCCCGTCCTTTGGAGCGGTGGAGCCGTTCCTCACGTTAGTAAGACTTCCGGTTCTTCCGCCCCCCAATCGGACTCAAGCAGCCCAAAGCCCCATCGCCTAGGGCCGGCCGCTTCCGGTTCGCTCTAAGGGCTATCAAACGGTACCTCTGCGGGGGTGCGATTGGCAAGCCCTTGGTGCTGGGCAGGCTGGTGGGTAGCGGTCAAACTGGAGCAGTGCCATGGCGTTCCTTCCTCCAATTGAGTTTCTTTAGCCAGGTGGTAGCGCGCTTCCATCTGCCCAGGTGCCACCGCTCGGCAAGCTCACGCAGCGTCCACGTCGTTTCCCGCCGCCACCGCGCTGCCAGCTCCGGACGCTCCGGCGCGCTATTGGGCCGCCGCTCCAGCCCGGTTTGCCTCCAGCGTAGCCGGGCCAATTCCCCCGCTCTTCCTCATGATGCTGGCCATGGGCGTCCATGCCGAAGCCCGTCCGGGTTCATCCAGCGTGGGGGCCGGACTCAGTCCCTGGTGGCCTTCTCGAACGCATCCAGGCGATCGCGCGCTCCCACGACCATGAGCACGTCGGCCTCGCTGAGGACCAAGTCGGGATCGGCATCCACCGGCTGAAGCTGGCCGTCCGGATCTGGCCGGTTCACCAACGCGGCGGTGACATGGTAGCGGCGGGGCAAGTCGGCATCTTGAATGCTCTTCCCGGCCAGGCTGTTGCCGCACCGAACGTGCGCCAGTTGGTAGTCCCCCGCGATGGGAAACCGCTCCTTGAAGGAGGACAGCACCAACCGCTCCGCGAGCCGATAGGCGGTGTCGCGGCTGGGCAGGACGACCAGGTCGGCGCCCAACCTGGCCAGCACCTGGGCATGCCGCACGTCATCCGCCCGGCACACCAACCGGGGGGCCTTGAACTCCTTCATCGCCAAGGTGGCCAGGATACTGGCTTGCATGTTCTCCCCGATCGCCACCACCACCACGTCGGCCGTGCCCACCCCGGCGGCCTTGAGGGCGCGAACGTCGTCGGCTTCCAGTTCCACGGCGTTGAAACCGTCATCCGAGAGGTCTTGCACCCGATCCGGGTCGCTGTCCCCGATCGTGACCTCGCAGCCGAATTCGCTCAACCGGCCGGCCAAGTGGACGCCAAAGCGCCCGCCGCCAAGAATGAAGATTCTACGTGCCATAAGCCTTAACCCATCGACAACGCCTCGGGTGGATACCGGACGCTCCAAGGACGCGCCGGACGCTGCAGGTAGAGCGCCAGCAGCAGCGGGGCGACGCGTCCGGCAAACATGGTCAGTACGATAACGAGCTTGCCGGCGGAAGTCAGCAACGGCGTGATCCCGGCCGTCAACCCCACCGTGCCGAACGCAGAAACCACCTCAAACACCAACGCCAGCCAATGATGGCGGGTGGAACCCGCCGGCTGTCCCATTTCGCACAACGTCAGTGCCATGATGGCCAGCCACAGCAGGCCCAGCGTGAGCAGCGTGAACATGATGGCCAGCCAGGCCTGCTGGGGCGGGATGCGGCGGCGCCCAAGCTGCACCTCCGGACGGCGGCGAAGCGCCGCCCAGGCCCCCAAACAGAGGAGCGCCACGGTCGTGGTCTTAAGCCCGCCGGCCATGGACCCCGGCGCTCCCCCGATCAGCATGAGAACCATCGTCACGATCAACGAGTTGGGATGCATGTCCTGAAGCTCGACCAGATTGTACCCTGCCGTCCGGGTCATCACGGAATGAAACACGGCCTCGCCAGTCGCCTGCTGCCAGGCCAGTCCGGCCAGGGTGTGATCGCGCTCGAAGAGGAGGGTAGCCACCGCGCCACCCGCCACCAGCAGCGCGGCCATGACGACGATCAGGCGGGTCTGGAGCGTGAGGTACCCACGCTCCAGCGGATTGCGCTTCCAGCCCCGGTAGAAACGGAGATTCACCAGCGTCAGCAACCCAATGCCGCCCAGGATCACCAACCCTTCGATGACCATCAGGTTATACGGCTCCTTCCGCCAGCGGGCCAACCCCTCCGGATAGATCGATATGCCCGCATTGCAGAACGCGCTCACCGAGTGAAAGACCGCCTCGAACGCCCGCTGCCACCAGGATACCTCGAGGTTTTGGCCGCTCAACAGGGCAAACAAACCCAGCGCTCCCAGCACCTCCATCAGAAAGACGGCCCCCAAGGCATGGGCGAACACCGTTCCGGGCGTGGCGTCCTTCAACCCGCCGATCGATCCCTTGATCAGATGCTCGTCCGAGATCGACAACCGCCGTCCCGCCAGCAGCACAAAAAGGGTCCCGGCCGTCATAATGCCCAGTCCACCCAACTGGATCAGCACCAGGATCACGAACTGGCCAAAGCCAGTGTAGGTCTCCGCCACGTTCACCGTCGACAACCCGGTCACACACGCCGCGGAAGTGGAAAGGAAAATGGTGTCGATGGCGCCGACCCACCGGCCGTCCCGGTGCGCCCAAGGCAGCGACAGCAGCGCGGCGCCGACCAGGATCAAGGCGGCAAAGCCGAGCGGCACCAACCGAAGATCGGTGGTTAACCTCGCCCCCGCAGTCTTGCTCAATCGCATCGGGCCAATCCGTCCAAGTATCGTCGCGAAGGGCGCCCGCCAATTGCCGGGCGTCCTCGGCGAGCGCGATCACTGGCGCACAGCGTATGCTTCTTACCCCCGAATTCAAGCAGATGGGCGTGGGCCCTCCGCGACTCGCCTCTCCAGCGCACCGGGAGGGCTCGGCTCGGCCGTGCGGCCGAGGTCTCGCGCTCCATCTCGACGGACCCCGAAAGGCTCGTTCAGATGAGGCTCGACTGGACCGGCCCAGCCCCCCTTCGCTGGCGACACCCCGTCGAGGTCGTTAGCGGACGACTGGCCAAAGCGGTTGGCCGCCCGCCTGGCGTGGTCCTTGGGCAGGCGTCACCGATGGTGGAAATACCACCAGGCGGCTCCCCCCAGCAGCGCCAGGGCCGCGAGCACGAAGAGAAGCTTGAGCAGCCCCTTGACCAACTTGAACGCGAGCAACCCAACGAGGATGGCCACCCCGACCAGAACGTAGGTCGGCGTGGTGCCCGAGGTGAGCTTGTCGATGAGCTGCTGCATAGATTGGCGAACTGGTGAACCTTCATGCCACTTCCGAGGGGTGACCGCAAGCGCAGAGTCGTGGGTGGCCAGACCCCAGCGGCCAGGATCGGGGTACCCCGCGGCGGTCGCTCGGCAGCCGGAAAACCGCGGCCTCATCCCGGTCATCGAGACCGTTTTCAGCCGCCGGACGCCGGGTTCGGGATCGAGGCGCAACCTCACCGTCACCAAGGGTTGAATCCTCAACCGGGGCCTGGGGCAGACGGTTGCGTTGCCGTGGGGCCACGGCGTTTCCGGGCTCGTTCCTGGCTCGGCAACCAAGTACAGGCGCTCTTTCGACTGCGCAGGTGCAACTGCTCGACAGGCTCGCGGATCGTCAACCTGGCTTCCCATCGCAAGCGCGCCGCCAACGCCACCTCTTCCGGCGCGCTCTCGGGCCGTCACGCCAACTCGGCTCCCCCCCCGTTTCCGATGCGCCAACTCTTTGGGGATGGTGCCCTAGGTCCTGATCCGCAGGACTCCTGCCGTTGGAGCGGGCGCCGGGGTGGACGAGGCCGCCGCAGGCGTGGCACGCCCTACTCCCGTCACCGGCCGCCCGAGAGACCAAGCTCGTGCAGCAGCCTGTCCCCTTTCAGCCAGGGCGAGATCGGGCCGCGAACGAACTTGCCAACCCAGGGGCGGGCGGGCACGATACGGCAGCATTCAACCGTGGCCCGCGGGATGGCGACGGCTTCCCGGGAAGACGAACCCCAAGGGAGCGTTGCGGGCGGCGCAACAGTGCAAGTTTATGAGACAACGGATCTTGGTGGTTGACGATGAGGCGTCGATCCGCGAACTGCTGGGCAGCTACTTGAGCCGGTTTGGCTTCGAGGTGCTGTCCGCTGCCGACGCCAAGGAAGCCAGCCGTTTGCAGGCCGTCGAGGAGTTGCATCTGGTCGTGCTGGACATGGTGCTGCCCGATCGGGACGGTTTGGAACTCCTGGCCGATTTCAAAGCCCAGCGACCCCACTTGCCGGTGATCATGCTCACCGGCATGGGATGCGATGAACAACTGCTTGAGCAGGCCCAACAAGGGGGCGCCGACGGCATGGTGAGCAAAACGCAGTCCTTGGACGAGATTCTGCTGGAAGTGCGGCGCATCCTGAACTCGAAGACCCCGCGGTAGGCGCTCGGCAGCCCCCGAGACGGAAACAGCCGCCGGAAAGGCGGCTGCTTGCGTGGCAAAAGGCGGACCGGCTCAGGCCGTGGTCGCGGCGGCGGCTTCGAGATCCTCGGACTCGAGGAAACCCTGCAACTGGCGCAACCGGGTGGGGTGGCGCATCTTACGCAAGGCCTTGGCCTCAATCTGGCGAATGCGCTCGCGAGTCACCTTGAATTGCTTTCCGACTTCCTCGAGCGTGCGCGAGTAGCCATCCCCCAGCCCAAACCGGAGTTCGAGCACCTTCCGCTCCCGTTCGGTGAGCGTCTCGAGCACCTGCCCCAGCTTGTCCTTGAGCAGGCTGTAGCTGGTCATGTCCGAGGGATTCTCGGCTGACTTGTCTTCGATGAAGTCGCCGAAATTCGTGTCCTCACTGTCCCCCACGGGGCTCTGGAGCGAGATCGGCTGCTGGGCCATCTTCAGCACGGCCCGCACCCGATCCACCGGCATCTGCATCTCGTCCGCGATTTCCTCGGGCGTGGCCTCGCGTCCAAAGTCCTGCACCAACTGCTTCTGCACGCGCATCAGCTTGTTGATCGTCTCGATCATGTGCACCGGGATGCGGATGGTGCGGGCCTGGTCGGCGATCGAGCGGGTGATGGCCTGGCGGATCCACCA
>CAYYMW010000157.1:0-14601 GCA_964472515.1 uncultured Verrucomicrobiota bacterium | reverse complement strand
GGCCTGGTGGGCCTGTGCTACTATGACGCGGGTTCCCGCTCCTTCTACCTGACCTTGCGGGTCCTGCCCTCTGAGGTCCGCGATGCCATCGGCCTGGCCTACCTGCTCGCCCGCGCCACCGATACCATCGCCGACACCTCCTTGGTGCCGGTGGCGGATCGCCTCGCCGCGCTGGACCGCCTCCGCGACCGCCTCGTCGGTGCTTCCGCCACTCCGCCAAACCTCGAAGCCTGTCTGGCCGTCGCGAGCAACTCCGGGGCCACCCCCGCCGAACTTACCCTCTTGCGCCGACTGCCCGAGGCCCTCACCTTGCTGGACGCCACCGAACCCGAGGACCGCCAGCGCATCCGCCGGGTGCTGGTCACCATCACCAGCGGACAAGCGCTTGATCTCCAGCGAGTTGCTGGTGCCTCAGGCAGCCACCTCGTCGCCTTGGCCAGCGACGCCGAACTGGACGATTACACCTACCGGGTGGCCGGGTGTGTGGGGGAGTTCTGGACCGCCATGTGCCGCGCCAGGCTCTTCCCGGGGGTCCCCTTGGATGAGGGTACGCTCATGACCAACGGCGTGCGCTTCGGCAAGGGCCTCCAACTCGTCAACATCCTCCGCGACCTCCCCAAGGACCTCCGCCTCGGCCGCTGCTACCTGCCCATCGATTGGCTTTCCACCCACGGCCTCCAACCCCACGATTTGCTCGATCCGGGCAACATGCCCCGGTTCCGCCCGTTCTACACCAACTACTTAAAGCAGGCGGAGACCCTCCTGGCGGACGGTTGGGCCTACACCAACATGCTGCCCGCCGACCAGCGCCGCGTCCGCCTCGCCTGCGCCTGGCCCATCCTGATCGGGCAGCGCACCCTGGCCCTCCTGCGCCAGGCCAACGTGCTCGACCCCGCCCGGCGCGTGAAGGTCTCCCGCTCCGAAGTGCGCGGCCTTCTCCTGCGCTCCCTCCTCTGCCTCCCTTTCGCCGGTCCCTGGAATCGTCTCCACGAACGTGCCCGACGCTGATTTCGCCATGAACGAAGCCGAAGCCGCCGCCCGTCACCGTGTCCTGGCCGCCCAACTCCGCCAGCACGACTACAACTACTACGTCCTGGCCCGGCCCACTATTTCCGACGCCGAGTACGACCGCCTGTACCACGAACTGCTCGACCTCGAAGCCAAGTTCCCCCAGTTCGTCACGCCCGATTCCCCCACCCAACGCGTCGGCGGCGCGCCGCTCAAGGAGTTCGCCCAGGTCCGCCACTCGGTCCCCATGATGAGCTTGGACAACACGTACTCCCAGGGCGAGGTCCGCGAGTTCGTCAACCGGGTCCAGAAGCTCCTGCCCAACGAGCCCCTCGAATGGACCGTTGAACCCAAGGTGGACGGCGTCGCCGTCGGCCTGCGCTACGAGCACGGGGTGCTTACCATCGGCGCCACCCGGGGGGACGGCACGCATGGCGACGACATCACGGCCAACCTCAAGACCATCCGCAGCGTCCCCGTCCGGCTGCAGGCGCCGCCCACTCCAACGCCTCCTCCCAAGCACCCGGCCGGGCAGTTGGGTTTCTTCGAGCCGCCGGCCGCGGCCAGCCCCGGCCTGCCTGCGGTGCTCGAAGTCCGCGGCGAGGTTTTCATGACCAAGGCTGGCTTCGAAAAGCTCAACGCCGAGCGCGTCGCCGCCGGCGAAGAGGCCTTCGCCAACCCCCGCAACGCCACCGCCGGCTCCCTCAAGCAACTCGATCCCCGCCTGGTCGCCCAGCGCCCGCTCGACATCATCCTCTACGGCCTCGGCGCGGTGGAAACCGCCTCCCCGCCTGCCACCCAGACCGGCCTCCTCGCCTGGCTCCGTTCCCTCGGCCTCAAGACCCCCGAGCGCGTCTGGACCTGCCACACCACCGACGAACTGATCGCCGCCATCGAGGAACTGGATCGTGTCCGCCGCGACTTCCCCTACGAAACCGACGGCGCGGTCATCAAGCTCAACGCCGTCGCCCAGCGCGCCCGTTGCGGGGCCACTTCCAAGGCGCCCCGTTGGGCCATCGCCTACAAATACGCCCCCGAACAGGCCGAGACCCGCCTGCGCGCCATCACCATCCAAGTCGGACGCACTGGCGCGTTGACTCCCGTGGCCGAGTTGGAACCGGTCTTCCTGGCCGGCAGCACCATCAGCCGGGCCACGTTGCACAACGAGGAGGAACTTCGCCGCAAGGATATCCGGGTCGGCGACAGGGTCGTCATCGAAAAGGCCGGCGAGGTCATCCCCGCCGTCGTGCGCGTGGTGCCGGAAAAGCGGCCCGCCGACGCCCAGCCCTACGTCTTTCCCACCGCCTGTCCGGAATGTTCTTCGCAAGTCACTCGGGATTTGATCGCCGGCGAGACCGGCGTGGTCTGGCGCTGCCCCAACCCCGATTGCCCGGCCCAGGTGCGCGGCCGCTTGGAACACTGGTGCGCCCGGGGCGCCATGGATATCGAAGGCGGCGGCGAAGTGCTCGTCGCCCAATTGGTCAAGGCCGGCCTGGCGCGCGACGTCACCGACCTCTACCGCCTGCGCCTGGCCGAGGTGGCCGCGCTCGAGCGCATGGGCGAAAAGTCCGCCCGCAATTTCCTCGACGGCCTCGAAGCCAGCAAACAGCGTGACCTCTGGCGCCTCCTCTTCGGCCTGGGGATACTGCATGTCGGCGCGGGTGTCGCCAAGGCCCTGGCCCGCCGGTTCGCCTCGCTCGACGACCTTGCCGCCGCCTCCCCCGAACAACTCCTGCAAGCCGAGGACGTCGGCGACGTCATCGCCGCCAGCGTCTTCCAGTGGTTCAACGATCCCGAGCACCGCAAGCTCGTTGATCGCCTCCGTCAGGCCGGGCTGAACTTCCAATCCTCCACCCACCAGGCCCGGGCCGCCGGCGGCAAGCTTGCAGGCAAGACCTTTGTGCTCACCGGCACCCTGCCCACGCTCAGCCGGGAGGAAGCCACCGCCAAAATCGAGGCCCTGGGCGGCAAGGTCAGCTCCAGCGTCAGCAAGAAGACCGACTACGTCCTCGCCGGCGAAGAAGCTGGCTCCAAGCTCGGAAAGGCGCAGAAGCTGGGCGTCCCCATCATTGACGAAGCGGCCTTCCTCCAGCTCTGCGGCGCCGCCGCCTCACCCTGACGCTCACCGCCCTCTCGAACGCCGCACCGTCCCACGCGCCCGATCTCCACCTCGCCTTCCGGAGCGGCGACGGCTCGTCGCCGTCCCCAACCCCGTCAGCCCTGTCAATCCTGCCCTCCGCAGGAGCGTGCGCAGCACCCCGCCGCAGGCGCGCCGACCGCAAGGTCACGTTCCGCGGGAATCACCGGCAGAGGGGAGGGAACATGCGTCCGATGGCCTGCTCGGGCACTTGTTCCGTGTAGCGTCTGCCCAATTTGTAGAACACAAAGGGGTCCGCCACCCCGGCAGCATCGAAGTGGGCCATGAGAATCTGCCCCGCGTACTGAGGTGGCTCCACGATCTCCATGAGGAACCCATCCACCTGAGTCTTCCTTACCTCATCAGGAGCAGATAGCAGGACCAAGCCCGCGTGCGGGCTTCTGGCCCCGATCACGTAGTACCGTAGCTCCCAAGCGACGGTGATGTCCCGGCCGAAGCGGCGCTCGCCTGAGACCGGACCCGGCGTCGTTTGGTGCGGTGTGGCGCAACCAGCCAAGCCAAGCAAGGCCGCCGACAGGATGACCGTGCGCATGTTCATGCCATGTTGAGTTGCAGCATCGGAAGCAACGTCACCGCGGCGGGAGCCGCATCAGCTGAAAGGGCTTGGCGGGCCGGGGTTGTGGGCCTTCCTCCCGTCGTTCACCGTGGGTCGTCGCCGGCAAGGTTGGACTGGTGGTTGCATCCGTCTCGAGTTCGCCCCGCAGCAGCGAGGAAAACCGGCCGGCAATGAGCTCAAACCACTCAATGGGAAGATCCTCAGTGAAGAGCTGCTGGATGCCGAGTGTGCGGAGGAACTCAGCCGGCACATAGTCCCCGAAGTCCCTGAGAGCCGCGATGCAGCGGTCCGAAGCTCGAAGCACTTTGGCGATTCGGTCGGCATCGGTAAGGTACTCGTCCAAACACGGAGAAATGCAGCCCATGAAGCCTCCGTTCGAATTGAGCAGCCAAGTGTCGCGCAATTCGTGTTGCCAGCGCGGTTCCGCCACATCCTCCTCCATCTGCAGGGACAGGACGCGAAGCCAGATTTCCAGGAGTGTATCCGTGCTCCAGAAACCCTTGCCGCGAAATTCAGTAAACGAGCTGCTCATGCCATCAGGCCAGCGCCAATCGGCTGCTCAGTCCTCAGAATACCAAAACGGGTGGGGGAGAGGAAGGCTGCACTTGACGGCCAGTCTGCCACCGCCGCACCCGAATCGCTGTTTGCAGGCGATTCCGGGGTGCGCGCCCGGCCCGATGGCCGTCCCACCGGATGTCGTCGATGTACCATCAGACGAAGAGCGCCGGGTTCCATAAGTAGTGTCATTGGTAAAAAAACCAGTTGCACGCGTCAAATGACATGTGATATGGTTATTCTGCGCTTAATGGAAACCTGCTCGTATAGTTCAGCTCCGAGTGAACCTTCCGTCGCGTTGGCGCAAGCAACGCGCTGGATCGGGTTCTCCGGCTATGCCGTCCGCCTTGCCACCCGCAAGGCCGGCACGCATCGCCGCATGCTGAACCGATTACGGTGAGCAGGCTCAGGTCCTTCGGGACGTAGATTTGCCAACCCTGCTTACCGTAAGTAAGCAGGGTTTTTTGTTGCCCATGAGATAGGCGTCAGACCAATGGTTAGTTCGATATGATGAAACATGTGAAGCGGGACATCTAAGCGATGTCCCTTACGCCAACGCAGTTAGCGGCGCGGGAGAGCCGAGGCTCCCCACCGGTGGGTTCTGCCCGCCGGTCGCCACCAGGCGCGCCGGCACGATTCAGTCCGGCTTTACCGTTCCAGGGCTTCGCAGGAGGTGTGCCCTCAAACACCGAAACATCCGCCGTGAAACCGCGGGTTGGGATCGCCAGATCGCCAAGCAGTGTCTGATCTTTGCCCCGATGAGCCGGCCCGGGGGCGCCTGTGCGCGCCTCCCCCGTCGGTTCACGTTCCCGGCCTGCGGTAGCCTCAGACCTCTGCTTCCGCCCGCCTCCCTCCAGTTTGCCCGCCGGAGCGTCGCCACTCTTCCCGTCGGGTTCGTGCGCCCGCTTCGCGATGGCTGGCGCCCCATGGCAAGCCCCGGCAGGGCGGCCGTCCCTCTTTCCCAACGTCCCGACCGTTAACCAGAAAATGAACCTTTGAGCCGCAAGCTCAAACAACCCCCTCGATTCGCCCTATGAAAACCACCAAGCAACTCGATTCCCTCACGGCCCCTTTCCCCGTCCTCTCGCCCCAACCGACGCGGCGGCTGGCTTCCGCGTGGCTGTGGCTCGTGCGGCTCCGGTCCCGGCGGCCGCCCGCCCTGACAGCGCCGCCACCGCTGCCACCGGACCCGGGCGGACCCGTTCGGGTTTACTACGGCCGGTGGATTGTGTAAGCCCGCGATGGCCAGGGGCCGGCATCATGCGTCCTTGCCTGCATGGTGCCGGCTCCCCGGGCCTCACGGGTCTTCCACCGTCACCACTTGAAACCCCTCGGCAGTGGCCATGCGGCTCTGACAGAGGTCGGTGGTCAGGAAGACCTCGGCTTCGAGTTCAAGCGCGCAGGCAATGTGGAGGAGATCCAGGCTGCGCGAGCCGGTGGCCGTCGTGTGCTTCGCCGACAGCCGAAGGGCTTGCCGGAACGCCTCCTGCCAATCCACCGCAACCTCGATCAGCATCCCTTTTTGCCTTGCCCTGGCGTATCTGGCCAGGATGGCTGCCTGCTCCCGGGTAACCCGGGCCTGCTCGGCTCGTGGCACGGTGCGCCGTTGGTGGAAGGCGCGTTGGCGCACGGCGTTCTCGACCTCCAGGCCGTGCAAGTCCACGAGGAACAAGCGTGGCAGCCCCAGACGGCGGTAGGCGGCGACCGCGGCTTCCGAAGAGTCTTCGCGGGCCAGGAGTTTGATCAGAAAACTGGTGTCCGCGTAAGCCCTCATCGCCGGGAGTCCTTGATAAGCTTGGATAGAGCCATCGGCGATGGCGGGTCGTTCAGCATCTCGTCAAGCAGGCCCTCGATCTCCCGCCCCCCTTCGGTGCCGCCTTGGGCGGCCCGGATGGTCCAGAGCGGCTCCCCCCGATCCGTGACCTGCACGGTTTGACCGGCGCGGGTCCAGCGTTTCACGGTCAGGGGCGCCCGCACCAACTGTCGCAGCGGTATCGTTTTCACAATGTCAGACAGTAACGTCTGACAATCCTGGAGTCAACCTGTCCCCGCCTCCTTCAACCCGGGTTCTGGTCGGGCCGAAGGTCAGCAGGCATTAACGTCGATCTACACCCGGGAATCGACCCGCCAGCACCTCGGCTGCCCAGAAGCAGGTGAGACAGATTTCGGGCGGTTCGGCGGACGCGGGACGACGGAGCTTCCTGGCGGAGTCCGGGGCTGGAGCGGCGACGGCCCGTCGCCGTGGGGTGCTTGCGTTCTCGGGGACGAGCCGTCCCCGCTCCGGGTTCGTCGCGGAGCGACGCTTGCCCGGACGACACCGCTCAGAACCTCAGGCAGACACCCCCGGCCGAAATCCCCGCCCGAAATCTGTCTCACACCCTGCCCAAGCGGATGTCCCGCTTTCTCATTGCGCAGGCGGTGTGATTACCTATGCTCTCGCCTGTCTCATCGAGTGTATGGCAAACCAAGGGTCGGATCGGGCCTCCGGGCAGGGCTTCCGGTGGCGGTGGCTGGTGTTCGGGGCCGCGCTGCTGGCGCTGGGCTTGGCCGGTGTGTTGCTGATGACCTCCGAGCCTGACCAGAGCACCGAGGGGCAGGTCCGGCGGTTGCTCAGTCAGGCCGCCCGGCAGGAGCGCTCCGGGCCGCTGAGCGGCTTGGCTTATCAACTCGCCTCCCGCCTGCAATCATATCCCCAGTTGGCCCGTCTGCTTGTGCCCGGCATGGGCGGGGAGCACGTGGACGTGGCGGAGGAATTGGAGGCCTTCGGCGAAGACGCCGTCCCGCTGCTCCTCGACGCCATGGCCCATGACCACCGAGCCTCGGCCCGCCGCGTGGCGGTGGATGCCCTCGGGCGCATCGCTTCTCCAGCCGCGTTCTCCGCCCTGACCAACGCCGTCTTCCACGAGCCAGACCAATCGATCCAGAACGAGGCCATTCAGGCGGTGGGCAGGTACTCCGAACCCGCCGCCACGCAGGTGTTGCTCACCCTGATGCGCCAACCCGGGCAGGCCTACCAACGAGGCTGGATCGTCTCCCAACTGGAGCAGCGCATGGATGCCGAGGTCATCCAGGCGCTGATCCAGCTCCTGCGGGGCACCACGAACGCGCCCGCCCCGCCGCTCTCGACTGGTCCGCAGGCCCTGCCGCCTGGCGGGCCTGCTTCCCTCCTCGCCATGCGCTCCCCTGACGAAGGGGATGGCATGGCCACGGCAGCGGCCGCCCTGCTGAAGACCGGCCAACCCCAGGCGGTCGATGCCGCCCTGAGTTATGTGGAGCGGGCCACCAATGAGGACACGCGGCGTTTGGCAGTCCAACGCTTCTCCTTCTCCGACTGGCATCCCGATAACCCGGCGACGCTGCAGCGCTGGTTAGCGGTAATGAATACCGATTCCTATGTCGAAACGGTGGCAAACGTGGCCCGGTTGCTGGCCACCTCCTCTTTGCCAGAGGCCCATGCCGCTTTGACGACGATCCTCAGAGAGAATCCCGCCAGCAGAGCCCGGGAAGCGGCTGCGCGTGCCTTGGCGCGGGTCCCTGCGGAACGCTCCACCTCCGCCCTGATAACCGCGCTGCACGAGGACGCCGAAGGGAAGGTGCGCCGGGCGGCTGCGCACGCCCTGGCCCAACAAGCCAACGACGCCTCCCTCCAAGCCCTTCGTCAAGCACTGGACAAGGAGGCCCGCCCGGAGGTCCGCGCCGAAGTGCTTGACGCTTTGCGCACCCGGGGCGTGACGGAGGCCGGGCCGCTCATCCTCGAAATGCTCAACTCCGGCCAGGCCGACGAGGAAACCAAACAGAGTCTTACCGAAAGTCTGCAGCATATCACTACTCCGGAGGCCCAAGCGGCCTTGATCACCATCCTGGAGCAGGACCCTTCTCCGAACCTCCGTCGGGCTGCTGCAGGGGCACTCGGGCACTTCCGCGGCAAATCCGCGGTCCAGGCTCTCCTCGCCGCCCTCAACAAGGAAACGGAAGACCCGGTTATCTTTGCTACCATCTCGGCTTTGGAGGAACTTCACGACCCGCAGGCCGTGGAACCGCTTTGTGCCCTGCTGGCTTCCCCGTCCCGCAGCCGTTGGTCCCGTCAACAAGCGGCGACGGCTTTGGGCCGGATTGGCGACTCCCGCGCGCTTCAGCCCCTGCTCACAGCCTTGGCCCGCGAGCGGGAGCCGCGCATGAGCGAGGCTTTGGCCGAAGCCCTCGGTGACCTTGGCGATCTCAAGGCGATTCCCGCCCTGCTCCAGGAGTTGAAGCGTGGCAACGCCGCCGTCCAAGCCAATGCGGCCACCGCCCTTGGCCGTCTGCGCGCCACTGAAGCCGTGGATGCCCTGATCGAACTGGCGGTGAAGCGCCAGAACAAGAACGCCCTCGCAGCCCTTGGCGCCATCGGTGACCAGCGGGCGCTGCCCGTGCTCCTCAACGCCTTCAAGAGCACCAACCCTGCCCTGCGGAGCGTTGCCGCCGCCGCCCTCGGCCGCCTGGGCCACCGCGACGCCGTCACGCTGCTGGCACAAGCTTTCACCACCGAGAAGAGCGACTCGGTGCGGGGTGCCATCGTCAGCGCACTGGGGGAATTGGGGGATCCGCACGCCCTTCCGGCCTTGCGCGGCGCCCTGACCGCCAAGGGCGCTTCGTACCGCGAGGAACTGGCCTGGGCGCTGGGCCATTGCGGTGATGCTACGGTGGTGCCCGACCTGCAAACCCTGCTCGACGACCGGGAAGAGCGGGTCCGCTTCGCCGCCGCCATGGGGTTGGCGGAGATCGGCGACGCCGCCAGCGCCCAGGCGTTGCGGGTGAAACTGACCGACGCCGAGGAGAACACGCGGATCGCGGCCGCGTTCGCGCTGGCGTTTCTCGACGCCAAGGAGGGAATGCCCGTGCTGGCTCCCAACGTCCACTCCAAGACCCTCTGGCAGCGGTTTGCCGCGGTGGTGGCCATGCTCCGATTGGGCACCCCCGAAGCGCGTGAAGTCCTGGCCAAAGGCGCGCACGACGTCCTCCCCGGCCTGGCCGCGATCGCGCGGCGGGGACAGGAAGGCCAGCGCGTGGAAGCCCTGCTGCCTGCCCTCGCCGACCCCAACCGGGATATTCGCCAGTACACCGCCCGTGCCCTCGCCTTCTTCCGCGATCCCTCCGCGCAGCCCGCCCTGCAGCAGGCGGCCAAAGACCGGAACGAGGAAGTCCGCGCCGCCGCCCAAGTGACCCTCGCCCGCCTCTCGCGCCTCTGAGCGGCGCTCGGGCTCGACAAAATGCCGTCACGCGGGCGTCGCTCCCGGTTTGTCGTTGCGCGGCGAAGGTGACCGCCTATGCTCTCGCTTGTCTCATCAAGTATATGGCAGACCAAGGGTCGGAACAGGCCTCCGGGCAGGGCTTCCGGTGGCGGTGGCTGGGGTCCGGGGCCGTGCTGCTGGCACTGAGCTTGGTCGGCGTGCTGGTCCTGACCTCCCTGCCGGACCAGAGCACCGAGGGGCAGGTCCGGCGGTTGCTGAACCGGGCGGCCAGTCAGGAGTCCCCGGGGTTGCTGACGGGCCTCGCCCGCCTGCTCACGCCTGCGAGGAATCAAGAGCGCGTGGATGCAGCTACGGAGTTGGCGGGCTTCGGCGAACCCGCCATCGCCGCCTTGCTGAATGGCCTGAGCCATCATCGCAACGGTGCGGCCCGGGTGGCCGCCGCCGATGCCTTGGGCCGGATCGGTGACCCGGCGTGCTTTGCCGCCCTCACCAACGCCGTCGCCAGCGACCGGGATTTCCTGGTGCAAAACGCCGCCCTACAGGCGATCGGCAAGCTCGACGACCCTCGCGTCACCCCCGCGCTGCTGGGGTTGCTGAAACAACCACGCGACGGGTACCAGCGCCGAGAGGTGGTCTTGCTCCTAAACAACCGAATGGAGCCGAAAGTGATCCAGGGCTTGATTGAATTGCTCAGATCACCCGTCGATGGGTTGCCAGCAGTCGCTCCTAACGCGCTCACTGACGGGCGCGTCTATCTCGGGGCATTGGCTGCTGCCAAGAACTCGGACGGACGAACGTCAGCGGCTGTCGCGCTGCTCAAAACCGGCCAATCGGTCGCGGTGGAGGCTGCGCTCCAGTTCATGGAGCAAGCGGCCGGCCGCGGAGCCTTGGGCGAAGTGCTTGAGGATCTCTCAAACTCCGGCTGGCACCCCAGCGATCCGGAGACGCTGCGGCGGCTATTGGCCGTCGCACAGAAAGACACTAAAGCGGACTCTGCGGAGGGCCTGGCCCGACTGCTCGCAGGCTCTGTCCTTCCGGAGGCGGCGGATGCGCTGGCGATCCTGCTCAAGGAACACCCGGCCGTCGATGTGCGCGAAGCTGCCGCGGACGCGCTGTCACGGATTCCCAGGGAACGGTCCACGGCCGCTCTGGTTCGGGCATTGCATGACGATGCCGCCGCAAAGGTGCGGCGAGCCGCTGCGCGCGCTTTGGCCCGGCTTGGCAACGAGGCTGCCCTGCAGGCCCTTCGTCAGGCCCTGGACAAGGAGGCCCGCCCGGAGGTCCGCGCCGAGGTGCTCGAGGCTCTGCGTACGCAGGGTATTCCCGAAGCGGTTCCTTTGATCCTTGAGTTGCTCCATTCTGGCAAGGCCGATGATGGGACACGACAGATGCTAGCCGAGAGCCTCCAGCATAGTCCCAGTCCCGAGGCCCAGGAGGCCTTGGTCACCCTGCTGAGCCGCAGCCCAGCTCCCAAGCTGCGCGCAACCGCCGCCAGGGCGCTCGGTTCTTTTCGCAGCGACGGTGCGACCAAAGCGTTGCTTGCCGCGCTACAACGGGAACGTGACGCCCAAGTCGTCAGCGCCCTCATTTCTGCGCTCGAAGAACTCCACGATCCGCAGGCAGTGGAGTCGCTTTGCGTGTTGCTGAGCACCAGCCCTGACAGTTGGCTTCGCAGGCAAGCCGCCGAGACCTTGGGACGGCTGGGTGACCGCCGCGCGCTACAGCCACTCGTGAAGGCGTTGGGCTCCAAACACGAACCGTGGGTCAACATAGACGAAACGGCGATCAAGGCCCTCGGCGAGTTGGGCGACCCGCAGGCAATCCCGGTTCTTCTCCAGTCTCTCAAACGTGGTGACACGCTACTTAGAGACAAATGTGCCACCGCCCTCGGCCGGTTGCACGCCACCGAAGCCGTGGATGCCCTGATCCAACTGGCGGTGAAGCGCCAGAATAGGAACGCCCTCGAGGCCCTCGGCGCCATCGGTGACCAACGGGCGCTCCCCGTGCTCCTCAACGCCTTCAAGAGCCCCAACCCCGCCCTGCGGAGCGGTGCCGCCGCTGCCCTCGGCCGCCTGGGCCACCGCGACGCGGTCACCCTGCTGGCGCAAGGTCTGGCCACCGAGAAGAGCGATTCCGTCTGCGGCGTCATCGTCAGCGCGCTGGGGGAACTGGGGGACCCGCACGCCCTTCCGGCATTGCGCGGCGCCCTGGCCGCCAAGGGCGCTTCGTACCGCGAGGAACTGGCCTGGGCGCTGGGCCATTGCGGTGATGCTACGGTGGTGCCCGACCTGCAAACCCTGCTCGACGACCGGGAAGAGCGGGTCCGCTTCGCCGCCGCCATGGGGTTGGCGGAGATCGGCGACGCCGCCAGCGCCCAGGCGTTGCGGGTGAAACTGACCGACGCCGAGGAGAACACGCGGATCGCGGCCGCGTTCGCGCTGGCGTTTCTCGACGCCAAGGAGGGAATGCCCGTGCTGGCTCCCAACGTCCACTCCAAGACCCTCTGGCAGCGGTTTGCCGCGGTGGTGGCCATGCTCCGATTGGGCACCCCCGAAGCGCGTGAAGTCCTGGCCAAAGGCGCGCACGACGTCCTCCCCGGCCTGGCCGCGATCGCGCGGCGGGGACAGGAAGGCCAGCGCGTGGAAGCCCTGCTGCCTGCCCTCGCCGACCCCAACCGGGATATTCGCCAGTACACCGCCCGTGCCCTCGCGTTCTTCCGCGATCCCTCCGCGCGGCCAGCCCTGCAGCAGGCGGCCAAAGACCGGAATGAGGAAGTCCGCACCGCCGCCCAATCGACCCTCGCCCGCCTCTCCCGCCTCTGAGGATTACGGTGAACGTTGTCGAACACGCCTGGCCAAGAATTGATTCCCTTTCCAAGCGCGTTTTGCCATCTTGATCGCCATGACGCACAAGAACCATCCCGAGGCTTCGCAGCAGTCCCGTCGTGATTTTCTCCGCACCACCGGCCAGTTCGCCGCCGCGTCGGCCCTGGCGGGGGTCACTTTGCCTTACGTCCATGCCGCCGAAGACAACACCATCCGCCTGGCCTTGATCGGCTGCGGCGGGCGCGGCAGCGGCGCCGTCGCCAACGCCATGTCCGCCGGCGGCTTGGTGCTGGGCGACAACGGCGGCACGCAGAGGGCCATTGGTTCCGCCAGCGGCCCCGTCAAGCTCATCGCCATGGCCGATCTGCGCCAGGACCGCCTCGATTCCGCCCACGCCTCCCTCAGCCAGCAACTGGGCGAGCGCATCGAGGTCCCGCCGGACCGCCGCTTCCTCGGTTTCGATGGCTACAAGAAGGCCATCGACTGTCTCAGCCCGGGCGATGTCGCCATGTTGACCACGCACGCCGCTTTCCGCGCGCCGCATCTCGAGTACGCCGTCGAGAAGGGGGTGAACGTGTTCATGGAAAAGGACTTTGCGGCCGATCCGGGCGGCATCAAGCGCATCCTCCGCGCGGGCGAAGCCGCCGAAAAGAAGGGCCTCAAGATCGCCGCCGGCCTCATGGCCCGCCACTCCTCCGCGCGCCAGGCCATGATCCAGAAGATCCGCGACGGCGCCATGGGCGATATCCAGCTCATCCGTGCCTATCGCATGGACCCCGGCTACTTCATGGGCCCGTTCAAGCAGGGCGAGAACGAACTCCTCTGGCAGCTCAGCCCCGGCCACCCCTACCAGTTCATGTGGTCCTCCGGCGGCATCTTCATCGAACTGATGATCCACCAGATCGACGAGTGTTTCTGGATCAAGGACGCCTATCCCGTCTCCGCCCATGGCGTGGGCGGGCGCTTCGCCGGCAGCACGGACGCCAGCCAGAACCTCGACAGCTACGGCATCGAATACACCTTCCCCGACGGTACCAAGGCCCAAGTCACCGGCCGGTACATTCCCAAGTGCCACACCGACTTTGCCACCTTTATCCACGGCACCAAGTGCGCCGCGAAATTCTCGGGTGACGTTCACGCGCCCGACTGCTGGATCTACAAGGACCAGCACACCGAGCGCAGCAACGTGGCGTGGCGTCCGCCCCGGGAGACCGTCAATCCCTGGCAGGCCGAGTGGGATGTGCTGCTCGACGCCATCCGCAACAACAAGCCCCACAACGAAGCCCGCCGCGCCGCGCTCTCCAACCTCGGCGCCATCATGGGCCGCGCCGCCGTCCACACCGGCCAGATTGTGACCTGGGAAGACGCGCTGGCCTCCGACTTCAAGTTCTGCCCCAACGTGGACGCCCTTACCGCCAACAGCCCCGCCCCCGTCCAAGCCAACGCCGAAGGCCGCTACCCCGCCCCCATCCCGGGCGCCTGGAAGGAAATCTGAGGCGGACAGCCAAGCGCAGCGTCACCGGATACCGTAGCGAGTCTGCGCCATCGCCCTCTGCGGAAGGCGGTGGCACGCCGCTTTGACCTCCTGGCCAGAGCCAACGCCAGATCCGTCGTCAAGGTGCCAATCGCTTCGTTTAGACGATCCCGAACGGGATCGCAGAGCGTAGCCGGTCGGTCGAGCGGAGCGAAGCCCACCGGATAGCCGCTCTCTTGCGCCACGCACCCCGAGTAGGGGTGCCAGAGCACCACACGGTGCTCGCATCCAAGGGCGTAGCTCCTTGGTGGCGAAGATCGGGTGATGGCGCAGACTGTGATACGTCGAGCCCATTTTCATCTCCGTCTTCTGGCATCCCTTCAGGATGCACTGTCGTGTTGCGCCGTCTACCGGAGGTCTCCGCTGCGCTCCGACGCTCCGGCTACGATCTCGGAATCCTCCGGGTTCCCCTCCCGCGCGCCTGTCCAAGCTGTGGCGGCCGCCACCAAGTCCCGCCGACAGAGCCAGTGAAGCAACGGCATCAGTGTCAAAGGTAAGGACCGACCCCTGATCTAATCCACTGTTGGGCTCGTCGTTGCCTGCCTCAACGGGGCAGCGGATGATAGTCCAGCGCTGAAAGCGCGACATTCGATAGCCCTGGGCAAAGGCCCGCCACTCCTCTGGCCGCCTCGGGCGGCCACCCGAAGCGGGCCGAACGCCCAGGGTTATCCGCCATCCATTTGTCAACCCCCTCCCCTTCGCCGCGAAGGGGAGGGCCGGGGTGGGGATGCTCC
>CAYYMW010000156.1:11816-14637 GCA_964472515.1 uncultured Verrucomicrobiota bacterium | reverse complement strand
GCCCCGCCCTTTCCTTGCTCTGGCGCAGCTCCTGGTGGACCCGGTCATCGGGCCGTCGTTCGGTTTGGACGGGCGCCCGGTCCGGCCAGCGAGGCTGCCAGAGGACACGCCCGCCGTCCGCCCGCGTGAGTCTAGCCAGGCTCTGGAAGAGCGTTTGCCCGTCGGCCCCGTGCTCAAAAGCGAGACGGGCGGCCGCCCGCACGAGGGGCGCCCGCGCCTGTTTCTCCGGGGGGAGTTCCCGGACCGTCTGGCGTACCCGTTGGTCAAACTGTCCCGGCGCGAGGGATGGTTGCGGCCGGGCACCCATGAGCTGCCTCGCCTGGTCGCGGCCCCAGCCCATCCGCGTCGCCTCGGCCAGCCAACGGGGAAAGATCTGGTCGGGGGGCACCTCCTGCTTGTGCGGGCGAGTCGCCTTCGCGACGGTTTTGGCGGCCACGGCCCCGGCCAGTTTGGCTTGCGCCATGGTGGCTTGGATGATCTGGCTGCGCTTGGACAAACCCTGGCACACCGCCTGGGGAACACCGCGCAGGCCGAAACCAACCTTCTCCGGCTCACTGCTGAGGCCCGGGGCCTGCGCCAGCCGGGAGGAGAGCTCGGCTTGGTAGATCGACCCCAGGGCCAGCTTCCAGCGAAAGAGATTGGCGGTCGAGATGGCCCCGCAGCGGCCGTTCTCCCGGCAACCGAGATTGATCAGGACGGCGTGCGTGTGCAGGTGCGGGTCCTGTGCCCGGGACGTTCCCTCCTGAAAGGTGGCCCAGAGCAAGTCGGCGCGCTCGTTGAGCTTGCCCCCCGGACCGCTGCGAACGATGCCCCCAATCTCTTCGGCCACCCGGAGGGCGGTCTGGACGGACTCCCGGTGGGCGTCTTCGAGCTCCTGGCGGACAGTGGGAGGCGAGACCGCCCAGAGCACCGAAACGGTCTTGGGGGCATTGAACGTCATATCCCAGCAGGCCTGACGCCCTTCCTTGCCCGCGTTTTGGACCAACGCCTCCCGGCCGTCCGGCGAGAATCCGTTCAACAGGTGGTAAAACTGCTCCCGTTGCACGGTTGGGCCCACCCCCAGGCGCGTGGCCGCCCCGCCAAACCAACGCCCCTCCTTGTCGATGCCGTTGAGGTAGTAGTTCGCCTTGCGTTCGTTGGCGTAATACTCGACGGCGGCAGCGGCGTTCTTCATCGGGTGAGAAATCGAGAGCATGGCTAGGCGCGGTTGAGGCTGGCTTCGACCCAGGCGTGGGCTTGTTTCTCGCTCGCCCGGCCGGCGGAGGCCAGGAGGGCCTCGGTGGCGAGGGCCAGGTCCTGGTTGAGCTGCCGCACCTGCTGGTGCAGCGCGTCGACCGCGGTGCCCACGGCCGCCAATTCCTCGGCCGCGTGCAGGCTCTCCGTGACGTAGTACCGCGCCAGTTCATGAGGGCTCACCCCCAGCCGGGCGGCGCGTTCATTCAAGAGGCCGGTCGCCTCCGCATCGAGGCGGAAGCTGACAATGAGCGGTTTGGCGGAGGTGGGTTTCATGGCAGGTGACGGGGTGACAGGGCGAAGCCGGGAGTGGCGGGTGCGCGATCCTCCGCCAGGGTGCGGCGGCGGTTCTTGTGGCGCCAGTACTGCTGGAGCGCGAGGGTGACCCGGCCAAGCCAGGCGCGGTCGCGGGCGAGTTCGAGGAGTTCCGGGGTCGCGAACACCTTGGTCCCGTTGCGCGGTGGATTGCCCAGCGGTTTGAGGAGGCGGGCGGCCACGAGAATGGTGATGTCGGGCGGCTGGCAATTGAGGAGCCAGGCGGTTTGTTCCACCGTCAGGCGGGCCGGCGGGCTGGCCAACAAGGTCAGAAACTGGCGTTGCTCGTCGTTCATGGTGCGGGCGAGGGTGGGATCGGGACCATCCCGACCCACCTGCCACCCCTCCAGTCGCCGCAGGCGGATCACCGCGAACAGAGAATCCGCGCAAACTACATTATTGAGCCGCTCCGGTGGGGCTGCTAGCCTCCGTACTCGTGGCCACTGAACTGGTCCAATTAACCCGGGGCTGCCGGGACGCCGCCGACCTCCAAGAGCGCCTTCGGTTTGCCGAGGAGCTGGTGGTCCGGGTTGGGCCGATGTTGGGCGCCTTCCTGGCCGCCCATTGCCCTGAGGCGGCGGTCGAGGACGTACTTCAGGAGACCTTGATCGGGATCGGCAAAGGGGCGGCTCAGTGCCGGGGCACCTCCGACCGGCAGGTCTGGCAATGGTGCTACCGGGTGGCATTCAATCAAATGGCCACCCATTGGCGCCGCCAGGGCGCCCGGCCCACCGTCTCGCTGGAGCTCGACGAGGTGCGCCAGGCCGTCGAGGCTGCCTGGGAGGACTCGCCTGCCAAACCGGGAGACCGCCTCGACTTGGACGGGGCCATGCAGCTGCTCGCGCGATCCAAACCGCCCTGCGTGGATTACTTGACGTTCCACTTCCTCGAGGGCATGGGTTATCCGGAACTGGCCGCGCTGTACAACACGACTGCGAACGCGATCCGGATGCAGATTCAGCGGTGTCTGACCCTGGCGCGCGAACTGGTGAGGAAACACGCTTGAGCTCATGAGCGACGACAATACCAAGGCTGAAGCGAAACTGCGCAAGCTCGGCGAACGGGTGCGTGCAGGATGGGCCATGTTGCATCCGCTGAGCGAAAAACAACTCGCGGCGGTCCGCGCTGCCGTGCGCCAGGAGTGGGAGCAGGTGGTCCTCGCTCAAGGCATCAGCTCGCGCGACAAGTACTTCGCCGCCTCCCGCACCGGCCGCGGAATCCGGCTCGACCGACGCGAACGCGCCAAGGTCTGGAAAGCGATCGAGCTGGTGAC
>CAYYMW010000156.1:0-11806 GCA_964472515.1 uncultured Verrucomicrobiota bacterium | reverse complement strand
CGGGCAAGCTGGGAGCGAAGGCGAACCAGTCCGCGACGCAGGCGACCGGCGCCCGGCAGGAGGCTGCCCAAACGGCGAGGGCCACGAAACCGAAGCGCCAGTCGAAGTCGAAGGACCACGGACACAGCCATTGAGGGGCCAGGCTGACGGTCGTGTGACTTCCCCCGGACGCGGTGGCGGCCACCACCGGCCGCCGGGGGGACATCAGGGAAAAATGGGGAGGGTTGATTAAGGGCTCAATCCTCAAAAGCCGTGAACCTTCAAACGGACGTGGAAGGCGTTAGCTGGCTGGTTCTTCCTTTTCCTGCCCCGGCTGGATGATCCAGGTGTGAGCCAGATCCGCGACCTTGCCGAGCACCAGCAGGTCATCGCGTCCAAAGGAGTCGGTAGACTTCCACTGGTCGTCTTCCTTGTCCTTGTAGAGGCGGCTGAACGTGACGTTGTAGCGCACGCCGCCGGCGGTGTCGTTCCTCCAGATCGCGGCCTTGACGGCGCCGACCCGGACCTCGTGACTGGGCCTCTCTTTTGGTTTGGGCATAGTGTCTTCCACTGTTTTGAACCTCCCTGAATAGACCTTCAGTCTCGGTCATACCACGTTCGCCCGCGCTAACCAAGCCGGGCTGGCAAAATGGCGCACTGGGGTGTGGGGCGTGGCGGCGGCAGGGCCGGGCGCAGCGTCTTCCAGCGGTGGTTCGGTTGGGGCGGCGAGGGAGGACGTCCGCCCTCCGAATCCCGCCGTCCCCTTACCTCCTTAGTCGCGGCAGACGGCCGAATCCGAACGGGGCCGATGGCCGCGGCGGGTCATCCCTCCGGGCGCATGAGTTTAAGGGCGCAAGCATCCAGCAGGGCCTTCCGGGTGGCCGCCGCGATCAGTCCCCCCTGAGCCAGCAGCTTGTGCTGGGCCACCCCGATGCGGCCCAGCGCATCCTGCTCCAGGCGCGCCCGTTCCCCTGCCGGGAGCGATTGCCAGAACTGCTGGATGGCCTGCTCTCGCGCGACTTCCTTCGCCTGCAGGACCGCTTCGAGCCGTTCCCGGCGCCGGGCCTCCTGGGTGCGTCGCGCTTCCGCCTCCTGCTGGCGGCGTGTCCTCTCCTCGTGGGTGAGAAAATCCTTGGGGGGCGCGTATTCGCCGCGAATCGCGCTCACCAGGAAACCGGGCGGGTTGCGCGACACTTTCGGATCGTCTCGGGCGATCAGGTAGTCGAACACCTCCAGTTGCGCTTGAATCCGGTCGGCGGAGAACCGGCTCACCGTGCTCCGCGCGGTGGAGGGTGCCACGCCCCGAGCGGTGAGCGCGACCACCAGGGGGCTCGCGGGCTCCTTAGCTTCCGGCGTCCGCCCGGTCACCGCGCCGCCGGCCTGCTCGAACACGACCCGCCACTCGCCGCCGCCCACCTTGCGGAAACGCTCCGGGTCCGGCAGCGCCCGCAGGTAGCCATGCCGCTCCAGTTCGGCGATGCCGGATCGCAGCTTGCGCTTCAGGTTGGCGGTGTCGTAGTTGCGCGAAAGCCCGGCATGTTCGCAGGCAAATTCCCTGAGCTCGAACTCCAGGCGGCTTCGGCGGAAGAAGCGCTTGTCGAGAAAGCGGTAGAGGCGGCGCGCGATGGCGCTGCGCAGCTCGCGAAAGAAGTCAAAGTCGATGCTCTTGAGATTGCCCGCTTGGAAACTGCGGAAGATCACGTCGTTCCACACGAACACCGAGCCAGTGCTCTCCTCGTCCGCGCTCATGCCCGCTTCCTCGCGGTGAAAGAGCCGCACGTTGTCCAGCACGTGGAACTTCTCGTCCACCCAGCAGCCCTTGGCCTTGTTCCACCAGGCGCGCTGGTAGTACAGGGTCACCCCGGTCCACCGGTTGAGCGACGCCTCGATCCGCTCGTAACTCTTGCTCTCGTGGCGCCAGCCCAGCAGTTGGATCAACTGGTAGCGCGTGAAACGCACGGTGCGGTCGGCGAACTGCCGCAGCCGGGAAAGCTGGATCAGTCCGAGCAGCACCTCGTCATCGAGCGCCGTGGGCAACCCGTAGGCATCGGAGCCAGTGATGGTGAGTTGACGGGTGATGGTCTCCCCGCGCCGCTCATCCCAGACCCGGTCTTCGAAGCGCAAGGTCTTCTGATCCGGCCGCAGCCGGTGCGCCAGGGCGCAGAGCGGAAACTCCGCCAGATTGAGTTCATCCCGACCATCGCTGTTCTTCTGTGGCATCGAATCTTCTTCGATGCGTTCGGCTGCTTCCACGATTCGTTGGCCTCCTCCCTGGTCAACCACCCGCCCGCCCCGGGTGGTTGTTCGTTTCAGGTTTAAGAACAGAGTTAGAAGTTATGGTCGGAATTCGCGCGCCGGGGCCTGGACTTACGGCGAAATTCCCGCCCCGCCTCCCGGTAAAACCTGCCCGCGTTCCCGGTAACCGGCTGCCCCGGTTCCCGGCCATCCCTGTCCCCACTCCCGGTAACGGCCTGTCCCGGTTCCCGGTACCGCTCTGTCTCGCCTCCCCCTCCCCTGCCATTACCACCTTTCGATCCGGCTGGGTAGACCCTCTGCGAGGTGTTTTGCTTTCCTCGCTCCGGGCCAGGACGCCACCCCGAGCGAGCCCCGGTTAAACGGCCCTCGCGGGCCGTGGCGCGCTAATCGGTGGCTCGGGCATGCGCGCGTCGGATGGGTTAGCGTCCGGGGCGCGGCGGGGCCACGAGAGGCTCCCAAGCCCATCCCCATACCAGGCCGCCGTCGCGGTGGGCCGGGCACGTCGGGGGGAGGCTCTACTTGTCAGCCAGCATGTAAGCAAGCAGGCATGTCTGCATGTCTGCTGCCTGACTTGCATGAAAAGATGCCCTCTTGCCTGCCAGCCAGCTGACATGTTAGTAAGCCATCATGCCCGCCACGCGAAGGAACGGGCGGTCTAAGCCAGGGAGGAACAGAGCATGATTGTGGCACTGAGTAATTCGAAAGGCGGGGTGGGCAAGTCCACCCTGGCCGTGCATCTGGCCGTGTCGTGGCACGAACAGGGGACCGCCGTCGCCCTCGTGGACGCCGACGTGCAGGGATCGTCGTCCGGTTGGCTCCAGGAAGCCGCCCCGGACCTGCCCGTGTTCCGGCTGCAGACCCCCGACGAGGTGTTGGAACGCGTGCCCGCCATCGCGGGCCAGTTCGAGCGCGTCGTGATCGATGGACCGGCGGGCCTCTCGGAAGTCACCCGGGCCATCCTCTTGGTGGCAGACATGGCCCTGCTTCCGTGCGGGCCGTCCGTGTTGGACTTGCGCGCCGTGCATGAGGCGCTCCGGGTGGTCAAGCAGGCCCAGCAGATCCGGCAGGGGCCACCCGGCCCACTCCTGGTGCCCAACAAGCTCCAGGTCCAGTACCGGCTCACCCGGGAGTTGCTCGCCACCGCGCAGTCGCTGGGCGTTCCGGTCCTTTCCGGCCTACGCCTGCGCCAAGCCTATGCCGACGCCGCCGGGCAGGGCACCGTCGTCTGGCGGTTGGGACCCCGCGGCGAAGCCGCCACCTTGGAACTGCGAACCCTTTTTGAGGAGTTGACCCAGTATGAATCATCGAACGCTCAGCGCCGCGCTGCAAACGGGTAGTCTGACCGGGCCAGCCTTGGATTTTGTGAAGGCCGGCAGCCCCCGGCCGGTGGCGGAGGCGCCCACCGCCTTCGCCCCTCCGGCTCGGCCGCCCGAGGTTGAAGCGCCACGGCTGACGGGAGAGCGGGTGGATTCATGCCCGCGCCCCAGCGAAGGGCTGGCGACCGAACTGGAAACCAGTCTGGCTTCGGTAACCGTGCGCGTCCCTCGGGTCGTCCCGCCGGGGCTCTTGCGCGCGTCGGTGGACCGCAAGCTCAAGCGCCAACGGCCCTGGACCCAACAGGAGATTGTCGGGGAGGCCTTGCTCGATTGGCTTCGGCGGCACGGCTACCTTTCATGAATCTGGAGGAGGAAGAATGGAGACTTTTGACGACCTGATCGACACCACGACCTTCGGCACGGTGCGCCAACATCTCCGCGCCGCGCCCTCACCGGTCCCCGCGGTCATACTGGTCCAGCACCGCGATACGCTGCCTCAGGTGGGCTCCGCCCTGGCGGTGGAAGCCGGGGTCTGCCCCGCCCTCCGTCGCCGCCAGTGGGCGCGGTGGTTCGCCTCGGGCGAGGTCCGAGTGGCGGGACCCACTCCCGCCACCGGGCAGGCCGCCGACCTGGACGCGATCCCGGATGCGGCCAGGTGCGACGTGCTCTATGTGCCACCCGTCTATCTGGTGAGTCTGCGCGGTCGCAAACTGCCGCCTCAGGCTTCCGGCCGGCCCTGAAAGCCCGCGCTGCCCGCAATCAAACCGCGTTTCCAACTTCGCGCTACCACGGGCGGGCCGAAAGTGCTACGCCTGCACGCAGGGAGGTTTGGTTCTCCCGCGAACGTCAGGATGGCCCACGGGCTTGCTGACGTCGTTGTGACCGGCGCTGACACCCGCCAAACCGGCCTCACCAGCCGGCGCAGGGGACGGGCTTACCCCCCGTCAGGTCAGTGTTCCGTAGAGCGTGGTGCATCGCGAGATGCCCGCCACGTTCGAGGGAGGCTTTCGAAAGTAATCCCGCCTTATTGGCGGAGTAATCTTCGGATTCTATCCCATGATGAGCAGAGAATGCGGGCGAGCGGGACACGCCGAGGGCTGCAACGCCTTCGGTCGGTCCTGTCCCAAGCGGGTGCGCCGTGCCCCAAACTGCACGGCCAATCCCCCGGCGGGAAACGGACCACAGCCGCAAGGCCAATCGGGTGCAAGGCTCGACAGGTTCGCTTAACGCACGCTGGCGTCGGGAGCTTCCCGGTGGCAACACCGAGGAACCGGGGGCCAACCACCTCCGGGGTTCTGCCGAGAAAAGCAGACCGTGAACAGCTCAACGATGAAAGGGGCCTCAAGCCCTTGCCAGTCAACGATCGCAGAGACGCAAGCCGAAGCGGCAAAGCTCGGCCAGGGTGGGTAAGGGGACGCTTCTGTATTCTATCCCCTGAAATCGGTCCCCAGGCGGGACCGGAAACTGTGCCGGGGCGGGAGCCCCGGACATGCCTGGCGAGCGAGGACGCCTACGCGTCCAGCCCACGTGACTGCGGTCGTGCAGGACAGGAATAACCGCGCAAGGAGTGTGGCCGCCGGAATGGTATCCGGTGCCGGCTGGGTTAGCCGGTGGTTCAAAGGCCGCACTCTGATGAGAGTGCCCCAAGTAGGAGCAGGCAGGAGCCTGCCCGCAACCTGGGCAAGGCAGTCCAGGAGGCGGGTGCGCGCTACGGGTGGTGCCGGGCGCAGACGCACACACGAAAGGGGTGACGGGAACAACCGTTCACAACGACGCGGCGGGCGGGTGGAGCCCAACTCCACCTGCCCGCTGCTTCAGCGACAGCAACCACGTTTTCCGCCCCGTGCCTGGGGACAGGCAGCGGGACGGGGCAGGCCGCCTGGACATGGCAACCCAGGCCAGGCGCGGGCGAACGCAGAGGATGTGCGCAGCCGCTACCGCTATAGCTAGGCAACGGCAACGCTGGAATACAGCGCGCGCCGCCCCCGCCGGACGAGGAACCCGCGCCTGGCGCGGCTGCGAGGTTCTGAGCCCGGCAAGCGGGTGGCGCCCTGGTCACCAGCCATCGGCTGCGGGAGGATTTGCGCTTTCGGGAGGTTGCGCCGCTTAAGCAACGTCCCACCCTTGTGATGCCATAACCCTGTTTGGAGGGGCAGGATGGCATACCGTTGTGCGGCCACGAGCGTGGCGGGCTTTGTCCAACAACTGGCCGTAGCCTACGTGGCCCACGGCTACTGGTTTTACGTCACGGGCCGGGTCCCGGACGCCAAGGACCCGGCCAGCGTCGACCGCAAGCTCATGCGGCAGTATGGCATCGACGTCTCCAAATGGACGCGCGCCCGGCGCAAGCAGACGGGCGCGGCCCGCCTCCAGTACCTGCGCTACGGCCGGTTCTTCGTGCTGCTTGCCACCCACGGGGAACATCCGTTCTTCGCCGCCGAGGGGAAGGCGGTCCGGGACATCCGGCGGCGGCCGCTTCATTTCATGGGGTATGTCGTTGGCTGCCGTCAGGGACGGAAGGGGGAACGCTGGCACCCCTCGGTCCGCATCGAACGTGCGCTCTGCCAGGAGCTGAAGGCGCGCTTTTCCGCCCTAGCTCTCCAGCGGTCGGTGGAGGAGCTTTGCCGGGAGTTGAGACGGATCGACTTCGAGCCGTACGCCCCCGTGCGAGACCAACTGCGGGGCATCCTGCGCACGGTCAACCGTCGCCGCCAAATGGCCGGTTTGGAGCCGGTCCCACGGGAGGCGCTCTGGCGGCGGCGGATTCCGGTGCAGCCGTTTGAGGTTGGCGCTCCCACTTCGTAGCAGATTTTCTGTTCGAAGCCGTGCTCGCCCGGCGACTGGATGGACGAATGCGGTTGGCACCTGAGCGCAACGAACGACTCGACCCGGCAGCAAGGCAGGTCCGCCAGGGATGGCCGGATCACCAGCGGGGACCTGGTCCCTGGCGTGGGCCTGTCGACGCCCGGGCGGCCAGGACCGGCAAGCCGCCTACGACCTGTTATGGTACTCATCACCCCTATCCACGAAGGTGACGTTGATCGCCTCCGCCGCGAGTTCTTTCGGCCGGAGTTTCTGGAACACCGACTTGGAAAGCCAGGTCAGTGGCAAGGGGGGGCGGTCCCCAGACTGGGACTTAAGGGGCCGGTGGAGTCGAAGGCCTTCGCCAACCTGCTCCAAGGGCGCACCCCGGAAGGGGAGCCCCTGCTCCGCCCTTCCGCGCCGGAGCAAAACCGCGTGTTAGGCTGGCGGATCACGATGGCGTCGGAAGGTTCCGTCAACGCGCTCTGGGGGCTTTCCAAGGGCGCTCTCCGAGGGCGCATGCAACTCATCCACGCTCAAGCGGTGCAGCGGGTGGTGGTTGATTTCGAAAACACCCTCAACGGCCGGCCTTGGCTTAACAACCCCGACGCCTGCGGACGCAAATCGGTGCTGGTCGCCAAGTTCCAGTCCGGGGCCTCCAGACGGCAGACGCCGCGGCTGGAAACCAACCTTTTCCTCTTCAATGTCCTCTTCGAAAAGGGCGGGCAAAACCGAACCTTCAACCTCAAGTACGTGCTGGCGCAGCAAGGCCGCATGCGCTCCGTCTACGCCGCGAAGATCGAGACAGCGATGTCGCCGCTACTGGCAGACCGTCAGGCGCAGGCCTTGACCACCTTGTCCTGGCACTTTGAGAGCCATCCGCCCGGTGACGCCACCACCGGTGCTCGTCTGGCCCGCGAACGGCTCCTGCCTGGCCGGGAGTTGTTCAACGCCTGGCAGGACCAAGCCCGAGGTTGGGGCTGGCGCCCGGAACAGATGAGGAGCCTGATCCATGCAGCCGGCTCCCGGCCGAGTTTGACGAATTGGATGCGGGATGCCAGGACCCTCGGGCGGGTTTGGGCGATCTGGGTCCGTCAGCCAGCCCATTCCCTTCAGCGGGTGAGAATAGCCCTGGCAGGCCGCGAGACCAGGACCCACACCAAATCGGCCCAGAGCAAGGATCACGGCATGTCCCACTGAACGACCGGCGGTCGGACTGGAACGCACCTCGCGCGGGGCATGCTCCGGTCTAGGCGTCCGGAGGTTCGAAGCAACAGCCCCGGGCCGAAAGCCTCGCTATCCGGTCGAGGTGAAACCGAGGTCAGGCACCTTCTCGCCATGAGTGGCCCCTCAGCGTCGGCGCGTTCCTTGACTTCGCGGCGCAAGCCATGCTAGTCAGCCTATCGGAGGGTCCTTAAGCCCTGGGAGGTAGGATGACGTACATGAGCATGCCGGAGGGTGTGGAATCACCGCCACGGAGCGACCCGCAACCCAGCGTTCGCACCTTGCAGATCGAGGCGGACGGCGACCGTTGGAAGGGACCCATCAAACCCAAGATCCGTCTCATGGGGCTCTGGCTGGCCCAAGCGGGCTTCAAGCCCCGCCATCGCGTCCGGGTCACGTGCGTGGCTCCGGGCGTTATCGAATTGCGCTCCCCCGAGGCCTTGGACCCGACCGAAGCGAGGCTGCCCTCCACCCCGTCCCTGGACGACCCGTTTTGACCTGAGCCGCTGCCAGCCGCTTCAGGAAGTTCCTCGTTGGCTGACGACAGGCACGGTCTACCGGCCCCCTTGACTTGGAGACACGGTTTGAGGCATGTCTGAGATTGGGTAGAAGCAAATTCGCAGGTTCGTCTTCACGGGTTCATCCGCTGGCCGGAGTCGTTTCCGTCCGCCTTCTTTCAAACCGAATTTCCCCTTCAACGCTGACCCGGTGCGGGTCAGTTCGTCGTGGGGGACCATCCCCGCCGGACTTCTGGTGCCGCCTGGCGCCTGGCGGGGGAAAGTGAACAACCCAGCGCGAGCCGGCTCAAACCCGGCAGGCGGCGCAGACAAAGAGGGTCGCGTATGAACCTGCATGACACCTCGAACTTCAAGGCGATGGCCTTGAGCGAAGACACGCTCCGTCAGAAAGCCCCCAGCATCTACGCTGCGGGTCCCATGGCGGGGGTGAGTCCGCGTTACACGTTCCTGCCCACCGCCCGGATCGTCGACGGCCTGGCCGCCCACGATTGGGTGCCGGTGGCGGTCGAGGAACAACGCATCCGCAAGGAAGCCCGGCGGGGCTATCAGAAGCATCTGATCCGTTTCCGCCGCGCCGAGCAGATGCAGACGCTGGACGAATGGAACGTGGAACTGGTCCTGGTCAACTCGCACGACAAGGGTTGCGCCTACCAGCTTCACGCCGGCATCTACCGGCGCATCTGCTCGAACGGCTTGGTGGTCTCCGAGGGGGCCTTTCAAGCCATCCGGTTCCGGCATGCCGGGGCGCTCACCGACGAAGTCGTCCAGGCGAGCTTTCGCCTGCTCGATTTCGTGCCGCGCGTGGGCGAACTGGTCAACCGGTTCCGCTCCCGCGACCTGGAGGGGCGCGAGTCCCTGGAGCTGGCCCGTTACTCGCTGCTGTTGCGTTATGACAGTGTCGAGACGGCGCCGGTCGAACCGGATACGCTGCTCAAGGCGCGCCGCCCGGAGGATGAAGGCACCGATTTGTGGCGGACCATGAATCGCGTGGGCGAAAACCTCGAACGGGGCGGTGCGTCGGACTTCCACCGGGACCGGCGCGGCAAGCTCCGCTCCGTCCGGGCCTTGCGGGGCATCGACTCCAAAGTCAGCCTGAACAAGGGGCTCTGGGGATTAGCTGAGCAGTTGGCCAACGGCCAACCGCTGGACCCCCCGGCGACGACCAGCGTCGCGGCGTAAGGCCGGGCGGGTGAAAGGCGTCTCCGTCGCGGATCGCTCCGGCAGGAACGGTCGGCGGTTTGCACGCTCGGAGGTTCTTGGGAAGGTTACACGGCTTTTGAGGATTGTGCCGACAAACAACCCTCACCCTTTTCCCCTGGCACCCGCTTTGCCGGCACCGCGCACGACCTTGAGGCCCACAGCGCCGCCATAGAATCGTTGCCGGATGGGCGCGCCAAACTAAGCAGGCTCCGCTGAACGCGCCGGTCTCACGCGGCGAGGCGCTCTCCCAACCCCCGCTGCCCGTCGACGCGGTAGGGTGCAGCCGGCTCGTGCATCGCCAGCGGAGCGGTCGCTGGCAGTTGGCTGGCCGCCTCAAGCATGGCCGCGACCTCGCGCCGGATGAATGGCCCCATCTGCGGCCAGGTGATCCGGTGCATCCCCACCGCGTTGATCCCCTCGGGAATCGCAACCGGGTGCGACCGGCCGACGAACTCACCGCCATCAATCACGTCGCTGACCTGGTGGATGGTCAGGACCAGGTGCTTGCGGCCATCCCGCACCATCGCGGCAATCGGGTCGGGGCCCGGATACGAGGGCCACGTGTCGCCGCTGTGATGAAAGTTGTAGAAGCCCAGCGCCGGGTAGTGGATAAGAGCCGTCGGAATCTTCTGCCCGAACGTCGCCATCAAGCAGAGCTGCGGCTGCCACTCCTCCGTGAACATCGTGAGGAACTCCGGGGCCTTCACCCGCCCGGTGAACACGGGCAAGCCGTGTGCTTGGGCCAAGCGGGGCGTCACCGTCTCATCCTCTGGAAGATGCGAATACTTCCACAGCCTAACCCTCGCATGGGTGAACTCCTGGGTGGGATCGTCGGTGGCGACTCCCACCACTGTCACCCGGTGGGCGAGCGGGCCGAGCAGTAGCTCGCGAAGGACGTGGTACCCCCCCATGAAACTGCCAAAGACCGCCACCCGAATCCGGGTCTCCCTGGGCTTGGGTGCTGAAGGCAGGATCTGAAGCGGGGTGGGTTCCCCGGGCGCAAGCCTGTGCGGCGCATTCATGACCGGTGCTGGCTGCTTGCGTGCCCCCGGTTGGCGGGAATCAAAAAGGGCGTGACCCGATCACACCCTCACCAGAGGCACCGCTAAGAGCCCGTCAGGAAAGTGCACCAAGCCACGCCCAAGGGTGGGCGCGGGCATCACGGCGTGGTCTCCTGCGGAAAATTAGCGGTTTTCTGGTGAGACCCGCAGCCGAGGCTGCGCAAATTGTTATGTCGAGGTAGATGTCGCTCAGGTTCGAGGATCGATCAAGTTCTTTTTCGCCACAATCTCGTCATTTTAGGGAAACCACTTTGCCTGGCCCAGCGCCTTGAGCACCCCGGTCCGGCGCAGCACCCGTTCCACATACGCCACGGTCCGTTCGCCCTGACCGTCGGCAACCACCCGGCTCAGCGGGTCGGCGATCCCGGTTGAGCTCGGGGAGGTTCCGATCTTGATGTCGGCAGGAGGACAGGTTGCCGGTTTGTCACTGACCAGCCACCGGAGGACGTTCGCCAGTAACCGGGTGTTGTCGGCGGCGTTCAGCAACCCCACCGTGCCCGTCTCGAACACGTGCGGTCCCCCTACGAGGACGAACTTGCCCGTGCCATACTTCCCGACCACCGCGACGGGCAGGGACTCGAAGCTGATCTGCCGCAAGCTGCGGTCAAAGCTGATGCATCCCCCGCCACGGGAGCGGGCCAACGGCCACGCCATGGCCCCCGGCAGAATCGTAAATGTGGCCATGGGCCGCCAGCGGACAAGCGTCACGCCAATCCTTGCCCAAGACAGGGGCAACCCATCGGGATCGGTATCGAAGTAAAGTTGGAGGGGTGGCGTACCCCGCAGTTGCCGAAGGTCGATGACGGCATCGTCGTTGAGCTGGCAGCCCAGTGGTGCGGTCAAGGCACTCAAATTGGTGCCCGTGAAGGAATCTCCGAACCGATAGCTGAACGCGAGCAATCGCCCGCCTTCCTGGACGTACCCAAGGACGTCGCGCAGTTCACCAGGACTGAAGAGCGAGGTTGGCACGCGCTGCCACCGTTCCTTCCTCGCATTGTAGCGTCCGGTCGGCGGTGGAATGACCAACAGCCGGGTGCCCGGCAGGCAGGCCGTCAGTTGCTGACCGTGGGTGGACCGACAACGGAATCCCATGCGGCAGAGTTGCTCGGTGACACCGGCGAAGTTGGTGTCCAATTGGCGTGAGGTGAACCCGGTCTGCGCCCAGTTGGGCTGTCCATGAGATGCATCGAAAAGGGCTGCCGGCGCTGCGGCTGGATCGGAGCAAGCGGGGATTGCGTTCATGCGCACCTCTACGGAGAAACCGCCCGGCAGGAAGACACACTGCAGACGGGTTATCGCGATAAGTCATGGAACCACCTCCGGGAAGAAACTGCCAACATCGGGAGGAGAACACTGTCTTGGATACCACGTTTGCGGACGATAACCAAGAAGGTTCGTGTCGGAACTCCGTGAGAATGTCCCCTATTGAACTCGATAAAAATGTCCCCTT
>CAYYMW010000155.1:0-14645 GCA_964472515.1 uncultured Verrucomicrobiota bacterium | reverse complement strand
GGCTGGGCTCACGCAAGGCGAGACGGGAAGCGTGTCGGGCCAAACAAACGCATGAAGCTGCCTCAGGTGCGGACGACAGGACGATGGATGAGGGTGGGACTGGGGATGTTGCTGGTGGGGGTGTTGCCCGCCTGCAAGCCCAAGCCGGCCACCGTGGCCAGCCAGGAGGACGCCCCTCCCGCAGACCATGGACAGTTCGAGGTGTCCAAGCCCGTTGCGGCGGGTCCGAACGATCTGTTCGAGGATATCACCGCCAAGGCAGGGATTCAGTTCGTCCAGCAGTTTTGCGACGTGCGCATGGCCAATATTCTCGAATCGAACGGCTCGGGAGTGGTGGCGTTCGACTACGACAACGACGGCTGGGTGGACCTCTATTTCGTCAACTGCGGCCCGCTCGATGGCGTCACCCATCATGCGCCCGGCACCAAACGCGAACCCAACCGGCTTTATCGCAACCAAGGCGACGGCACTTTTGAGGACGTGACCGAGAAGGCGGGCGTGGCCGGTTATGGGTTTGGCATTGGGGCGGCGGCGGCGGACTACGACAACGACGGCTTCACCGATCTCTACGTCGTCAACATTGGCAAGAACATCCTCTATCGCAACAAGGGCAACGGGACCTTCGAGGAGGTGACGGACAAGGCTGGAGTGGGGGACAAGGGCACGGGCATCGGCGCGGCGTTTCTTGACGCCGACAACGACGGCAAACTGGACCTGCTGGTCGCGAACTACCTCACCTTCGATCCGAATTACAAGCTGTACTTCAACCCGGACGGCTACCCGGGGCCGCTCTCATACAAGCCGGAGTTCAACGTGCTGTACCGGAACAAGGGCGACGGCACGTTCGAGGACATCAGCGAGCAGGCCGGCATTCGCATCCACGAGCACCGCGCGATGTCCGTCTGCGCCTTCGACTACAACCAGGACGGTTTCCAGGACATCTACATCTGCAACGACGCCACCCCCAATCTGCTGCTTCAAAACAATGGCAAGGGCCACTTCACGGAAGTCGGGCTCAAATCCCAGGTGGCCTTCAATGCGCTCGGCGAGGCGGCGGGCTCGATGACCGCGGCGATCGGTGACTGCAACGGCGACCTGCTGCCGGACCTCCTGGTTTCCCGCTTGGGCTACGGTTCGCTCTACATCAACTCCTCCAACTTCGTGTTTACCGACAAACTGGTGGCATCGGGCGTGGGGGCGATCACCGGCCAGTATGTGGGGTGGGGAAGCGTCTTCCTGGACATGGACAACGACGGGGATCTGGACATCTTCATCGCCAACGGCGACCCACACCACATGGTGGGCTGGGAGAGCCTGCTGATGGAGAACCAAGGCGACGGCGCGTACGTGAATGCGGCCGCCAAAGGCGGCGCGTATTTCTCCGAGCGCATCCGGGCTCGGGGCGCGGCGATGCTGGACTTCAATAACGACGGCCAGATGGATCTCGTGGTGACTCCCATGGCTGACCGGCCCTTCCTGCTCCAGAACCGGAACCAGAGCGGCCATCACTGGCTTACGCTGGACCTCGAGGGCACCGCCAGCAACCGGAACGGCTTCGGCGCCCGCATCACGCTGGCGACCGGCGACAAGCAGTACTACAGCGAGGCCCGCTGTCCGTCGGGCTTCCTGAGCCAGTCCGACCGCCGGGTCCACTTTGGCTTGGGGCAGGCGGCCAAGGTGGGTTCGCTCAAGATCGTCTGGCCGAGCGGCAAGGTGCAGGAGTTGAAGGACGTGGCAGTGGACCGTGTGCTCAAGGTGAAAGAAGGGTAAGCGGCGCATGAGGACCAGCGTATCGGCAGTAGTAGTGGCAGGCTGCGTGGCCTTGATGGGCATGGGTTGCCAGGAGACCGTACCCACGGGCAGCCTCGTGGTGACCCAGGTTCCCGCCCACGCCGCTCCCGGGGGAGACGGCGACGTGTTGGACGGGCGGTACCCGACGGGTAGCCGGGTGGTGCTGGTTGCGCCGTCCGGCCAACCGGGGAGCGAGCGCGTGCTTTCGAAGGGGTTGGTGGCGGCCGGCGGCCCAGTGCTCACCCCCGATGCCCGCACCGCGTTCTTCGCGGGCAAGGCGGACGCCAAAGGTGAGTGGCAAATCTATGCGGTGCCCACGGCTGGCGGCCGGCCCAAGGCCGTCACCGCCATGAGTGGCGGGGCCATGGACCCGGCGATCGCCGCGCACGGAGAACTGGTCTTTGCCTCGCCGGTTCCCAAGGCAGGCCAGACTTGGAAGACCGCGACCCCCGCCGCCTTGTACACGCAGAAACCGGGGAATCCCGCGCGACGAGTGAGTTTCGGACCGACCTCGGCGGTCGAGCCCACCGTGCTGGCCGACGGCCGGGTGATGTTCGTGTCCCAAGTGCCGGATTCTGCGGTCGACGGCCAACCGCACACGGCCCTCTTCACCATCAACAACGATGGCACCGAAGTGACGGCTTATGCGGGGCAGCATGACGGGGTGGCGTATGTGCATCGCCCACGAGAGCTGGGCGATGGGCGCATCGGCTTTGTCGGTTCCCGCAGTGACGCCCCGGCGGATGACTCGGTGGCGGAGACGGTGCGGACGGCGCGGCCGTTTGCGAGCCGGGGGCCGCTGTTCCCGTTTCCGCTCGCGCGGTGCCGTTCCGTGGAACCGGGCGGGAGCGGCAGCCTGCTGGCCTGCGTCGAATCGCGCGGCATGGCGGATCGTTCCATGAAGGGTTCCTACGGCGTCTACGAGGTGGCAGCCGGAGCGACCGCCCTGGACAAACCCTTGTTCGACGCGCCGGAGTGGCAGGAGGTCGAGGCCCTGAGAGTTGCGCCCCGCCCGGAGCCGCTGGGTCATGTTACCGCCGTGATGACGGAGCGAAAGAGCGGCACCATCCTCTGCCTGAACGCGAACTTCAGCACCTACACCCCGGCCCCGGGCCAGCCGGCCGTACCGGCCGTCAAAGTCAGGGTGCTGGCGCAGAGCGAGCCCGGCAAGACCACGACGCTGGGCGAAGTGCCCGTGCAGGCCGACGGCTCGCTTATGGCCGAGGTGCCCGTGGATACGCCGCTGGGCTTCGAGGCTTTGGATGACCAGGGGAAGGTGGTGCGGCGCCTGGCGCCGTTCGTCTGGGTGCGTCCCGGGGAAAACCGGAGCTGCCTCGGGTGTCATGAACCGCATAACCGCTCGCCGAAGAACGTGCGGCCGCTGGCGATCCATGCAGAGATCGCCAAGCTCGGTTCGCGGAGCGCACCCTGATCTGAGCCAGCTCTTGCCATGAATACACGGGGTTTCATTGTGGCTTCCTTGGCGGTGGCGGTGGCCGCTGCCGGTGTTGGTTTTGCGGGTTATCATTGGTCGCTGAACCACGTTCGACGCTGGGCGGGTCGACCCACCTTGGGATTTACCAGTTGCGACCATTGTCACGGCAACAATATCGAGAGTCTGCCGTGGTCGCAGCCTCGGCCGCACCACAGCGCGCCGGCGGGGATTGCGGTGTCTCCAGATGGCAAGAGACTCTACGTTGCGCTGGATGATCGCAACGAACTCGTTGAGGCCGACACGGCGACCCGGGCCGAGCTGCGGCGGGTGCCCATGCCGGGCGCACCGTTTGGCGTTGCCAGCGACACGAGTGGCCAGCGCCTCTACGTCAGTCTCCGCGAACAGGACCGCGTGGTGGCGTTGGACACCGCCACGCTCAAGGAGGCGGGCTCCGTCCCGGTCGGACTCTATCCGGTTAACCTGGCCTACGCCGACACCAAGAACGGTGGGCGGTTGGTGGTGGCCAACTCGGGCTCGGACACGATTTCCGTGGTGAGCACCGACCCGTTCAAGGAAATCGCCCGGCCGGCCGGCGGCCGCGAGCCTTACGCGGTGGCCATCTCGCCGGATGGGGTCTACGCTTACATTGCCAACCGTCTGGCCACGGCGGAGACCTTCCTGAGCGTGCCCCATGCCGAGACGACGATCCTCGACCTGAGCCGCATGAAAGTCGCGGCGCGCGCGAAGCTTGAATCCGCGCATCTTTCGGAAGGCGTCGCCGCGGTGCCCGGCCAGCCGTGGATGCTCACCCCTCTGATCAAGGTGCGGAACCTGGTTCCGATCACCCAGGTCGCCAATGGCTGGGTGATGTCCAGCGGTTTGGCGTTGGCGGATCACGCCGGCAAGGTCGTCCAAGTGCCGCTGGACGAGGCGCAAGACTACTTCGCGGATCCCTCCGGCATTGCGGTGGATCGCGAAGGCAAACGCGCCTATGTGGTTTCCGGCGGCAGCGATACCGTGAGCGTGGTGGACATTGCCAAGCTGGCGGCATGGCTCTCCCGGGCGGACGACGCTGCCAGGCGGGAGGCCGTCGAGGATCTGAGCCTCTCCGCTGAGTATGTCGTGGCGCGCATTCCCACCGGGCGGAATCCCCGCCAAATCACCCTCAGCCCGGATGGCCGCGCGCTGTATGTGGCCGAACGCCTGGAAGACCGGATCCTGGTGGTGGACACCGCCACCCTCAAGCCCGCGGGGCATATCGTGCTGGGTGACGGCGGTCGGAACGACCCCATTCGTCGGGGCGAGCAGGCCTTCACCAAGGCAGCCCACACCTTCCAACGCCAGTTCTCCTGCCGCTCCTGCCATCCGGACGGCCATGTGGACGGACTCTCCTACGATTTCGACGGGGATGGCATCGGGGACAACCTGCTGGATAACCGTTCCCTGCAAGGCGTGGCCAAGACCGGGCCGTTCAAGTGGATCGGCAAGAATCCCTCCCTCCAGATCCAATGCGGGCCGCGGTTCGCGCGGGTGTTGATGCGCACTGACCCCATTCCCCCGAAGGACTTGGACGATCTGGCCACCTTCATCGAATCCCAGCCGCCCCCGCGCACGAACTATCGGAAAGGGACGCCGTTGACTCCATCGCAGGAGCGCGGTCGCCGCATCTTCTTCGCCACCACCACCAGCGCCGGCCAGCCTATTCCCCGCGAGCGCCAGTGCCAGACCTGCCACCGGCCGCCGCTGTTCACCAACCGCTTGCTCAGCGACATTGGCACCAAGGCCCCCACCGACAGCACGGCTCTGTTTGATACCCCTCATCTCTTGGGGATTTCCGCCACGGCGCCCTATCTGCACGACGGCCGCGCCAAGACCCTGGAGGAACTCTGGACCACCTACCAGACCAACGACCTGCACGGCGTCAGCAGTTATATGAGCAAGCATCAGCTCAACGATTTGATCGAGTACCTGAAGACCCTCTAACCCCGGATACACCTATGACCCCATACTCCAAGCGACATGGCTCCCTGACCGCTACCGTTGCTTGCCTGGCCCTTACCGGGTTGGGTTGCGGAAGCGCCCTCGGCGAGACCGCACCCGCCAAAGACAGCGACCTCCCGTTCCCGATCGTGGAGCGCTTCGAGAATTTCGGCAAAGCGGAAGGCATGCCCAGCCACAAAGTGCATGCGGTGCTGAAGGCGAGCGACGGGCGGCTCTGGGTGGGCACCTACAACGGGGTGATGGTGCGGGAGGATGGCAAGTGGCTGCGCTATGGGCCGGAGGACGGGCTTAGCCACAAGATGGTCCTCGCCTTGGCGGAGGACAAGAAGACCGGTGACATGTGGGTTGGCACCATGCGCGGCCTCAACCGCATCAGCGGCGGCAAGATCACTCCCTACACCCAGACCAACAGCGGCCTGCCCAACAACGTGGTCTACGGGGTGGACCTGTTCGAGGATACCGTCTGGGCGGCGACCGCCGCCGGCACGGGGGCGTTCGACACCAAGACCGGCGCGTGGAAGCTCTACGATCACACCAATACCCTGATGCACGAGCCGTGGTGCTACTCGGTGACGACCAGCAAGGACAAGGTGTTCGTCGGGGTCTGGGGCGCGGGGATCATCGAGCACGACCCCAAGCTCGCCACCTGGAAGGAATATCGCGATCCGGACCGGGATTTTCACTACGACTTGGTGCCCGACGATGGTCCCATCAACGACATCAGCTCCTGGGTCAAGTACGAGGACGGCATCCTCTGGCACAACACCTATTTCGGCTTCTCCCGCTATGACGGCCGCAACTGGAAGACCTGGGCGGAGGGGAAAAGTCCGTTGGTTTCCAATTTCACCCAGTTCACCTATGCCCACCGGCGAGCCGCTTGGGTGGGCACCGACCGCGGCGTCTCGGTCACCGACGGCAACTACTGGGTCAACTACCTCGTGGGCGAGAAGGGCGAGGGTCTCGTCGAGATCCACCGCCCCAATCAGAAACCGGAGACGCGCGCGATGAGCACCGCGCTGGCGAACTGCTTCGTCCTGGGTGTCTACGTCGATGACGACGACGCCTGGTTCGCCACTTCCAAGGGGTTAAGCCACGGCATCTTCGCCCGGCGCAGCAAACCCACGACGGTGGCGGACGCCAAGTGAGCGGTGCAAGTCGATCGAACATGACATGACCTTTGAGGTTGCTATGAGAATCTCAGCCTTCTTCGCCACCGCCACTCTCTGCGCCGGCACCCTGCTGGCTTACGACTACAAGGAGAAGCCGGAGCCGCCGCCCCAGACCCAGGAAAAGGCCGATGGCTGTGCCAGCGAGCCGGTCATCCTGCCCCCGCAGATGGGCACCAACGTCTATGACGGCCCGTACCCTTACTACGCCAATACCCCGGATGACCTGATCCCGTTTCGCGGCATCGAGCCCTACTACCGCTATTGGCTCAAGCGCCTGCCTTTCCGCGGTCCCGGTGCGGATTATCCCGATCCGCCCAACCTCAAGGCTCTGAAGATCGGCCTGCTCAGCCCGGCGGCCTACGGCCCGGAAGGGCTGCGTGGTGCGCGCACCAAGAAAGGCGTGCTGCTCGCCTTCGAGGAGGCCAACGCCTCGCTCAAACCGGGCGAACTGCCCTTTGAGGTCCTGCAGAAGGAGGATGCGCCCCAATGGGGCAGCGCCGCCAATATCGCTGTGGAATTTCTGGACGCCGAGGTCCTCGGTTACCTCGGCACCATCGACGGCGATGCCACGCATGTCGCCCTGCGCGCCACCCTCAAGACCGAGGTGTATATGATCAACACCTCGGATCCGGACCCCACTCTCACCGAAACCCAGATCCCCTGGCTGACCCGCGTCTTTCCGGACGACCGCCAGCAATGCATGCGTTTGGCCATGATGGTGGTGCGCGAGCAAGGCTGCAAACGCATCGCCGTGCTGCGCGAAAGCAGCCGTCCCGGCCGCGTCGGCGTGATGCACTTCAACAATTACATCCGCCGCCTGGGCTATCCCCCGGTGCAGCACCTGTTCTTCAAGCCGGGCGACAAGACCTTCGACACCCAACTGGCTGCCATCAAAGCCGCCGAACCGGATGCCGTCGTGTTTTACGGCCAACCCGAGGACGTGGGCCGGGCGGCGGCGCAGTTCCGGAAGTCCGGCCTCAAGGCGAAGTTCTTCGGTTTCGATCGCCTGAAGGAACCCGCTTTTGCCCAACAGGCCGGCGAGGCCGCCGAAGGCATGACCATCTGCTACTTCTGGGATCCCGACCGCAAGGATCCGGCGTGGGTCAGCTTCGTCGAGCGCTTCCAGAAGCGCTACGGCGAGAAGCCGGACGTCTATGCCGCCTACGGCTATGACGGCGCGCAGTTGATGATGCAGGCGGTGCGCAAAGTCGGCCCGAACCGCTGGCGCATCCGCGACTACTTGGCCAACCTCGACGAGTATGACGGCGTGACCGGCCACATGATCTTCGACGCCCGCTGGGACAACATCGTCCCCATGTCCGTGGCCCAGTACCAGGGCGGCCAGTGGCACTTCCGGCCCACCACCCCGCTGCGCAAGGCCAAGACCGAAGTCTCGAGCCGTTAGTATCCTCCCATTCCAATAACCCACCAGAGCGGGGCGCGGCTGCAAGGCTGAGCGTCTGGGTCGGCAGCACTCTGCGGATGAGATTGCCGAAGCCACCACCCTCACTCTGGTGCCGGATATGGCGATGAGCGCGGGGAAGTAGCTCTGCCCGCGTGCCCGCTTCTTTGGATGGTTTTGACCGTCCCCGTTGGTGCGGTGCCGGCCAAGCACGCTGCCTTCCGTTCCGCGGAATAAGCGCTCCTCTGGAGGCGGTCATCGCGCGACAGCTCGCGAAGGCAGGGTTCGGGCACGTCCCCTGTGCGATGGCAGCAGCCACCCTGTGCCACCTCCAAGTATCACACAATCAGGCCTGCTTGCTCTGAGTCTAAACCGATTCGATCAGCGCTTCGATGCTTCGAAGCACGTTCAATGCGATGTCGATACGATTCGGGATCAAGCCGGAGGCCTCAATCTTGGCCCTAAGCCGTTCGATCTCCGCCCGAATCGTTGCCGGATCGCGCTGGTCTTGGAAGATTCTAAAGAAGCTTAGCCAATGCTCTGCCCGGATGCCGGCAAGTAGTTCCTCCTCGGCACGATGGATGTACTCGTCCATTAGTCCGGTTCGGGAAAACCGGCCGAAGTTGCCCCCTTTGTCCAGAACAGCTTCATCAGCGATGCGGTCGCTCTTGCGCGGGTACGGCCGGACTCCTTTCGCTAGTCTAATGGCCGGGTCCCCCTTGGCTTGCCGGAGATGCTCCCAATGGTAATTCCGATACTCAGCCGCGTAGCGCGCCAATTCGATGTAGGGAGGGAATACCATTGGCGAACCGGAGATTACATTGGTAAGCGCCCAGGGCACCACCGCAATCAAGTCCGCATGCGCGCACGCGGACGGCGTTACCATGAACCGGAAACTCGGTTCAGCCTCCTTGGCAAGCAAATACCATCCCTTCAGTTCGATCCCGAACAGCACGTCATCTTGCGTCGCCGGTCCTTCACGCATTCGGCGCAGAAGGACGTCGGGGAACGTTTGCGCCTGCCGCACAAAGGCGTACTGCCGATACGCTCCGTCGGGATCCCAGAGGGGGCGCATCGTGTTCAGAGTGCTGACCACTTGGTTCTCGATCGTCGCTCCCAAGGCGGAATTGAGCGTGAAGATGTCGATCGCCGAGATCCCTTCGATGTAGGTTTGCGTGCGGAAATGAAGCGGGAGGCTGAGGAGCGCGTCGCGCACACGCTTATACAACGTGAAGTGCTGCCACTCTGCGCCGGGTGGGTCTTGAGTCGGTTTATTCGCCATTGCACTGCTCCAATCGGCTCGTCGCAATCTGAAAAAATTGGGGGACTACCTCTGCGGCGAAAGCGGCCCGATTGAGTCGGTGTGCTGCCAAGGTGGCGGAGCAAAGCCCGCCAAACGGTTCCCAAACCACATCCCCCTCATCCGAACTGGCCTTGATGCATAATTCGATCAGTTTCAACGGCTTCTGGTTCATGTGAACGCACTGGCTTCGCGACTTCAGCCGTTCATTTCCGCGTACAGCGGGTTCGCGCCAGACGTTGGTCACTGCAGGAAAACAGGTGAATTTGGCCCGCATTCGCGACCACTCCTCGCCCGTGAGGGGACGCCGTCCATCGAGGGAGAAATAAGGCCGGCCGGCCGGCCGTCCGTGTGCGTTGGCGTACTTTGCCAGCGCCTCGAAGGCCTCTGGTGGGGGGAAATACCAGAGGTGGCAGGTCGTGAAGTACTTGCGAGTGGCGGCATTCTTGACGCCACAAACCTCATTGGTTTTCCACAAGGGTAGAGCGGCTCGAATCCACTCGTGTCGCAACCACTGCTGCATGGTCATCCGCATCCCCTGCGCTTCAAACGAGGTCTTCTTCACGTACTGGACGCAGACCTCGGTCACGACCGGGAACTTCCTCAACGTCTTGGTGTTGGCGTTCCCCGCGATGTGCGCGATCCCCTTGTCCCAAATGTGGCAGCACCGATACTCCCAGCCGGCGTTCATCAACAGCGGGTGAACCGTGGCCCATCCCAGTTCGCTGTTCCAGAACCACAAGGTGGTGCTCGGGAGGGCGTACTTGCTCCAAGCTGCTACATGCGGACGATACCATTGTTCGAGCCCATCCGAAGTGGGAGGGTCTCCTGGAAAGCTGCCCAATCCGTAGGCCCCGTCCGAGATGATGACCGTTGGTCTCTCCCACAGGCCGTACAATCCGAGCGCGTCGCCGAAGTAGACTGAGGACCGACCTCGGCGGAAGAGCTTGGCACTAAGGGAGGGTGGGCATGGAATCCCCTCGGTGCCTCCCACCACCTCAGGGGTCGGTGAGGCTGATAACTCTAGTTGAAGCCCGTCGTGCAGGGCAACCGGAGTCGCGGTCCCAGCCCCAGTCGGGTAGCTCGCCGCTCCTCGGAACTTGTGGGTCGCTCGCATGATTGACGCGCAAGTTGAATATCACTGGGACTTGGCGGCAAGGTCAATTGCATTTCACCGACATCCACCGACACGAAACCCGAGTCCGGAAGCCCGTAAGCTCGGATTGGGCCGCGAAATAAGCTTTTCCTCTGTCCGCGGCCATGGTAAACCACCGCTTCCGCTCCTGCACGGGGCGGTTCAGACAGCGTCTGAAAGCCAGAGATCAAGTACTATGTCTCAACATCGGAGTCTGCGCGCGGCCTCGACCCTGGGCGCTAAGCGTAACGTTATGAAGCGGTTCGAACGCGTTGAAACGCTCAAGAAGCAGGGCAAGTGGAAGGAAGGCGGCCGGGTGACCGGGCTGCCGAAGACCAAGGCGATCGTGGCGTAGCCACCCTTTGACCCGCCGGGTTGCCCTTCAGCCCGGCAACCCCCGGGGTCCCAACCATGGCGGTGCGACTCCAGAAGTTCTTGGCCGACGCGGGTTTAGCCTCGCGCCGGGGGGGGGAAGATTTGATCCGCGCAGGCCGGGTTGAGGTGAACGGGCAGACTGTCACTGAACTCGGCACACGGGTGGACCCTGCCCGCGACAAGGTGCGGGTGGATGGCAGTCTGGTGCGGGCCTTGCGCAAGCATTACCTGGCGCTGAACAAACCGCGCGGCTACCTCTGCGCTCGCAGCGATGCCGGCGGCAAGAAGCTGGTCACGGAGTTGCTGCCCGCCGAGTGGGCGCATGTCTATCCGGTGGGGCGTCTGGACCGCGATAGCGAAGGCCTGCTCTTCCTCACCAATGACGGGGATTTTTGCCTGCGCGTCACCCATCCCCGTTACGGCCTGCGCAAGAAGTACCTGGCCACCGTGCCCGGGCAGATCGAGGCATCGGTGGTGCATCGCCTCACCAAAGGGGTGAACGATAAGGGGGAATTCCTGAAAGCCGAACGCGCCAACGTCGTTTCGGCTACTCCGGACCGTACGGTCGTGGAGTTGGAACTCTCCGAAGGCCGCAACCGCGAGGTGCGCCGTCTGTTTGAGGCGCAAGGACTTGAGGTGGAGCGGTTGGCGCGCGTTCAAATCGGCCCGATCAAGCTGGGCGAACTCAAGGTCGGGCGCTGGCGGGTGCTCACTCCGCCGGAAATCAAAGCTTTGCTGGCGGGCGGCCAAACGACGCCCGGGACGTCCCCGGGCCGCCGACCCGTCCCTGCTCCAACCAAAATGGAGGCACCATGAGAGAATCCCAGGCGTTTGAGGCGGACCGCCACCATCCGGCGGGTGGGCGGCATGCGTTGCTCCGGGGCTTGCGCCACGGCGTGTGCTGGTGCGGCTTGGCCGTGCTGGGTTTCACCGGCCTGCTGGCGGCAGAGAACCCCGTCGGGACCGGCGTGATCGTCCGCGACCGCGTCAACGTGCGCGGACGTCCCAGTATCTTCAGCGAAGTCATCACCCAGTTGCGCAAGGACGAGACCGTGACCATTCTTGAGGAGGTTACCCTCAAGAATCCGCGCAAGGGCGATCCCGCCGACTGGCTCAAGATTCAATTGCCACCCAACACGCCGGTCTGGGTCAACGCTGCGTTCGTCGACACCAACACCTTTACCGTCAAGCCCAAGCGCCTCAACCTGCGCGGCGGGCCGGGGGAGAACTTCAGCGTGATCGGGTCGGTGAGCCGCGACACCACGGTGCGCGAAATCCGCACGGTGGACGACTGGATGGAGATCGAAGCCCCCACGAACGCCGCCGCCTATGTTGCGGCGGATCTGGTCGAGCGGGGCGCCACGGCCGCCCCGGTGGCCGAACCGGCACCCGAGACCGCTGCCCCGGCCGAAGCCAATGACACCAACGCGTCCGCCAAACCGCCCGCCGACACGCCGCCGACCAAGGTAGACAAGGAACCCGACCAACCCGAGCCTGCCCCGACTGAGGCGGCACCGGCGGACCCGAAGCCGGCCGAAGCGCGCGCCGGCCAGACCGATCCCGCCGGCGCGCCGGTGCCGGTCACCCGCCGGTTGGTGCGCCGCGAAGGCACCGTGCGGAACACCAAGCTGGCCGATGCCCCGGCCCCCTACCTGTTGGAGGGCGAGGAAGGCGGAACCGTTCTGGTGTACCTCAAGGAAGCCTCCGGCATGAACGTGCTGCAGCTCTACTTGGGCAAGAAGGTCGTGGTCAGCGGCGAAGAGACGGTGACTGACTCGACCAGCCGTCCTTCCGTTCTGGAAGTTCAAACTGTCAAACTGGCCCCATGAGCCTGCCCGATAACCTGATCGACGGCCGCGCGATCGCCGAGACCATTCACCGCGAAACGGCGGAGCGTGTCGCCCTCCTCAAGGGCAAAGGAGTGCAGGCGGGCCTGGTGTTCGTCCGCGTGGGCGAGGACCCCGCCTCCCAAGTCTATGTGGGGATGAAGGAGAAGACCTCCGCGCGCCTTGGCATCGCCTCGGTCACCCATGTGCTGCCGGAGAAGACCTCCACCGCCGAACTGCTGGCGCTGATCGACCGCCTGAATGCGGACCCTGCCTGGCACGGCATCCTGGTGCAGGCCCCGCTGCCCCGCCAGATCGACGCCGACGCCATCTACACCGCCGTCGATCCGGCGAAGGACGTGGACGGCTTCCACCCCATGAACGTGGGCAAGCTGCTGCTGGGGGATCGTTCCGGTTTCGTCCCCTGCACCCCGGCCGGCGTGCATGAACTGCTGATTCGCAGCCAGGTCCCCATCGGCGGAGCGGATGTAGTGGTGCTGGGCCGCGGCAACATTGTCGGGAAGCCCATGGCCGCCCTCCTGATGCAGAAGCACCGCCAGGCCAACGCCACCGTCACCGTCTGCCACTCCGCCACGCGGGACATTGCCGCCCACTGCCGCCGCGCCGACATCCTCGTCGCCGCCATGGGGGTGCCCCGTTTCGTCAAGGCGGACATGGTCAAGCCCGGCGCCACCGTCATCGACGTTGGCGTGAACCGCATTCCCGACCCGGCGGCCAAGTCCGGCACGCGCCTGGTGGGTGACGTGGATTTCGAGGCCGTCCGGCCCGTCGCGGGCCGCATCACGCCCAACCCGGGCGGGGTGGGACCCATGACCATCGCCCTCCTGCTGCGCAACACCGTGGCGGCGGCGGGCCGCGCCGCCGGCCTCCCTTTCGATTCGAGCAACTGAACCATGACCGGGCGGTCGCACCGCCCAAGCCCAATTCGAAACCTTAACTCATGCAACCCACCCGCATCCTTCCTGACCTCCAAGCCTCGCTCGTGTGCGAGGAAGTGCGCCAGGAGATCAACGGCAACTTCCTGATTGTCGGCATCATCGGCTACGTGCGCGTGCCGCAGGTGCCCATCACCGCCTACAAACTCTGCGTCTTCAACCGCTGGACCGCCGGCGTCGGCACCTTCACCGAAAGCGTGCGCTTGATCGCCCCCGATGGCGCCACCGTCCTGCGGCAAAGCCAGGTCAAGTTCGGCCTGCAGGACGCCGCCCATCATGCGGTCAACGTGACCCTCTTCGCGCAGATCGAGTTTGCCGCCGCGGGCGTGTACTTCGTCGAGGTCTTGGTGGACGATGTCATGAAGCTGCGCTACCCGATCCCCTTGATCGTGCAGCCGCCGCCCAACGCCCAAGGACAGCCGCCTCAAGCGCCGCAGCAATAGCGCGACGCCCGTCCCGGTGGAAGCCCCTCGGTCCACTTCAACCGAGCCGGGGTCCACGGCTTGGCAGCCTCTGACCTTCGGAGGAGTGGCTGCGTTTGCCCACGGCTCCCTCTGGCGGGCGCTGGCATGGCTTGGCTTGGTGGCGATGGCCTTGGCCATCGTCACCGTGCGCTTCGCCGCGAGCACTTGGTGTCCGGTGGTCGGGGCGGCCGTCGAGCAACTGCCCCAGCGTGCCGAGATTCGCGATGGGCGACTCTATTGGCCGGACCTGCAGGTGGTTACGCTGGCCGGCAACAGCGCCCTTTCGTTGCGCGTCAACCCGCGCGAACTGGTGGCCTTCGGCCAGAGCGCGGATGTGCAGGTCGCCCTCCGGCCCACGGGGGTGGACGTCTCCTCACTGCTTGGGTTCGTCACTCTGCCCTACCCCCCGCTCTGGCGCGCCCCGCTCGACCGGCCCACCCTGGAGCCCCTCTGGGGCGCTTGGCGACCCCATTTTCTGGCCATCCTCGGGGCCGCGACCGTCTTGGGCCTGCTCCTGATGTGGACTGTGCTGGCCGCCCTCATCATGGTGCCGCTACGACTCTACTCGGCTGTGGCCCGCCGGGACGTCTCGCTGGGCGGATGCTGGCGTCTGGGAGCGATGGCGCTCATGCCGGGCGCGCTGGTCATGGGTTTGGGGATTATCCTCTACAGCCTCCAACGCATCGCCCTGCCTGAGTTGCTGCTCATCAACGCCCTGCACCTGGTCGTGGGGTTGTTCTACCTCGCCGTGGCCCCGCTCCGCCTGCCCCCGCGCGCCAAATCGCCTGCCG
>CAYYMW010000154.1:0-14676 GCA_964472515.1 uncultured Verrucomicrobiota bacterium | reverse complement strand
ACGGCCATACCCCCCTTCAAATCCCTTCTCCTAAGCCCGACAGGCTGCTAGGCGGGGTGGGCTTGGGCTGGTGGCTGCGGCGGAAGCGAGGCGAGGCCCGGAAACGAGCGGGGCGCTGCGCCGCCAACGGGAGCAGATCGAATCTCAATGGTTGAAAGTCGAGACGCGACCCCTGTGGCTTTTGCGTTCGGATGTTTCCTTGCCCATTGAAGAATCAACTACCCGGCGGAATCGGCACGGAGAGGTTTCGGCAAATAGAGCGGGCCAGTAACTTCTTGATTTCGTTGTGGCGGGGAATGGCTTCCTTGCGCCCGGTCTGCGGATTGAGCCAGATGGAATGACTGCCGCCCTCGCGGTGCGGCACACAACCGTGTTCCTGCAAATGGCCGAGCAACGCTCGGCGTTTCATGCCAGCACCAATTCGGCGGTTTCCGCGCGAGGGTCGAGGCGAAAGACCTCTTCGCGCTCGGTTTCAAGCAGGAGTTGAACAGCGTTCTTGAGGTCGGCCAGACATTCTTCCTTGGTTTCACCCTGACCGTTTGCGCCGGGCACTTCCAAGCAGGTCGCCCAGAACCCGCCTTCATCCGGTTCGCCGCGATGCAAGATGGCCGTCAGCCTTTTCATGGCCTTACTCTAGTCCTTCCGGCCAATGGTGCAAAAGGTTTGTTGGCTAACGCCTGCGCCTGCGCCTACTTCGCTTTCGTTCGCTTGAGTTGGCGGTCGGTGAAGTCGAGGATGGCTGCCCAATCGACGGCGGTGACGGAGTGTTTGCCGGGCCGGATGAAATAGCCAAGCGGGCTGTTCAGGAGTTGCCCGGTGGGCGGCATGTTGGTGGAGGCCAGGCCCGGCGAACCGAGCAGCCGGTACACCGGGTCGGCGGCGATGAGCATCTCGAATTGTCCGGCGGGGTTGGCCCAGGTGTCTTCGGTGGCGTTGGGGAGCAGGACCGGGCGGGGGGCCACCAAGGCGATCAACTCGTGCTGGTCAAACGGCAGGCGGGCGACCTGCTCATTGAACTTCTTGAACCGGGCGTTGAACCAATGCGGGAAGACGTCGTTGATGCGTTTGACGGACTCGCCGACGGTGCCCCGGCTGGGGGCGGTACCGCCGCAGCCCGCCTGGATGGGGATGGCGGCGGCGAACCGTTCATCGAAGGCGGCGGCGAGCAGGGCCGTTTTGCCGTTGCGTGAATGGCCGATGGCAATGACGCGTTTGGGATCGACCTTGGAGTCGGTGATCACGTAGTCGAGCGCGCGCTGCATGCCCCACGCCCACGCGGCGATGGCCCCCCAATCGTAGGCCGGCCCCTTGCCTTCGCTGGCCTGTTTGGCGTACCAGGCGCGGATGCCTTCCTTGGCCCCGGCTTGGTCCGGTTCCACGTCGCCGTTGTAGAAGGTGGCCAGCCCGTAGCCGCGTCCGATCACCATCTCGGCAGACCAAGCTTCGACGGCGGTGCCACGGGAGGCTTCCAAGGCCTTGCCGTTCTCACAGCCCTTGCAGAAGCCCGGCATCCAACTGCCCGAGAGGGGGACCTGCGGGTCGGCCAAGACGGTGTGGCTGCCGCAGAAATTGGGTCCTAGAAAAACGGGAACGCGCCCTTTGACCTTGTTGGGCATCAACAACATCAGGTGCAGGACCGGAGCGTCGGTGCCCTGGCCGAGGCGAATCGAAACCTCCTTGCGGGTGGCCTTGCCGCCGAGGCACTGGGGATCGACGGAGTCGATGCGGAAATCCGGTTTGGCGGGCCGGCGCGGAGCCTCTCCGTACATGTAGTGTTGGAACTCGGAGATCAGCCGTTCACGTTCGGCTCTCCATCCCTTCGATTCCCGGATCGCGGCTCCAACCGCAAACGCTAGCGGATCGGGCAGATTGGTTTGGATGGGAAGCATTTCAGGCTCAGCTTGAAGAAGGAACAGCGCTTCTTTTCCGGCCCAAGAGTCCTGGCAACTCAAGGAGAGCAAGCCCGCGATGAGGACGATGGTTTTCATGGCGACGTGGCTGCCACAGTAATCCGGAAACCGCATCGTTGCCAAGCCTCCGTTCCGGTGCAAAAAAATGAGCCGGACGCATTGCTGCGTCCGGCTCGGAAAGGGGATCGCTGGGCACGTCCTTGGGGTCGTGCCCAGCTTCGTGGGATAGAGCAGGATCTGGAAATTCGATTAGCTGTCGCCGTAACGACGGACTGCCTTCCGCAACCAAGGGCAAAGTGCAGTGGAGATGCCGCCACAGCCCAACGGGGCGCGAGCGGAGCGGAACGAGCGAGAAGCGCCCAGCGGAACAGCGCAGCCAGCCATGGGGGCTTGGGCTTTAGCAGCCGTGTCGAACGCTATGTCTTGCCGGGTCAGCATCTGAACTGCACTTTACCTGCAATGCTTGGAAGAAAAAAGCACAAACGATCATTTCCTCACGGAAATCTTCGTTTGTGCCTTCGACTGCCAAGCCTGTTATCCTGGCCGAGAAAGCTACTCGCCATCTGACGAGCCTTTCGTGACCATACCATCGGCTGGTCACAGGGAAACTTTAGGCTCTTTTTCACCGTTATCAACATTAATCGGCGTTTTTGCCAGGAGGGTCTCCAGTTCGCGGCGCAGCTCGCCGAGGCGCTTGCTGTGAAAGTTCTGTTTCGTTTGTTCGATGACCTCGACGGTGCGGTGGAGCATGTCGAGTAGTTCCCGCTCGCGGCCCTGGGCGGGAGGCGCTTCCGGCTTGGTCAACAAGGAGAGCGACTGTTCGGCCTCTTCGATGAGGGAGGTAAGGTTGGTGATGGTGAGCCGCAGGTATTGGGCCACCGGGAGCACGCGATCACGGCTGGGGGGCTCGCGCAACACCTGTTCGACGCCTTGGAGATCGCGCGCCCATTTCTCGAGCCGCCGCCGACTTTGGGTGACGCTCAGGTAGCTCCGACGCTGGTTGACGGCCTGGGCGAGGGTGGCGCGGAGTTCGGGGAGTTCCGGAGGCTTGACGAGATAGCCGGCGACGGAGAGGCGCACGGACTTGAGGGCGGTTTCCAGGGTGGGGCGTCCGGTGAGCAGGATCACCGGCAAACCGTTGGCCACCTGGGGGATGCTTTGGATGAGTTCCAGCCTCACGTTGCCGGGCATGTAGATGTCCGAGATCAGCACGTCGAATTCGGTGGCCTTGAGCAACTCCGTGGCCTGGGTGGCCGTGGCGGCGCAGATGCAATCGTATCCGTCCCGCCGCAAGCGGGTGGCCAGGCCTTCGCGAAAGAGATCATCGTCGTCGGCGAGGAGAACGCGTGCCGGCACCTGGGGCTTGACGGGCAAAGGGATAGTGGTGGTGGCATCCATCGGGATCAGAGGGAATCGGGATCGCGCAGCGGCGGATCGTCGGCGGGGAGTTCGTCCAGACCGACGGCGGGGCCGTGAAGGGTGCGGTAGAGCATGCGGCCGAAGCCGGCCATGTCGAGCGGTTTGATGAGGACGTTGCGAATGGCGATGGTCTGGGCGGCTTCGCGCAACCAGACGCCGCCAAAGCCGGTCACCAGGAGGACGGGCAGGTTGGGGCGGATTTCGAGGGCGGCCGCAGCCAGATCGACGCCGGTCATGCCGGGCATGGTCAGGTCGGTGACGAGGGCGTCGAAGGCGGCCGGTTGGGCCTGAAAAGCGGCGAGCGCGTCGAGGGGGTTGGTGAAAACGACCGGTTGATAGCCCAGGCGGGTGAGCATGCGCTCGGCCGCACGGCAGAGCGAGGACTCGTCATCGACGTAGAGGATTCGCTCTCCCTGCCCGTGGGGGATGGCTTCCGTGGCGGTGGCGGGAGGCGCCGAGCGCCGGGGCAGCGCGGGGAGGTAGATGAAGAACGAGGTGCCTTGGCCAGCCCGGCTCTCCGCGAGAATGACCCCGCCATGCTCGCGCACGATGCCATGGACCACGGCGAGGCCGAGGCCGGTGCCTTCGCCCGGCGCCTTGGTGGTGAAGAACGGCTCGAAGATGCGACGGAGGGTCTCTTCGGACATGCCGCAACCGTTGTCGCTGATCTGAAGGAGGACGTGCTGGCCCGGGCGCAGGTCAGGATGCCGGGAGGAGGCGTCGGCGGCGAGAGTGACCGCGGAGAGATTGACCTCGAGCCGGCCTTGCCGGCCGCGCATGGCGTAAGCCGCGTTGGCGCAGAGGTTCATCAGCACCTGGTGAATCTGCGTGGCGTCCGCCAGCACCATCGGCAGGTTCGGGCCGATGTTGGAGGCCATGTCGATCGTGCTGGGGAGCGTGCTGCGGAGCAGTTTGAGGGCCTCTTTGACGATGAGATGAAGTTCCAGAGGAATTCGCTCGGGCTGGGCCTGGCGGCTGAAGGCCAGAATCTGGCGCACGAGGTCCTTGGCGCGGTGGGAGGCTTTGAGGACGTTATCGAGCGACTCCTGGACGGCGGGTTGGGTGACGGTATCGTCCTTGGCCAATTCCGCATAGCAGATGATGGCGGCGAGGATGTTGTTGAAATCGTGCGCGATGCCGCCGGCGAGCGTGCCGATGGCCTCGAGTTTCTGGGCCTGGCGGAGCTGGGTTTCGAGCCGCGTGCGGGCGGTCTCGGCTTCGCGGCGTTCGGTGATATCCCGGCAGACGAGCACGAGGCGGGGCTCCCCGGTATGGGTGAGGAAACGGCGGGCGGAGGCGTCCGTCCAGCACCACCGGTCCTCGCCGTGGCGAAGCCGGAAGGTCAAGCGGGCGGAGGCGGCCTCGAGATGTTCCCGCAGCAACGCCTGGTCGTCGGGATGGGCGAGTTCGATGAAGGGGCGGCCCTTGAGCGCCAGGGGATCCTGTTTCAGGGCTTCGGCGAAATTGGGGCTGGCATATCGGATCACCCCGTCGCGCATCAGTTCGACGAAGAGTTCCTGGGAGTGCTCGACCAGGAGGCGGTAACGTTCTTCGCTCTCCTGTTGAACTGCCAGAGCATCGAGTCGTTGGAGTTCCGCGGCGGCGCGAGGGGCGACGAGGGTGAGCAGGGAACTGGCGGCATCCGGGTCTTGGATGGGCCGGTCATGGACTACCGCCAGCAGGCCGATCGGTTCCCCGTTTGCCCCCGGGAGCGGCACTCCCAGGTAACTTTCGGAGTTCCATTCGACGAGCCGTATATCCCGGGGGAAAAGGTGCCGGACGCCGGAGGAGAAAAAGCAGAGGGATCGCCGCGCGGTCTCTTCACAGGGGGTGGCGGGAAGGGAGTAGGTGAAGTTGGGGGCGAGGGTGTCTCCGACCCAGACGGCGAGCGTCTGCACCCGGGCGGGTTCGCCTGGGAGGAGGCGGCCGACGAAGGCTTGGCGGGTCTGGAGCAGGGTGGCCAGTTCGCGCGCCAGCGAGGGGAAGAACGCTTCCCCAACGAGCGTGAACGAGCCCTGCAAGAGCGCCTGAAGCGCGGGCGCAGCGCGGCGGTGGTCGGTGAGGTCATGCGCCACGCCGGCGATAGCCACGACGCGGCCCGAGTCGTCCAGCACCGGCGCTTCGGTGAGTTGCAGACAGCGGCAGGAGGCGTCGGGGCGGCGGATCTCCAGCGCGTAGGCGGGCGGGTGACCGCCCTGAAGGGCCTGCTCGCGCAGGCGCAAGGCTTCCCGATTCTGGGGATGCCGCGTCCGAAGCGCGAAGAAGCCGCTGGCGATACCTCTGACGTCGGCTCCAAGAATCTCGTCAGCCGAAGGGCTGGCTTGGAGGACCGAGCCGTCGAGCGCGCAGCGGTAGAAGAACCAGTCCTTCCATGGTGCACCGATGAGGCGGGAAAGGGCGGAGTCGGCGGAACGCCACGGTTCGGGGGCGGTGGCGTTCTGAGTGAGCCCGCCAGGGGTCGCGAACGGCGGCGCATCCGGTGGGTCCGTGGGCGGCGACGCGACGGCGGCCTGAGCCTCCGGCGGGTTTCCGAGACCCGCCTCCAGGCTGCGTTCCAAGCTGGCGTCAATCCGCGTCATGGCTTTTTCCACCGGGTCAGGCAAGCCCATGTGAGCGTACAAAGCAAGAGTGCCTGTCGTCTTGGGCTTTTAGTGACCGGTATAATTCATAGCGCATAACAGCATCAGCCGCAAGGAGGAAATGGCTCGTTGAGGGAAGGAATCGCGCGTGAGTCGGGGGGGGAACGTCCGAGGGGAGAGTGATCCGACGGGCGATTCTGGCGGGCCTCCGAGCGGATCTATATTATTGCCTTAGCGCAGCAATTGCGCAGTTGCCAGCGAACTCGACCGTGCCATGAGGTTCTACCAGACGGATGAAGAAGCGCGTCGCTAGTCACCGATAATCTTGACCAGCACCCGTTTGCGACGCCGCCCATCGAACTCACCGTAGAAGATCTGCTCCCAAGGCCCCAAGTCCAATTGGCCCTTGGTGATGGCAACGACAACTTCGCGTCCCATGATTTGCCGTTTCAAGTGGGCGTCCGCGTTGTCTTCCCCGGTGCGGTTATGCCAATATTGGGCGGTGGGGGCGTGGGGGGCTAGTTTTTCGAGCCAGACGTCGTAATCGTGCAACAAGCCATCTTCGGCATCGTTGATGTACACACTCGCGGTGATATGCATGGCGTTGACCAGGCAGAGACCCTCACGGACGCCGCTTCGCTGCACCAACTGCTCGATGGTGGCGGTGATATTGAGGTAACCGCGACGGTCAGGGACTTCAAACCAGAGATGTTCAGTCAGGGATTTCATTGGGGCTTAGTTAGTTAGAGGGTGGTGGCGGCTGCCGGCTTGGCGGGGCGGAACCGGCAGGGGAAGGCTTGAGGGCTTGAGGGCGTCGCCATGGCCAAGGATTGCCTGTGGCGGACGGAAAAGCCAGTGTGGAAGCGGAGAGGTGAGCCAGTCTCCTGGCAACGGGGGCGGGAGCCTGAGTAGCGCGGCCTGGGGCGGACATGAGGTGCGATTCCCGGAAACAGGCTTTGCAATCCGGTGGCGGTGGGGGTAGGGTCGTCTTCGAGCTAGACGCTTGTTTTATTCAAGTTAAGGAAGATCCTCAGTTGAATGACCTTCAATGATGATTTGCGTCCCAGCACTCGGGACGCGGCCTGAATCGAGCATTTCGCCTAGGCAGAACATCATCATGAATACGAAGTTGTACGTAGGGAATCTCGCCTTTGACGCCATTGAGAACGACCTTCAGGATCTGTTTGCGCAACACGGTGCGGTCGTTGAGGTTAACCTGATGCAGGATCGAGTGACCGGGAAGGCGCGCGGATTCGCGTTTGTCACGATGGAGACCAAAGAGGCGGCCGACGCGGCGATTCAGGCGCTGAATGGCAAGGAGTGGAAGGGGCGCGCCCTGACGGTGAACGAAGCCCGCCCGCGTGAGAGCCGTCCTGGTGGCGGCGGTGGCGGGTACCGTGGGGGAGGCCGTCCCGGTCGTTACTAGACCGAAGCCATGAGCGCGCTGGCGAAGGACCGGCGGCAGTCCGTTTGGCCGAAGGCCGAGCGGGCTTGGATGCGTTGAGGGGCGGTTCGTTCTTTGGAACCGCCCCCTCCTTGGCACCAAGCCATTGCCGACCGAACTGCGACGCCATTACCGAATGCTCCGTCGCATGCTTTGACTGACGCGCTCGAGACAGACGCAGACACAATGAGTCACCGATTAACCCAGAGGATGCTTTGAGCCACTTTCCTTCCCGTTCCTATCAATCCCGCGAACCCAAGCACCGCCGCAACGGCAAGATCCGCGCGCGCGAAGTACGGGTGCTTGACGATGACAAGACCCAGTTAGGGGTGATGAAGCTCACGGATGCGCTTCGCCTGGCCCAGAACAAGGGTTTGGACCTTGTCGAGATCGCGCCCAACGCCACTCCGCCGGTGTGCCGGATCGTGAATTACGGCAAACTTCAGTACGAGGAGGCCAAGAGCCACAAGGAGGCCAAGAATCCTGGCGGCAAGATGAAGGAGATTCAGCTCAGCGCGAGCATCGATCCGCATGACTTCACCGTGAAGGTAAGCCACGCGGTCAAGTTTCTCTCCGAAGACATGAAGGTGCGGGTGAAGTTGCGCTTTCGCGGCCGGCAAAGGGCGCATAAGGAAGTGGGCTTCGATGTGGTCAACCGGTTCGTCAAGGAGACCGCGAGCTACGGCCAACCCGATTCCCCTCCCAAGATGCTCGGGGACCGTGATTTGAACGTGATGCTCAGCCCGTTGCCGCGGAACAAGCGGCCCAAGCCCCCCAAGGTGGCGGAGGAAACCAAGCCGCCGTCCGGGGCAGATTCAGGCGGGAAGACACCGCCTGCCGCTCCGGAAGCTCCGCCCCAGTCCGATTGACCCGGCCCCTCCGGTCAAGTCCACGCGGGTCGAACCCTTAACCGTCAGGCGTGTATCCGGCGTTCTTGCCAACGCTTTTGACGGCGGGTACCTTGCGTTGGCACGGTTGTGGCTGTTGAGGCTTTTATGAAGAAGTCGGTGGTCTATTCGGTTTTGGCGTTGACGCTGGGACTCAATCTCTTCCTGGGCGCCCAGGTCTATTTGCGGGCGTCGGACGCGGTTTCGAAGAATGACGTTTACAGCAACATGGAGCTGTTCGCCCGGGTGTTGGAGCGCGTGCGCCAGGACTATGTGGACGGGGCTTCGCTCACCTACCAAGACCTGATCTACGGCGCCCTGGAGGGGATGCTGAGCACGCTGGACCCGCACAGCGAATTCCTTGAGCCGGTCAAGCATACGGATTTGAAGAACGACACCGAAGGGGTGTTTGGGGGCGTGGGCATCGTGGTTGGGACCAAGGGGGACCAGTTGACGGTCATCGCCCCGATGGAAGACACCCCGGCCTTCAAGGCGGGGATTCTGGCGGGGGACCGCATTGTGCGCATCGAGGGACGCAGCGCCGAGAAGCTCAGCCTGCCGGACGCGGTCAAGCTGCTACGCGGCCAGCCGGGGACGGAGGTCAGCCTGACGTTTTTGCGGCCGAGCACCGGAGTGACGCGGGAGGTTCGACTCACGCGAGCGATCATCCAGGTGGAGACCGTGAAGGATATCAACGGCAAGCGTGAGTTTCCGGTGGGGGAGAACGGGATCGGCTACGTGCGGATTTCGCAGTTCGGCGAGAAGACGGGCGGGGAACTGGGGGAGGCGTTGAAGAAGCTGAAGGAGCGCGGCATGCGCAGCCTGGTGCTGGACCTGCGCGACAATCCCGGAGGGTTGCTGGATCAGGCCGCCCGGGTGTGCGAGAAGTTTCTGCCGGCGCGCACCCTGGTCGTTTCGACGGAGGGCCGCGATCCAGCCGAGCGCCGGGAATACCGGGCCACCGGGGGCGGCGACTATCTGGAGACCCCCATGGTGCTGTTGGTGAATGGCGGCAGCGCGAGCGCTTCGGAGATCGTGGCCGGCTGCCTGCAGGACCTCAAGCGAGCCATCATCGTGGGGGAACTGACCTTTGGCAAAGGCTCGGTGCAGAGCGTGATCCCGTTGCAGGACGGCTCGGCGCTGCGACTTACCACGGCAAAGTATTACACCCCCAGTCATCGGGTGATCCACGAGAAGGGGATTACCCCTGACATCGTCATTCCGATGTCCCCCGAGGACTATGAGGCACTGTACCTCAAGCGCAGCCCGGGCGGCCTCGAGGGGCTTGAGCCGAGCCGGGCCGAGCGGCTGAAGGCATCGCGCGATGTCCAACTCGAGCGGGCCACCGACCTCCTGAAGGGGATCGCCCTGTACACCCGAGGCCTGAGTGGCAAAGATCGAAGCGCGAAGGCGTCCGCCAATTAGAACGGACGGTCGCGAGCGCCCCCCAGAACCTGCCGCTTCGGCGGACCCCTGTCCGGCTTTTTGAGCACCTTACTCGCCATCGAGACCTCCTGTGACGAAACGAGCGTGGCGGTAGTGCGCGACGGGGTCGTGCTGGCGAATCCGGTGGCGTCGCAGATTCGCCTGCATGCGGAGTACGGCGGGGTGGTGCCGGAGTTGGCCACGCGCGAGCACCTGCGTAACCTGCCGCAGCTCCTGCCACAGGCGTTGGCGACGGCCCGGGTGGAGGTGGGTGAGCTCGATGCCGTCGCCGCCACGGCGGGGCCGGGATTGCCCAACGCGCTGTTGACGGGGCTCAAAGCGGCCCAAGGTCTGGCGTACGCGCTGGACCGACCGTGCTACGGCGCGCATCACCACGAGGGGCATCTCTATTCGCCGTGGCTGGCCGGCGATCCGCTTCGGCTGCGACCGGAGGAATTCGAGCCGCACGTCTGCCTGATCGTGAGCGGGGGGCACACGCTGCTGGTGCAGGTGCGCGGCGAGTTCGATTACCAGGTGCTGGGCTCGACCATTGACGATGCCGCCGGCGAGTGTTTCGACAAGACGGCGAAGCTGATGGGCCTGCCGTACCCGGGCGGTCCGCAGTTGGACCGGCTGGCGGAAGGCGGAAGACCGGATGCCTGGAAATTCCCGCGACCGCTCCTGAACGATCCCGGGCATGATTTCAGCTTCAGCGGGCTCAAGACTTCGGTGCGTTATTTTCTGCGCGATCATCCCGGCATGCTGGAGGATTTGCAGGCCCGCCGCGACCTCGCGGCGAGCGTTCAGGCCGCGATCATCGAGGTTTTGGTGACCAAAGCGCTGCGCGCGGCGCGGACGACCGGGGTTCGTTGCCTTACGGCGGCCGGGGGGGTGGCCTGCAACCGGGCGCTGCGCCAGGCGCTGGCGGCCGCTTGCGCGAAGCGGCGCATCACCCTCCGGTTGGCCCAGCCTGAGCTCTGCACGGACAACGCGGCCATGGTGGGGGTGCTGGCCTGGCGCATGCATGTGGGCGGACGCCGGACGCTGGGGTTGGACGAGGAACCGCGGCCCTCGTGGCCGTTGGGCGAGTAGGCCGGGGGACTCAGTCCTTGCCTTCGGAGGGCGCGGGCGCGGAAACCGGTTCGGTGAACCGCTCCTGGAGGTGCTTGGGCAGGCGCCAGCCGCGCCGCGTGAGGAAGCCGAGAACCGCAGGCAGGAAGGTCATGGCGGCCAGCATGCAGGTGGCGGTGCCGATGGCCATGATGATCCCCAGACTGGCGATGCCCTGGTGTTTGGCGGGGGCCAGGCTGCCAAAGCCGGCTACGGTGGTCAGGGCCGAGAGGAGCACGGCCTTGCCGGTGCTCTTGGCGAAGATGCTGGGATTATGTTCCTCGGCGAAACGGTTGAGAATATGAATGCCGTTGGTGACCCCCACGCCGATCACCAGGGGCAGCGTCATGATGTTGGCCGGGTTGAACGGCACGCCCGCCCAGCCCATGTAGCCGACCATCCAGGTGGTGCCCAAGGCGACGGGCAGCAGCGCGAGGACGACGCAGACCAGGCTGCGGAAGTGGATGAAAACCAACACGGCGATGGCCGCCAACGCGTAATAGGCGGCCTGCACGTAGCTGTCCTTGAGCAGGGTGACGTACTCGAGCAGTTGGACGGGCGTGCCGGTGACGTCCGGCGCCACGGTTCGGACTTCCCGCACGAAGGTCTCCTGGGACTCCCGCTGCCAGAGATCGAGGTTGGACTGAACCTGCAACAGATAGCGCTTTCCGGAGTGGCTGACAAAGCGGTGCTTGAGCGGTGCGGGGAGATCGTCGACGCCGAGTCCTGCCCGGTCATCCTGGTCCCGAATCGCGGCGAGGGTGTCCTGGAGATCACGGAAGAGCGCCTGCTGGAACTGGGCCAGCTTTCGTGACGCGAGCTCGGGATCGGTGGCCTGAATGGTCTGGCGGAGCCGGGCGACGGCTTGGCGCACCTTGCGGAGTTCATCGGACAACTCGCCCTCGCCCCCTTGGGCGGCGCCCTTGGCCCCCATGCTCAAGTAGGCTTGGAGGGTTTGGAGAGTGCCTCTGAGTTCGGTCAGGTTGACCGGGTCCTCGTCCACCTCGGGAAAGCGCAAGCCGGCCAATTGGGCCTTGATCTGGCGAATGAGCGACAGCTTGCGGGTCTGGTCTTCGGCGAGGTAACGGGTGATGGAATCGACTCCGGAGACGCTCGGGAGCTTCTCCAAGCGCTGTTCGAGTTGGACGGCTTCCTGGACCGAGTTGGCCACCACCGCCCCGAAGATGACCGATTTGCCGACGACCTGGATCATCTTGCGCTCGCAATCGACCGCGGGCAGGTCCTTGGTTTGGAGGTTGAGCAGATTGTGGTCGAAGTGGATCTGCGGGAACTTCCAGAGGGAAACCACGGTGAGGAAGAGGGTGAAGCCGGTGACAAAGCCGGGGTGGTCGAGCCAAAGGCGCTCGATGCGGGCCCGGTGGTCGATCTCCACGTGCGGGGTGTGGTCGATCACGTTTTGCCGGCCGCGGAGCAGCAGCACGGGCAGCATGGTCATCATGGGGAAGAGGCAGATGAGCAGGCCGCCGCCGCTGATGATGCCCATTTCCTTGACGCCTTTGAACTCAGTAAAGCCCATGGCGAGAAAGGCCCCGGCGGTGGTGAAACAGCCGGTGAAGATGCCCTGGCCCGTGTTGACGACGGCCTTTTCAATGGCGACGCGTTCGGACATGCCGAGGCGCAACTCCTCTTCGTAGCGGGCCACCAGGTGGATGCCGAAATCGACGCCCATGCCGATGAGCATGGGCAGGAACGTAATCGTGAGCAGATTGAGCGAACCGATCGTGACCGTGGCGAAACCGAGGGTATAGACCAGGCCCACCACCAGACAGATCGTGGCTTTGACCGGCCGGCCGGTTTCCTTGTAACCGTAGATGAACAGGAAGGCGCAGATGACCAAGGAGACCAAGGTGGCCACCGTGGTATCGACTTGGGACTGCGCCATCTCGTCCACTTCGAGGACCGGTTCGCCGGTAATGCCGACGTTGACACCGGGCACTTCACGCTGGGTCTGTTCGATCAGTTCCCGCAGCCGAAGCACCGCGTCACCGTTGAGGTCTTCGCTGGCAGCCTTTGCGGTGACGAGGTAGATCCGGTTGCTGGCAAACGTGATGTAGAGGTCCTTCTCCGCCGCCTCGCCGCCATCGAAGAGCGCGGTTACACCGGGGGAGGGGGGCGTGCCGGGACGTTCGAGCGCGGCGGTGGCCTGCTCGGCAATGCGGCCCAGGGCAGGGATGGCTTCGATCAGGGCATCGGTTTGATCGGAGCGTTCCTGGCCAGCGGCGCGGAATTCGCGGATGACCAGGCGGAAGAGCGTGTTGAGGTTGGTGGTCTGGCTGAAGTTGGCCAACATGGGCCGCGCCTCCTTGAGGCGCTGCACCATCTCCTCGAGAATGACCTCGTTGGTAACGAACAGGAGGGCCTTGGGGCCCATCATCTTCAAATCGCCCTTGTAGAAGACATCGCGGAACAGGTTGGTTTCCGCCTCCAGACGGACGCCCAAGCGCTCGACGAACTGGCGGTTCTTCTCGATGTCCTCGCTCTCGACTACTGCCGCCAAGTCATCCTGAACCGGGAACTCCTGCTTGAACTGGAGGTAACTGCGGTGAGCGGCCTTGTCCGTGCCCAGCAAGTCGTTGCGGTTGTTGCTGAAACGCAGGCTGGTAATGGTGACCGTCATGGCCAGCACCAGCAGGATGACATGCGGATAGAAGAAGAGCCGGGGATAGCGATAGACGCCGCGGGCCAGCCACGTCAACAGGCGCACCACGATGGACTCGGTGGGGTGGCTCATGCCGCGCTCCGGCCGCTGCGCGGTTTCGCGTCAGTCAAACCCGCTCTGCCCCGAGTTGCCATGGTCGCCAGCCGGGTCACTCAACCCGCCTCCCCGGTGAATTCCGCGTTGGCATGGACCTCCTTCACGTCGTCGTGGTCCTCCAAGGCGTCGATCAAGCGGGTCACCGCCTCGATCATGGCGGGTTCGGCGAGTGGCACGGTGACCACGGGTTGGTAGGTTACCTCGGCGCTGACGCACTTGAAGTCCTTCGCCAACAGGCGATGAACGGCCTCGAAGTGCGCGGGTTCGGTGATGATCTCGTACGCCTCAGGGTCCGCCCGGAAGTCTTCCGCGCCGGCTTCCAGCGCCTTCTCCATCAACTGATCCTCTTCGGCCGCCTCCCGCGGGATGACGATCTGCCCCTTCCGCTGGAAGAGCCGGCTTACCGCGCCGGAGGTGGCGATGCTACCGCTGTTCTTCGTGAGGAGGCTGCGGATTTCGGCCGCGGTCCGGTTGCGGTTGTCGGTGCTGACTTCCACGAGCATGCCGACGCCGTGGGGACCGAAGACCTCATAGGTCAGGTCCTCGAAATTGGAGGCGTCGTCCCCGCCCACGCCCTTCTTGATGGCCCGCTCGATGTTGTCGAACGGCATGTTGGCGGCGCGGCATTTGAGCAGGACCATGCGCAGCCGGGGGTTCAGATCGGGGTCGCCGCCGCCGAGTTTGGCGGCGATGGCGATCTCGCGCGAGAGCTTGGCGAAAATGCGCGCGCGTTTGGCGTCGATGGCGCCTTTGAAATGCTTGAGCTTCGCCCACTTACTGTGACCTGCCATAGTCGATCTTCAGACCTTGCCGCAACCTGCGGCGCGGCTCCATACATAACCCAAAGGGGAAGGTTGGGAAACAACAATCAGCACGGCCGGTCCTTGCTCCGCGCGGCAGGGGGCAGGGGGGAGGCGGCAAGGCGTCCCGGAGCAAGCGAGGCGGAATGCGTATTGCGTTCTGTAGCGGGGCAGGGCATGAATGGAGCAGTTCATGGAACTGATTCGGCGGCCCGCGAGCATGCGGTGTGCGCGTGGCGGCGGACCTACGGGCGTTCCGGACAAATGAGTCTGTCATGAAGAAGTACCGCGTTGGGGTGGTTGGCTACGGGTGGGCGGCAGGGGCG
>CAYYMW010000153.1:0-14683 GCA_964472515.1 uncultured Verrucomicrobiota bacterium | reverse complement strand
GCGTCGTCCTTGGTCACCTCGGCGCGCGTAGACTTGCTCCCGCCCCCCCATCGTCCCCCGCACTGCCGGCGGTCACGCTGGCCTGTTACGACGCCATGGCGGGGACGTGGGTCCGCCGGGCAAGAGCAGGCTGGCCATCCGCGGACCACCAGCGTACACTCGTCTCAAGTCGCCTATGAAGACCAGCGTCACTCGTCGCCATTTCATCAAGAGCCACCTCGCTGCGGCGCTCGCAGCTTCCACCTTCCCCACCATCATCCCCGCCTCGGCGCTGGGGAAGGACGGTGCCGTGGCCCCCAGCAACCGGATTGCCGTGGGGTGCATCGGGGTGGGACCCCAGGGACGGGGTGTCATGAGCAACTTCCTGCCGCAGGGGGATTGCCGGGTCATCGCCTTGTGTGACCTCGCCAAGCGCAACCTCGACGCCGCGCTGGGCATGGTCAAGCAACAGTACAAGGACGACGGCTGCGCCACCTATCACGATTTCCGCCACCTTTTGGCGCGCAAGGATCTCGACGCCGTTCTCATCGCCACCCCGGACCACTGGCACGTGCCCGTTGCTTATGAGGCCGCCCGCGCGGACAAAGACATGTACCTCGAGAAGCCGATGGGGCTGTCAGTCGAGGAGGATCAGGTGCTGCGCCAGACCTGCCAGCAGCGGAAGCGCATCTTCCAGTTCGGCACGCAGCAGCGGTCGAGCGCCCAGTTCCGCCAGGCCTGCGAACTGGTGCGCAACGGCCGCCTTGGCAGACTCCAACAGATCAACGTCTGGTGCTCCGCCAGCCACCCGGGCGGCTCCACCAAGCCCGCCCAACCTCCCGCCGATCTCGATTACCCCTTCTGGCTGGGCCCTGCGCCCGACAAACCGTACACCGATGGCAAGGCCTTCGATGGCGATCCCAAGGACACGTGGAAGACCTGGTGGTTTAACTACGACTACGCCCTCGGGTTCATCGCGGGCTGGGGTGTCCATCCGCTCGACATCGCCTACTGGGGTCATCCGGGCATGATGAAGGCTCCGCTCGAAATCGAGGGGAAAGCGGTGATTCCTGAGGAGGGCGCCTGCAACACTTCGGTGGCCTGGGATGTCAACTTCACCTTCGCTGACGGCGTCCGCCTCAGCTACAAGGGCACCCGCAACGGATATGACAAGGTCACCCCGATGAACGACCTGCAACCGTGGGAGAAGAAGTACGGGCGAGCCATTGACCACGGTACCTCCTTCGAGGGCACCGACGGCTGGATCCTGGTCGACCGCGGCGCCATCCGGGCCTCTTCCGATGCGCTGTTGGAGACCAAGCCGGGCCCGAACGACCTGAAGCTTCCGCAGAGCTCCAACCACGTCCGGAACTTCCTCGACTCGATCCGCAGCCGCAAGCCGGCCATCTGCCCTATCGAGGATGCGGTGCAGGCGGATATTCTCTGCCATCTGAGCGATATTGCCAGCCGGCTGGAACGGAAGTTGCGCTGGGATCCCGCCAAGGAACGCTTTGTCGGAGACGACCAAGCTAACCAGCGCCTTGCCATGCGCCCCATGCGCGAGCCTTGGGCCCTGCCCCGGCTCCGGAAGGGCTGAGGCCCCGTAAACCCGGACTCGTCGGAATCCAGTTCGTGTCCCGCCCCCCTGTCCAGGTCGGCGGGACTATTCTTTGGCCGTGATGCCCAGCCCCAGCTTGGGAAGCAGTTCGCGGCTCTCGGGCACCCCGTAGTTGAAGATCACAAAGCCCTTGGTGTGGCGCTGGCGCACGGTGCCGATTTGCTCGATCACTTGGTCCACCCCGAACTTCGAGGACGCCGCGCTGGTGACCAGTTGCCCGCCCGAAAAACTCGACACCCGGCAGTGGTTGCGGGCCAACCGGCAGGGCTGGGGCATTGAAACCGGGTCCACTTGCGCCTGGACGGCTCCCGGCACGACGATCTCTGCCGGGTGCGCAGCCCCAACGGCCTGCGGATCCTGGGGAGGTTGAGCCGCCTGACCAACAGCCGCTTGATCGCCTGGCGTCAGCGCCAACCCAACCCCCAGCCCAAGTTCACCACCGACTTCCAGACCGCCATGGGCGAGACGAATCTGGTGAAGGCCATGGACTTCGTCACCACCAAGCGCCGCAACCTCTAAAACGGCTTCGCGCCTGCACGCTGGAGATTCTGCGGGCTCAGCAGGCGACACTGGACTTGTCCGCGATGGTTGGTAGGGTAGCGCATGTCGGCTGCGAGGCGACTCCCTATCGCGGTCTCCAGCCGCAAAGCGCCGCCCCATGCTTTCCTTGAACTTCGGACAGCACCGCTGGTGGCCAGGTTCGCCTTCCAGGCGCTGGTCATCCGGGTTCGGGCTCTTGTTCGCGGCCTTGGTGGTGGTCTTGGCAACCATGGGGGGCTCTCCACCTCCGGCCGTGAGCGCCCCGGCTGCCGGGGTTGGGGAGACGATCTGCTACGGAGGTGACGCGAGCTTTCCCCCCTACGAGTATCTGGATGAGAAGGGGAGGCCCGCGGGCCTCAACGTCGAGCTCATTCGCGCCGTCGCACTCTCGCAGGGCTTCCAAGTACGCATCCAGCTCCAGCCGTGGACCAGGGTCCGCAACGGCCTGCTCACCGGCGCGGTGGACGTGGCCACGATGTACCGTTCACCCCAGCGCGCCCGGGAAGCCGATTTTGCGATTCCGCATGAGCTCATCTACCATGAAATGTTCATCCGGAAGGGCAATCCGCCCCTGGCATCGCTCGCGGAGTTGGCCGGCAAACGCATCTTGGTGCAGAGCGACACCTATTCCGCCGATGTCTTGAGTGAGCTGGGCTATGGTCAGGGTTTGCGGCGGGTGGCCAGCGAGCCTGAGGCCTTGCGAGCGCTGGCGCGCGGAGAGGGGGACGTGGCCGTGGTGACGCAGACGGCCGGGCGCCCGTTCCAGGAACGCCTGGCCTTGGCGGATCAAATCGTCCCCACCGGCCCGCCCATTCTGCTGACCGAATACGCCTTCGTCACCCGCAAGGGCAACCGGGCGTTGATCGAGCGGCTGAACCAGGGGGTCGCCTCGGTCAAGGCCAGCGGGGAGTACGATCGCCTCTATCACCGGTGGATCCACCCGGATCGCTCGGCGGCCCTGGCCCGTCAGATTGCCTGGGCCTTGAGCGCAGCCCTGCTCATCGTCTTGCTTATTGGGGTCTGGAACCAAGCGCTTCGCCGCCGCGTGCGCCAGCAGACTGCCGCGTTGCGCCGGGAGTTCGAGGAGAAGGAGCGTGCGTTGGCCGCCTTGGCGGAGAGTGAACGTTCCCTTCGCCAGTCGCAGAAGATGGAAGCTCTGGGGCGGCTGGCCGGAGGGGTGGCGCACGACTTCAACAACCTCCTCACCATTATCGTCAACTACGCCAGTTTCCTGCGGGAAGGGCTGGCTGCCACGGGCAAGCCGACCACGGATGCCGACGAGGTTCTGGCCGCTTCGGAACGCGCCAAACGTTTGACCCGGCAGTTGCTCGCGTTCAGCCGCGCCACGCCCCTGGCCACGGTCAGCCTCGACCTTTGCCAAGTGGTAGCGGACATGAAACCGATGATCCAAACCCTGGTGGGCGAGCCGATCCGACTGGAGCTCGTTACCCCCGCGGCGCCGGTCGTGGTCGAAGCCGACATGACCCAGATCGAACAGATGCTGCTGAACCTGGCGGCCAACGCGCGTGACGCCATGCCTCGAGGAGGACGCCTGACGATCGAATTGGGCCGCCGGGCCTTGTCCGCCGACAATCCCTGGGCGTTGCCTGCCGCCGACTACGCCGTCATGGCGGTGGCGGACACCGGGGTGGGGATGGATGAGGAAACCATGGCCCGCGTATTTGAACCCTTCTTCACCACCAAAGGGGTCGGTGAGGGGACCGGGCTGGGCTTGGCCACCGTCTTCGCCCACGCCACCAAGCTGGGGGGCAGGGTGGCCGTGCAAAGCGCCCCTGGACAGGGCGCCACGTTCACCATCTTCCTCCCCGTCAGCAAGGCTCACGCTTTGGAGGGCGCCTCCGCCCAGGCCCCGGCCACCGTGGCGAGCCGGGGCTGGGTGGGCGGTAGAATCCTGCTGGTCGAAGATGACGAAGCGGTCCGCCGTGCCGCCCGTATCGCGCTGGAACGGGCTGGCTTCCACGTCCGGGAGGCCCGGGATGGCGAGGAAGCCCTCGAATTGGCCGGGGAAACCACTCCCCTTGCCTTGGTCGTCACCGATATCGTTATGCCGCGCCGCGGCGGCCCTCAAATGGTTGCCGAATTGCGGCTGCATCAACCCGGTCTGCCGGTGCTCTACGTCTCGGGCTACGTCGGCGAAGGGCAGGATTTGGAGCTCGACGCTCCCAACACCGGGTTTCTGGCCAAACCGTTCACGGCGGAGGAACTGCTCGGAGCCGTCCACCGGCTTCTGGCCACCGGCCTGCCCGAGCCGTCCTCGTTGGCGACCTCCGCCTGAAGGCTTGGTGCGGCGGAGCCGGGGATCGGAGGACTCGGAAAAATGCCTTTTGACTTTGGGGCCACAAGTTGGGATGCATGGGCCATGTCAGCCTTCCAACCAGGTTGGGTCAAACGATGGCTCTTGGTCGGCCTCCTCCTCGGAGTGTCGCCCCTCCTTGCCGGCGAGGACCACCCTCAGATTCAAAACGCCGGGTTTGAGGATCCCCAGCACCTGGCCCCATGGAAGCAATGGGTCTACGCCGACGGCAAAGCCCCCGTGATCTGCTCGGACGACCGCGAATTCAAGGAGGGCCGCCGGGCGCTGCTGGTGCAGGCTGAAGACCCTGCGGACGTTGCCCTGGGCCAAACGATCTCGCTCCCGGCCGGCTCGGTCTGGCAGGCGCGCTGCTGGATCAAGACCGAGAACCTCCAGCCCCGGGACGCCACGGATACTACCGGTGCGCTCCATATCCAGACCCCCGCAGGAGCCACCTTGGCGCGTGGTCCCAGCACTCTTGGCACCGCTGACTGGAAGGACACGGCGGTGGTGTTTCGCGTCCCCGCCGAAGGCGAGGTCAAATTGACGCTTTTCTTCGTCGGTTACGGCAAAGGCAGGGGCAAGGTCTGGTTCGACGACGTGAGGCTCGAGCCAGTGGCCCAGGCCGGTCGGGCCGCGATCCGCATCTCGGCTGAGCGGTTGGGTGTCCGGCCCATCGACGCCAAACAAGGGGGCCAGTTTATCGAGCCGCTCTGCAACCTGATCCCCAGCCTGCTATCTCAGCAGGTGGCCAATACCAGCTTTGAAGACGACCCGCCTTGGAAGGTGGCTTTCCGCCGCGAGGTCGACAAGCCGTACCGGCCTTGGTACCCGGAGGGTGCGGTCCACTTGGCCAGGTACGGTTTTGACACCAACCACCCGTTCAACGGGCTACGGAGCCTGCGGATCGACCTGCCGGTGTCCCGCGCGCGCCAGGCGTCGCACTACTTCGATGGTGCCAGCGGTCCCGCCTCCGCCGAAGCCGGAGCCACGGCCAAGGCACTGGAACTGGTCCTGCGCGAGCCGGACCTGAGACGGCGCCTCCGCGCCAATGCGTCCAGGCTGCGCGCGGCCCTCAGAGAACTGGGGTTGCCGATACCCGACGGGCCCTCGGCGCAGTTTGGTGTGAGTATCGGCACGGTGGAGAACATGCGAGGGATCCACGAGGGGCTTAAAGCGCGGGGGATCATGGTCCCCTACATCAAGGCCTACTCGGGGACTCCTGCGGAGGGCGTCCTGCGCTTTGCGGTGTTTGCGAATCACACGGTAGGGCATCTGGATCGCCTAGTCGCAGAACTGCGCGATTTGCTTTGAAGGCTCCACCGAACTACATCGCTGCAGCAACCTTAGGAGTCAGAGGCATTCGCGGTTCTGATTGACGAAACGGTCTCGTCTGGTATCAACCCGTAAAGTCATGCAGCGGTGGAAACGCAAGGTCGGTTGGATAGCCCTCGCCTTGGTCACGGCCGGGGCAGGATACTTCCTGGCCACGATTGACAGTCGGTTGAAGAAGGCCCTGACGGTGGTGAGGTACAGCTTTGTCTTGCCCGCCGCCGACGGCGGTGCGGGCATCCCGGACTCCGTCATCGCGCAGGGCATGGCTACCGCCCTCCAGCAGGCCGGTTGGAACCCGAATGTCTGGGAGACGCTTCCGCCGCCCGGGAGATCCAATGGCCCACCCCACGCTTTGGTGGACGGGGCCTACATCATGCGACGGAGCGCGCAACCGCTGAGCGCTTGGGTCCATATTCGGAACAAGGTCGACCATCAGTCGCTGGGCGTCGCCGTCGATCAGAACACCACCTCGAACACCGTCGTGTACGTGATTCACCGGTTCAAATAGCCGAAAGGACAGACCCAGGGCTGGAGGGCGCAAAAACCCTTTCCTCCAGGCCAAATTCAAGCTAAGATTCAAACGATTGATCCGCTGAGGCGAATAATCCGCGGGGCCGGTAAGGCGTTGTGGGCCGCGAACCATGGGCCTAAGCGACATACACGCCTAGTGGAACTAATGCTAACTATTTGTGCCTGTAGTGACCATGATCGGAGTTGATCTATTTTGTGGTGCTGGCGGCATGACACTTGGGGCCAAATTGGCTGGCATTGAGGTGGTGTTTGCGGTGGAAGCGGAGGTAAACGCTTCCCTAACCTACATGACCAATCACCCAGAAGTTGAGCTGTTCCGATTCGATATTCGAAAGTTGGGAAAGCTTCCTCCCAAGGTCTTGCGTAATAGGGACGCAGTTCTTTTCGGTGGTCCACCATGTCAGGGCTTTTCGACTTCCAATCAACGAACACGCACCTCTCAAAATGAAACCAATTGGATGTTCAAGGAATTCATCCAAGTTGTTAAAGTATGGCAGCCAGACTGGGTGGTCTTCGAGAATGTTAAGGGCATCATCGAGACCGAGGGTGGCAAGTTCCTAAATATCATACTGGAGATGTTGCAGTCGCTGGGGTATCTATGCTCCAGTGGTGTTCTGAATGCCGCCCAATTCGGCGTGCCACAAAAGCGGGAGCGCTTGTTCGTAATTTCATCCCGCCACGGCATTCGGGTCCCAATGCCTCAACCAACAACCAAGCACCCAATCCCAGTCGAGGTGGCTCTATCTGACCTCCCAGAACTGACAAATGGCGCATGCGTTGACGTTTTGCCTTACAAACGCGCCGCGAGATCTTCGTATGTCCGCAGCCTGAGGAACGGTAATTCAGAGGTGTCGGGCAACCTTGTCACTCGCAATGCGCCGTTTGTGGTTCGGCGATATAAGCACGTCAAGCCCGGTGGCAACTGGGAGGACATCCCTACTCGCCTCATGCAGAACTACCGGGCTCATTACGAGTGCCACACTGGAATTTATCACCGATTGGATCCGCGGAAACCATCTGTAGTCATAGGCAACTACCGCAAGAACATGTTGATTCATCCTTATCAAGACAGAGGCTTGTCGGTACGGGAAGCAGCACGGATTCAGTCGTTTCCCGACGCGTATGTTTTCAAGGGATCCATAGGTTTTCAGCAGCAACAAGTTGGGAATGCTGTTCCACCGCATTTGGCCAAAGCGGTTTTCGCGCAACTCTTACGGGCGGCACGCTAAACCTACACGAATGGAAAATCTAAAGAAGATCGAAACGTTAGCGGAATCGAGACTTAGTTCTTGCTTCGGTGAGGCAGAGGGAAAGCAGCTCTGGGGCATTTACATGAGTGCGCGGCAGAAAGCCATCCACGACATTCTGCCGTTTATCGCTCGATACGAACCCAACTTGACTGATCACGGAGCTCGCCATGTTGAGGATGTACTCGAGAATGCATTCCTGCTGCTCGGCAAGGAAGCTTGTCAGGGAACGGATTCCAGGCACGCACTAACCGCAGCCGAGCTTTACTTCTTGGTGATGGCGATTCTCTTTCACGATCTTGGCAACATCTTTGGCCGAAAGGAACATAACCGAAGATTGGAGGAGGTGCTTCACTGGTGCAGAGGGGACGATTGCCCAAACTCAGAAAAGCGACAATTGCTTAGTATTGTCGAGGCTCATTGTGGGCATACTCGAGAGGGTTCGAAGGACACTATCGGAAACTTGGACAACGCCTCGTCATTTAAAAAGACTCGATTGGATTGTAGAAGAGTTGCCGCGATTCTCCGGTTAGCAGACGAATTGGCCGAGGGACCGCAGAGGACATCTCAGTTCATTCGCAGCCATTTTCCTCAATCAGAAGATAGCGTAATATTTCACCAATACGCAACGATTACAGAGGTGTTTATTGACCGTGGCGGCGGGAGAATTGTCCTGACCTATAACGTGGAAGTGGCTCCGAATGAGTGGAAGCAACCTTACGATGAAATCCGACTGAAACAACTCTTGGAGTTTTGCTACGCCCGGGCAGTCAAACTTGATCTCGAACGGAAGTATAACAAACACCACTGCTCTCTGCTTCGTGCCTTTGAGCGCACGGAGATCAGTTTTCATTTCTATCACAAGTGCGTAGACCTGCGAGTTGGTATTCAGAAGATCGTTCTGGACGACCTTATCCTCCCAGAACCTACCAAAGAGATGTCACTAATTCATAGGCAAACGGAGCTTGATCTCGCCATACTCCTCCCAAGACTTCGCGAAGCGGCAGGCTTCCATTCGGTACCAATACCATCAGCACAGTGTACTCAATGAAACGAAACCCATTCGAATTCGAAGCCGCCATCCGTTTCACTCCGGATGAAATGGTTGACTACTTCATCGACGATCACAATTTTGCGCGGTTCATTGATTCGCAGCGAAACGTCTTCTTGCTCGGTGATAGAGGGACTGGGAAGACTATGATGCTTCGGTATTACTCTTTGCCGATTCAAGCCTGCAAGCACAGACGTGATACGCCAAACAAGGACATGTCTGAAATGCTGAAGACCATTGGAATCTATGTTCCATGTCGCAACACTGCTCTGGGCAAACCGGAACCGGAAATGCTTGAGCCACTGCTCGGTCAGCTAATGAGCGAGCATATCATGGTCGTTGCGGTAGTGCACGCCTTGGCAGATGCGCTAGCTTCGTGCCCGGAACTCGTAACGGACGAGGAGGCTGTGCAGGTGAAAGAACAAGTGCGAGGCTTGCTGCAATGGAGCCTGCCGGAGGGAGTGTCTGTTTTCGTGGCGTTGCGGCTGGCGGCGTTGCGTGAGTCCGTAGAAGCGCAACGAACGATGAATCAACGCATTCCTGATAGCTACTACGATAATGCCGTCACATTCGCGAGTGCAGTGCTTCCTTTGGTTGACGTTGTAACGACATGTGTTAAGAAACTCTCGGAAAGCCACTTTAGTATCATGTTCGACGATGCCGATGCGCTCTCCGACATGCAGAATGCTACCCTTAACACTTGGATCGCCTCTCGAGATAATTCAAAGATAAGCTTCAAGGTGGCGACAAGTCTGGTGGATCAGAAGTCGTTGCGCACCGCCCATGGTGGTGAGTTGCTTGAGCGTCATGATTTTATCCGAGTAGACATGGAGCAGGACTTTCAGAATTCTGACGCGGCATACTACGAGTTGGCAAAAGACATAGTGGAAAAGCGTCTCAGTAAGTGCGGTATTAAGCGAACGGCCGAGGAGTTCTTTCCAATTAGCACGCGCATGGCTGCCGATTTGGAGAAGGCGGAAGCTGAAGCTCGCCGTGATGCAGAAGCGCGCTATCCGAACGGGACTGCCAAGCAAATTGGGGACTTCGTATACAAATTTGGCCGCGCTTACTATTTTCGCAATCGAAGCAGTAAGGCAAATCGCCCTCCATATTCAGGATTTAATCTGATTGTTCACGTATCGACCGGTGTAATCCGATATCTTCTTGAGCCCTGCTATGCGATGTATGACGTAGCATTGTCGAAACTGGATGGCAAGGTAGTCGAGGTGCAGGGAATCGAACCGTCCATTCAAGCTGAGCGTTTAGAGGAACTCAGCAAACGTCGATGGGGTTGGGTTAAGCAAGGCTTTAATAACAGCATCCGTGGCTGCACGCGCGACGATGCAAAGAGTCTGTCGCAGCTCTTGGAAAATCTGGCGGTGTTTTTCACGCATCGCTTACATCATCACAGATCGGAACCCAGGGCAATTGCGTTCTCAATATCCGGAAGTGCTTTGTTCGATAGAATGACGGATCTAGAGCGCTTGCTCGAGATCGCTCGACGGGCCCAGATCCTTTTTCGTAGGATGAGCAGTGGGAAGGATGGTGGCAACCGTGAGTATTACTATACGTTTGATCGCCTGCTTTGGATCGTGCGAGGACTTGATCCTGTTGGCCAAAATGCGTGCATCTCCATTGAGGCTAGGTATCTTTGGGAAGCTGCCTTCAAGAACAGTCCATTGCCAAAGACACCCAAGGAAAAATCAGAGCGAGGGCAATTATCATCTGGTCAACGTGACATGTTCGACGGCGAGTTGGTATGAAAAGGAAGGTTCTGTATATTGCAACCGCTAGCTGGGAGCAGCGCTTCATCGAAGGTGCAAAGCGGATTATTGAGGATGAAGAATGCACATCGGCCCTTTGCTTGTGGTTTGAGGATTATGGAAAGCGAAGTGCGACCGCTCGCAATGAGTTTGCCGAGTTATTCAGGCACCTGAATCCGAGATTTGAAAACGTCGGAGTGATTGCTCATGACGCACTAGGCTGCCAAGGTGGTAGTGCGGCGATGGTCGAGACGTGGAGACGCATCTTCAATGTCATGTCAGAAGAACTGACGACAGTGGAGCGGTTCGTTTTTGATATTACAACAACACCTCGCGCGCCTCTTTGGAGTGTGCTTGATCTGCTTACGCAAGCCAAGATCCCTGGAAGTGTTGTTTACCATCGAGCGGGTTCGCATGGGCCTTGGTGTGGTAGTGAGCCGACACAGCCACTCATTGTTCCGAAACTTGGAGGATTGAGCCGATTTGATTTGCCTACCAAGCTCGTTGTTCTGAGCGGATTTGATGCAGATCGCTGTGAGCATTTTGTGTCATACTATGAACCTGAGGAGACGCTCATCATCCTACAGGATGGTTCCTCGGAGGATCCAACTCGCAACCGCGAACCCCACTTAAGGCGGTTTCAGGGACGTAGTGGGATTCGAATGGAGTCAATGAACTCCTATGCAGCGGACTGGGGCTTGTCTGCGCTGGAGAGGCTCGTGCGTGAATTCACTGGAAAGTGCAACGTCGTGTTGGCATCGGTTGGGCCTAAGACCTCGGCCGTGTCCCTATACATCATTCATCGGATGATGAGCAGCAGTGCGATCGTTTACTCTCCGTGCCGTGACTACAACGTGGATTATTCCACTGGGATTGGAGAGACTCTACGGCTGCAATGGGATGCTGAGGCGGTTTTGGGGTTGGAAGGATATTTGGACTCGATTGGCTGAACAGGATGTGCATGCGAGGTTTAGCAGTTGCTTGCCGGGTTGTGGTTCCGGTAAGCCGGTGGCTCGATTGGAGGTCTCGGGGAGTGGTTCTTCATGGCTTCTGATGCGTCGAGTATGTTCTGGGAGGCAATTCGAGACAAGAAGAGCGTCGCGAGAATCTAGACACACGCCACCGTAAGTCACTGAGCATGTGGTGTTGCGGCATTAGGCTGACGTGAGCATCGGAGGATCGTTTCTAAGCCCGGGCCCGAGCAAAATCTGCGCTTGAAGCAGGCGGGGCGAATGGGGAATATGCGCCGCGCGACGACCGGTAGGGACAGCCCGTGGTGGGGCGGGCGGGACGAGTCTCTCTTCAGAGAGCAGGGCGTCAGTTGACGCCGAACAGGTTGTCTGCCAGCCATTTCCGACGACAGATGAATGCAACGACTCAGGACGGTTTGCCGACGGTGGAACGCCCCCGCATGGATGTGGATATCGCCTGCGTGGGATTTGGCCCCGCCATGGGCGGGTTCCTCACCACTCTCTCCCGGGGCTTGCTTAAGCCCGACGGCACGCCTGCCATCGAGAGTCCCAGTTCGCCCGGCATGCCCCTGCAGGTGCTTTGCTATGAGCGCGCGGACGATGTGGGCTTTGGCGTTTCGGGCGTCGTCACCCGCGCCCGCGCGATCCGGGCTTCCTTCCCTGACTTGGATCCGGCTCAAGTGCCGATGTCGGCCAAGGTGGCGGAGGAGAAGTTGGTCTACCTGCTGGACCCGCAGGGGGCAAGCCGCCGCTCCGCAATGCTGCGGTTGGGGGACGGCGTCCTCAAGCTGTTAAAAGGGGCGCTGCCGGTGAAGGAGCACGCCATGGAGGTCCCGTGGGCGCCGGAGTTCCTGCACAAGACCGATGGGATGATCTTCTCGATCGGGCAGTTCAACCAATGGGTCGCCGCGCAGGTCCAAAGCACGGGCACCGTGCAGATCTGGCCTTCGACCCCGGTGGCCAAGGCCATCTTGGAAGAGAAGAAGGTGGTGGGAATCCAGTTGATGGACCAGGGAACCGACGCGGCCGGGAAGCCGGCGGACGGTTTCACCCCCGGCATGGAGGTGCGCGCGGCTCTCACGGTGGTGGGGGACGGTCCCATCGGGCCGGTGGGCCAGCAGTTGGATGACGAATTGGGGCTGCCGGAAGGGCATCACCAGCGTGAATGGGCGGTGGGCATGAAGTTCGTGGTGGACCTGCCCGAAGGGGTGGACCTCAAGCCGGGCACAGTGCTGCACACGTTCGGCTATCCGGAGCCGGAGATCTTCGGCTTTTTGTACGTGCACCCGGACCGGGTGGCGTCGCTGGGCATCTTTGTACCGTCGTGGTTCGACAGCCCGGTACGAACCGCTTACCGCTACCTGCAGCACTGGATGCTGCACCCTTACCTGTGGCGATACCTGAAGGGTGGGAAGCTCCGTTCGTGGGGGGCGAAGTCGCTGGGCGAATCGGGCCGGCGCGGTGAACCGCGGTTGGTCGGGGACGGTTTTGCGCGCATCGGCGAAGGCTCCGGCAGCACCAACGTGCTGACCAACTCCGGCGTGGACGAAGCCTGGCTGACCGGCGTGCAGTTGGCGCAGGCGGTGCTCGAACTGGCCGGCCAGGGCAAGCCCTTTACCCAGCAGAATCTCGAGGCCACCTACGTGAAGCGTCGGCGCGAAAGTTGGCTGGAGACCGAGAGCAAAATCGCCGAGAAGGCGCGGGACGGTTTCCAGCAAGGGGTGGTGTCGGGCTTGGTCGGGACCGCGTTGGTAGGCTTGACCGGCGGCAAACTGGCCTGGCCGGGCGAGCCCAAGCGCCCGCAGGAACGCATTCCTACCCTGGAGGAGTACTACGCGGGCGTGATCCCAGCGGAGGAGATCGCGAAGCTGCGGCAGGACTGCGCCGCGAAGGGCTTGTCGTTGCACGGGGCGTTGATGGAACGCGCCGGCTGGCCGGCGATCCCGTACGATGGGCAGTTGCTCATGACCCATCAGGACGCCTTGCTCCTTGGCGGCAAAGTGCAGGCACCCCCCGGCTACGCGGACCACGTGGCGTTTCTCTATCCCAACCTCTGCGAGTCGTGCGGGACCAAGGTGTGCATCGAGTTGTGCTCCGGGCAGGCCATCGCCCCGGGCGAAGGCGCGGTGCCGCGCTTCGACCGGGAGAAGTGCGTTCACTGCGGCGCCTGCCTGTGGAACTGCGCCCGCTCCCATCCCGAAGACCCGGAGCGGACCAACATCGCCTTCAAGGCCGGGCCCGGCGGGCTGCATTCAGCGGAGAATTGAGTTCTCCGTTGACAGCAAACCACGATGGGGACAATTTGTCTCCATGCGGATCGTTGCCGAAGGCGCGTTGCTGCAATGGGCTGTCGAACATGCCCGGGCGGCCGCCTCCTTGCGGCAATGGGTCAAAGTGGTGCGGGGAGCCCGCTGGGGCTCATTTGCAGAGCTGCGCCGAACGTTTCCGGCCGCTGACTTGGTCGTTGTGATGAGTCAACGGAAGGTCGTGGTCTTTAATGTGGGAGGCAACGAGTTCCGGCTGATATGCGCGGTCCATTTCAACACGGGCATGGTGTTCGCGCTTCGGTTCCTGTCGCATGCGGAGTACAGCAAGAACGCGTGGAAGCATGAGCTATGAAGACGGTTGAGCGTAACATTCCCCGGCCCGCGTCATTCGCGGAGTTGCCGAAGTGCTATACGGAGTTGTGCCAACGATACGTTCCCCGGCCGCTGCATGACGCGGTTGAATATGCTGCCGCCCGGCACGCTATCGAGCCCCTGCTGGGCTTCGAGGACCAGCTCAACGCCGATCAGGCGGATTATCTCGAGGCCGTCAGTTCCTTTGTTGAAGCGTATGACCGGATGCGGGTTAAATGGCCCAAGGGCACGCCGTTGCAGACGCTCAAGTTCCTGTTGGAACTGCATGAAATGTCAGCCGCTGATCTCTCCCGGGTGTTGGGCGGTGATCGGTCCACGGGACCCAAGCTGCTGCGGGGCGAGCGCCGTCTGACGGTGAGTCACATTGGCAAGCTGGCGCGGCACTTCAACGTCGAGCCGGGTGTTTTGCTCTGAGTTGTGGCAGACGGAGAAGCACGGTCGCGTTCGGTGTCAGGAAGGCGGGCATTGCCGGAGCCGCTACCGGATAGGTTCTTATGGTGAAATTGAGCGCCATCCAAGATTCGCGCAGCCGGCTGGCCCTCAGCCGCGTTCGCGCGACGGCCGCGCACAGCGGAGCAGCCAAGCTGTCGTTGCCTGAGATCAACCGAGAGATCGCGGCCGCCCGCAAGGCGCGACGCGCTCCCCGCCGACGAACCGCCTGATGTTTGTTCTGAACGTGGGGTGCTGGGTTGCGG
>CAYYMW010000152.1:0-14743 GCA_964472515.1 uncultured Verrucomicrobiota bacterium | reverse complement strand
GGCCCTGTTCGCCATGGGCCTGCCGCGCCGAGCCGGGTGGGTGGTCATGGCCTGCGCCGGGGTGGGGCTGGCATTGCCGCCGTTTCTGGTCGCGAATTGCTGGCTGGACCTTCTGGGCAACGCCGGGCGCTGGCGCTCGTGGTTCCCGTTCAGCATCTACTCCATGGGGGGGGCGGTACTGGTGCTGAGCAGCCTGCTGTGGCCGCTGGCGGCTTTGCTGAGCTGGGCTGCCTGGCGTGGATTGGATACCGCCCATTTTGAAGTTGAGCCCGCCGCCGAGGGAACCAGTCTGGTGCGAGCCGTGCTTTGGCCGGTGGCCAGACCGGCGTTGGGAGCGGCGCTGATGTTGTGCTTCACGCTCGCGCTCAACAACGTCTCGGTGCCCTTCCTTCTGCAGGTGAAGGTGCTGCCCGCCGCAGCCTGGCTTGAATTCAGCACGAATTTCAGCGCCGGGGCCGCCCTGACCCTCTGCTGGCCGCTGGTCCTTGGCCCGCTGATGCTATGGGCGGTCTGGCCCGGCGAATTGGCCTGGCCGCGCGAAGGCCGGAGTCCGGAGCCTCGCGCCGTACGCCAGCGTTTGGGCAGCCCCTGGTTTGCGTGCATCACCGGAACGGCCATGGTGGTTCTGCTCCTGGCCGTGGGGCTTCCGACGGCCCATCTGTTGACCAGCGAGCGGACTTGGACCGAAGGCGCTTCGGCGTTGGCGGCAGCGCACCGCGCCGTGGGTATGACGCTGGTTTCGGCCCTGTCCACCGCCCTCGTTGTGGCGGCGGTCGGCTTGCCTCTCGCCAAGTGCCGGGCCGAGTGGGCGGCCTGGCTCCTATTCTTGCTTCCCGGGATGCTCCTCGGAATCGGCCTGATCTGGCTCTTCAACCGGCCCGGGTTGAGCTGGCTCTATCAGAGTCTGGCCATCATTCCGGTGGCCCTCGCGTTGCGCTACGGCGCGATCGGATGGAGTGCGGCGCGCCAGGCAGCGGCGGGCATTGACCGTGACCTTCTGGATGCCGCCCGCCTGGAGGGAGCCTCGCGCGGACAACTCTGGCGACGCGTGCTCTGGCCCCAAGTGTGGGGACGGGTCCTGGCGGGTGCATATGTGGTCTACCTGCTCTGCCTCTGGGAAGTGGAGGTCCTGTTGCTGGTGCAGCCGCCGGGATCGGAGACGCTGGCACTGCGCGTGTTCAACTTGCTCCACTATGGGCACAACAGCCAGGTCAACGCCCTGTGTCTCCTGCTCCTGGCGTTGGCGGTCCTGCCTCTGTTGGGATGGGCAGGGTGGTCGGTCTGGCAGGGTGCCGGAAGCACGACCAGGACTCTCGCCTCCGCGTTCGCGCTGCTGGCGTCTGCCTCCGCCCTGACGGGTTGTGGCAAGGGAGGCGGGGAAGTCCTGCGCGACAGCCAGTTCTTCAGCCGGATCGAGATGGTCGGCACGCGGGGCAGCGGGCCAGGGCAGTTCCAGAAGCCCCGGTCGCTGGCCATCGACCGCGAGGACAACCTCTATGTCGCCGACATGACCGGGCGCATCCAGAAGTTCTCGCCGACCGGCCAGTTCCTCCTCTCCTGGCAGATGCCCCAGACTGACCTTGGCCGCCCCAAGGGGATGGGTATCGACCCGGCAGGCAACATCATCGTCATCGAACCGCACTATTCGCGGGTGAACCATTTCGACCACCAGGGTAAACTCCTTAAACAGTGGGGTACGCACGGCACCAATGACGGGCAACTGGCGTTCCCGCGCGCGGTGGCGGTCAATTCCCACGGGGAGTGTTTCGTCAGCGAGTACGGCGTGCTCGAGCGGGTCCAGCGCTTCGTTTCCGCCGGTGGCGCGTGGACCAATAGCATGGGGCGCTTCGGCTCCGGCCCGGGCGATTTCAACCGGGCCGAGGGGCTGTTCGTTGACGCCCGGGACCGGCTCTATGTGGCGGATTCCTGCAACCATCGCATTCAAGTGTTCGATGCGGGCGGCAAGTTCCTCCGCGCGTATGGTCATGCGGGCGCGGCCAAGGGCGAGTTGAGCTACCCGTACGACATCCAGGTGGATGCGGAAGGAAATCAGTTCGTGTGCGAGTTTGGCAACAGCCGCCTGCAGGTGTTCGACGGGCAGGACCGCCCGGTTGAGGTGATCGGCGGAGCTGGCGGCGCGCCCGGAGAGTTCAGCAATCCTTGGAGCATCGTTCTGGACTCGAAGGGAAACCTCTATGTGGCCGATGCGGCGAACCACCGGGTCCAGAAACTGGTCCGCCGGCAACCGGCCGGGAACAGCCAGGGCGCCAAGCAGGCCGCCCGAAGCTCGGGGCCGGCGCCCGCTGGAAGGAGGGTTTCGTGAGATTCCAGTTCTCGCATCCCTGGTGGTTGCTGGTCTGGCTTCCGGCGATGGCCTGGGTGGTCTGGCTGTCGGTGAAATCCGACGTGCAGGCCGGGCCTTGGCGGCGGCGCGTCGCCCTCGCGTTGCGCACCATCGTGGTGACCTTGTTGGTGTTTGGCCTGGCCGGGTTCCAGTGGCGCAAAGCCCTGGAGGGGATGAACGTCTATTATCTGCTGGACCGCTCGGACAGCGTGCCCAGCACGCAGCAGGAGGCCGGCCGTGATTATGTCAATCAGTCCGCCGGCAAGAAGAAGAGCGTGGACCGGGCGGGGCTGATCGTGTTTGGCAACGGCGCGAGCATCGAGACGACCCCGGCAGTAAAGGTGGACATTCAGAAGATCCACGCGGTGGTGGGCAGCGACCGCAGCGACCTGGCCAGCGCGATCCGGTTGGGCACGGCCGCCTTTCCGGAGGACGGGCAGCGCCGCCTGGTGCTCATGAGCGACGGCAATGAGAACGTCGGTGACGCCATGGGGGCGGCGCTGGCGGCCAAGGCGCTCGGGGTGAGCATGGACGTCGTGCCCATGGGCTCGGTGCGGCGCGGGGACGTCATGGTTCAGAAACTCAGCGTGCCCGGGGCATTGAAGAAGGGGCAGACCTTCGAAGCCAAGATTCTGGCGCTGTCCGACACGAACCGCACGGCCAGCCTGCGCCTCTTCCGCAACAACCAGTTCCTGGGCGAACAGCAGGTGGAACTGATGCCCGGCAAGAACCTCTTCACCTTCCCGCAAACCCTGCCGGAAGCGGGTTTCTACAGTTACGACGTGCAGTTGGACGCTCCGGGCGATCCGGTGCCACAGAACAACCGGGCCAGCGGATTTGCGAGCGTGCGCGGCGACTCGCGCATCCTGGTCATCTCCGCCGAACCTGACAAGGACGCCCCCCTGGCAGCGGCTTTGCGGAGTTCGCGCCTCGAGGTCAAGCTGGCCGATCTTTCCGGCTTCCCCGAAAGCCTGGCCGAGATGCAGAGCTACGACGCCATCTTCCTGAGCAACATCGCAGCCGGCGATCTGGGAACCACCGCGATGAAGTTGCTCGAAAGTGCCGTGCGTGACTTTGGCGTGGGGTTGGTCTGCATCGGCGGCGACCAGACCTATGCCGCGGGCAGCTATCGGGGCACCCCGCTGGAAACCACTCTGCCAGTGGAGATGGAACTGAGCAGCAAGAAGGCGCTGCCCAGCGGTGCCCTGGTGCTGATCATGCACGGGATGGAGTTCAACAACGGCAATGAAGTGGCCCGCCAGACCGCGCTCGCCGCGTTGGACGCCCTCGGAGCCCAGGACGAACTGGGCGTGGTGCTCTGGGATGGCAAAGACCGCTGGCTGTTCCCACTGGCCAAAGTGGGCGACAAAAAGGAGATGGGACGCAAGATCGCGGGGATGAACCAGGGCGATTTGCCGAGTTTTCAGCACGTCATGGAGATGGCCTACCAAGGCGACGCTGACAACCCCGGGCTCAAGGCGTCCAAGGCGAACCTCAAGCACATGGTGGTCTTCAGTGACGGCGATCCGGGACCGCCCTCACCGGAGTTGATGAACGCCATCGTCAACGACAAGATCACGGTCAGTACGGTGTTGATCTCGGGCCATGCCGGGCCGGAAACGATGATTCGCATCGCCGATCAAGGGCGCGGTCGCTTCTACGACGTAAAGGACCCTGCCCGGTTGCCGCAGATCTTCATCAAGGAAGCGATGGTTATCTTGAAGTCGGCCATCTTCGAGGAACCGTTCAAGCCGCAGGTCGTGGGTTCGAGCGAGATCCTGCGGGGGATCAGTGGAGCGGAGCTCCCGCAGTTGCGCGGCTACGTTTGCACGACGGCCAAGGGCCGGGCCGAGGTGCCCCTGGTCTCGGACAAAGGCGATCCGATCCTGGCCCACTGGCAGTACGGTTTGGGACGGGCGGTGGCCTTTACTTCAGACGCCAAGGCGAAATGGGCGGCCGACTGGCTGGCGTGGGACAAGTACCGGCAGTTCTGGGCGCAGGCGGCGCAGTGGGCGGTGCGGCGCATCGATCAGGCGGACTTCAACACGGAGGTTTCCGTCGAGCACGGGGACGGGGTGCTCAGCGTGGAAGCGATGGACGCCGCCGGCAACTACCGCAACTTCCTGAATCTGCGCGCCACGCTCGTCAGCCCGAAGGGCCAGCAGCAGACCATCCGGCTCGAACAGATGGGGCCGGGCCGCTACGAAGCGCATTTCGCCACCCCTGAAGTCGGGGCGTACCTGATCAACCTGACCGAGTACGCGGACGGCAAGCCGCGCGCTTCGCAGGCCATCGGCGCGAGCGTCAACTACTCCCCCGAGTTCCAGGCCACCGAACCGAACCTGCATCTCCTGCGCCGTTTGGCGGAGACCGTGGGCGGACGCCTGCTCCAACCGGTGGGCCGGAACGCCCCCGAGAGCAGCGCGTTCCTGCATCAACGCGAACGCACCTTCCAGCCGCGGGACCTCTGGGAGTGGTTATTCCGGATGGCGGTGTTGCTGTTTGTGGCGGACGTGGGGGTAAGGCGCATCTACCTGGACCGGGCGGAGTGGCTGAAAGCGACGCAGAACCTCCGCCGCTGGATCTTCTTCTGGCAGGGCAAGCCGCGCGCGGCTGAGGCGGACGAATCCCTGTCCGCCTTGCTGACCAAGCGCGCGCACGTGCGGGCTGGCCGCACGGCGGCCGGCATTGAGCCGCGCCCGGAATTGTTCAAACCCGCGCAAGCAGCCAAACCGCTGGAAACCGCTCCTCCGCCCGCCAAGACCGATCAACCGGCCACGCCCGTTGCCGCCCCTCCCGCTCCCAAGGAAGGCGTCTACACGCCGGGACGACTGCTGGATGCCAAGAAGCGCGCGGGCGACCGGTTAAGGAAGCCTTGACGGGGTGAGTGCCCGCAAGGGCAAGCCGGGACGAGCGTCACCCGGCTCGCCATGAGCGTTACGCCGCCAACGGCCACTCCACAATGAAAGCGGCGCCGTTGCCCGGTTCGCTTTCACACCAGACCTTGCCCCCGCTGGCCTCCACCATCTTCTTCACGATGGACAGCCCCAGCCCGATCGAGACCTCACCGCCGGTCGGCTTGGCGCTCAACCGGGCGAACTTGCCGAAAAGCCGCTTCTGGTCCTCCGGCGTGAGGCCGGGGCCATGGTCCTTCACCACCAAGCGGGCTTTTCCATCCTGCTGCAGCAGGTGGACTTGGATCGACTTGCGCGGAGGGGAGTACTTGATGGCGTTGGAGACGAGATTATCGACCACCTGAAGCGTGGCATTCGGGTCCACCACCACTCCCACCAACCCGCTGGGCGCGGAGAACTCCAACTGCTGCTCCTTCAAGCCGGCGCGGTGGCGATGGCTGTCCAAGGCGGAGTTCACGATCTCCAACAGGGAGCAAGGCACCGGGTTGAGGCGCAGTTGGCCAGCCTCGATAGCGTTCACGTCGAGCAGGTTGCGAACCAGTTCGGACATATGCTTGGCGCTCTGATGCACGAACTGAAGCATCTCCCGTTCCTCCTCCGGGGCAAGGTCGCTTTCCGTCAGCAGCATGTGCGAGGAGGCAATGATGTTGTTGAGCGGGCCGCGCAGATCGTGTGCGGCGATGCCCATGTATTCGTTCTTCTCCTCGTTGAGCTGGCGCAGGCGCTGAGTCTGCTTCTCGAGCGCGTCGCGTGAGTGCTTGAGCTCAAGGTGGGTCGCGACGCGGGCCAGCAACTCCTGCGGGTTGAACGGCTTGGTCACGTAGTCCACCGCCCCGGCTTCGAAGGCCTTGACCAAATGGGCCATCTCGTTGCTGGCGGTAAGAAAGATGACCGGGGTCTTGGCGGCCGCGCCCGCCTTGAGTTTCGCGCAGGTCTCCAAGCCGTCCATCTCCGGCATCATGAGGTCCAGGAGGATCAGATCGGGCAGGCGTGTCTGGACACGCTCAAGTGCTTGTGCCCCGCTGGTAGCGGGCATGATCTCATAGCCGGCGTCCCCCAGAACAGAGGCCACCACCTGGATATTCCGCGGCACATCGTCCACCACGAGAATCGTGGATTCCGCCGGAACGGGCAAAATGACGTCGAACGTGCTTGTCATGGCATCGCGGGGACGCAGACAGCGATGATTCATCCCTGAGTCTTTGGATGCCCCGAACGCTCGTCAAGAGCAGCCACCGCCTCTTCGATCCCTTGTACTACGCAGGGGAATTGCGCCAGCAATCGAGACAATCCGTCAAGATCAAACTCCAGGGCGCAGCGGTGCAGCCTGCCCGCGTAGTCGACCAATGACGAGGCCTGAGCCTCCCTGGCCCGGTGCTCCAACCGTTCCGTAAACTGCTGCACGCCACGCAGCGCGAGGGTTTTGGTGAGCTTAGGCCAGGCGTCCTTCAACTCCGCCCGGAGCGACTCCAACAGGGGTTCCCAGCGCGCGGGATCGTCACCTGGGCTCTCCGTGACGGGGGGAGCGCCAACGGCAGGGGCAGGGACCGGCCCCGCCTCCTCCTCGGCCAGCTTCAGAAAGCGCCTTACCTCGGCCAGCAAGGCGGCGCGCAAGACCGGTTTGGCCACGAAGCCGTCGCACACCAAGCGGATGCGTTCCTCCTCCTCGCGGAGAGTGGAAGCGGTGATCGCCACAACTGGAAGGTTGCGATGGAGCGGGGATGCCTTCAAGCGCCGGGTGGCGGTGAGACCGTCCATGCCGGGCATCCGGATATCCATGAGCACCAGGTCGGTCTGCTCGCGCGCCACCAGATCGAGCACTTCCTGGCCGTCGGCGGCCTGCAGCAAACGAAGCCCCGTTGCCTCCAGAAACCCCGCCAGGAGCTCGCGGTTAAGTTCCTTGTCGTCCGCGATCACGACGGTCGCGGGGCGGAAACGGACCCCCTCACCGGTGTCCGCCGCCGCCGCGATCACGCTGGTGCCGGACGTCAGAACCGGCACGCTCGCGAAGCGAAAGCGAAAGGAGCTCCCCTGCCCCGGCTCGCTCCGCAAGGCAACGGAGCCGTTCATCATCTCGGTCAGGCGCCGGGTGATGGTCAACCCCAGACCCGTGCCGCCATAACGCTTCGCGCTCTGGCCGTCGGCCTGGGAAAACGCCTCGAATACCTTCTCCTGCTGCTCGGGAGGAATGCCAATGCCGGTGTCCTCGACCTCGAGTTCGAGCCCGCAATCCTCCGGCGACGACGAGCCGGGTGTGGCGCGGGCGCGGATGGTCACGCGTCCCTGCTCGGTGAACTTCAGGGCGTTGCCCACCGTGTTGAAGAGAATCTGCCGGAGCCGGACTTCATCCAAGAGGAGACTCGCGGGAACCGCCGGGTCCACCTCGGTCTCGAGCGCGATCCGCTTGCTGGCGGCCTTCTCGGAGAAGATCAACCGAACCTCTTCGACCAACTGGCGCACGGAGACCGGTTCCGGCTGGAGCTGCAGTTTCCCGGCTTCGATCTTGGACAGATCGAGAATGTCGTTGATCAGGGCCAGCAAGGTGCGGCCGCTGGAGTGGATGGCACCCAAATAGTGCCGCTGGCGCGGATGCTCGACGAGGCGGTCCAGCAGCTCGGTGAAGCCGAGGATGGCATTCATCGGGGTCCGGATTTCATGCGACATGTTGGCCAGGAACTCGCTCTTGGCCTGGCTGGCAATCAGCGCGGCTTCCTTGGCCTGCACGAGTTCCTCCTCCGCGCGCTTGCGCCGGGTGATGTCCGTCCCGTAGAAGTTGGCGTAGTCGGCTTCGCGCACCGCCGCCGCGACGAACGCATAGGTGGCGGAATCGATGGCGACCTCGAATTCCAGTTTGTCCGGCAGCGAGAAGGCGAGATCGAGGTGGCCTTGCCACGCGGTCAGGAAATCGCCTTGCCCAACCCCCAGCAGGCGCAGCAGGCGCCGGCCCGGCGCATTGGCGTAGAGCACCCGGCCGCTGCGCGCCAGGCGCAGGATCGGCGAGGGGCTTTCGGCCGGGAACCGGGCGAGCACTTCGTTCTCGCGGAGGGTGCGTTCGAGGTCCCGGTTGGCCGCCAGGGCCTTGTTCTTCAGATCGGCGGTGCTGCGCGCCGAATCGAGCGCATACGAGGCGGTCCCGAGCAGGATGGAGAGCAACCGGAGAATCAGTTCCTGGCAGGCCACCCGCTCCTCATGCCCACCACCCGCGTGGAGGCGGCAAGCGAGTGGAAAACCCCCCTGCCCTCCTCGCCGCCGGCCCGCGCCTGAAAGAAAACCGGCCCCCGCTGCCGGAGCGCCCAGGCGAAGCGACCCGCCGCGATCTCGGCCTGGACCAACTCGTCGAGTTGGCGGCTCTGTGCGGGCGGATCGCAGAGTACCTGCTCGAAGCTGAAGTCCTCCGGATTCACCATGTAATACGCCGTGACGCGAAACAGGCTGAGGCCCGCCAGATACAGTTGCGTGACCCGGAGGATGTCCGCCAGATTGTCGTGCTCCTTGATGTCGCGCTGGAAGTGTTCGAGGGCGGTGAACAGGGCCAGCATGTCCGTCCCGGCCATGCCCTGGCGCTGCACCTTGTCCACGCCGGACTTGAAGAACTCCGGGTAGATCGAAATGGGAGGCGGCGAATTCAAGCGCACACGCCCGGCGGGTCAACCCCGGGCGGAGAGAAAGGCTTGTTCCACTTCGTGGATCTGGGCGTCGACTTTCTCCACCGTGGATTCGAGGGTATCCAGCGGGAGGGCCAGGCGTTCCCATGCCTTGAGATGCACCGGCGGCACCCGCCGTTCCCCGGAGCTGCCCAGTTGCATCGCGTTGACCAACGCGTCGGCCACATGGATGATCGAAGCCTCGAGCTGAAACGCACCGGCGGAGATCGGATGATGATGGAACCGCACCGCATGGGTCAGGTTGGCGGGATAATTCCAGGCCCGGAGCAGGGCCTCGCCGATCTCCGTGTGGTCGTAGTGAAGGGTTTGGGCCTCGGCCTCCCGCAGCAGGAGGCTGCCCCCCTGATTGAGCTGGAAGATCTCCCGGGCTTCCTGCGGCGCACGGGAATAGAGCACCAAGCGGCCGACATCGTGGAGCAATCCGCCCACGAAGAACTTCTCGGGTTTTGGAACCCGCCGGGCCAGCGCCAGGGTGCGAGCGGCGACGCCGCATGCGAGGCTGTGCTTCCAGAAGCTCTCCATGTCCACCAAGTCCGCCGGCACCCCCTCGAATACTTTGACCACGGTCGCCACCGAGATCAAATCCTGCACCTGCTGGATGCCGATGAGGCTAATTGTCTCCGAGACCGTCTCGATCCGGGAGGTGAAGCCGAAAAAGGAACTGTTGCCCAGCTTCAGCAGCCGCGCGGTCAAGTCCGGGTCTTTCTCGATGATCTCGCCGACGGTCGCCAGCGTGCTCGAAGGGTCGTTCAAGGCCGTTTCCAATTCCTCCAGCACGCCGGCATAGGATCCCAGGCTCGGAATACCGCTGACGAGAACTTCAATGGGCGTTGGCATGCGGGGCCTTCTGGGTGAGTTGCAGCGCCTTGCGCCGGATCATCAGCCGGAGCAGTTCCTTCTGCACGGGATTCGTCTCGTCGAACTGGTGAAACCGGGACTTGACCTCCGCTTCGAGTCGCGCCGCCTCTTCTGGCGAGAGCTTGGAGAGCGGATCCGCCTCGGCCTCCGTCTCACCGGTCGCCTCGACCATCACTTCCGCCACCCCCCAAGTCCGGAGGATTTGGATATGGCGTCCGCTCAGTTCGCAGCCAGCCGGGAGGAGCAACATGTCGTCCATGTTCCTCACGTCTGCGGCAACGATCATTCCCTCTTGCAGCGAATCGAGCTTGATCTTGGGCATGCGCAATAAATCGGAGTCGAGCACGGCCCAAAACAGCCCACGCCGTCCTGCAAGCCGGCTTCCTCCCGTTTATCGGCGAGAACGGGCCGAGACTGAAGGTGGCCGCCATGCGCGCCAGCCGATCGCACGACCGCAGCCAAGCTCTCGATAACGCGTCGTCACATTCGGCACGTGGTTTATGCCGAACGCCTTATGACGCAGGAAGGAGGTGTTGCTGGAGGTAAAGCAAAACGGGACCAGGCGATTGACCTGGTCCCGTCGTGGGTAAGAAAGTAATGTAGAATCAGAGCTTCCGGCGAAGGCCCGCCAACCCCGCGAACGAGGCCAGCAGCAGGACGGCAGTGGCACCGCCCTCAGGAGCCCGGCAGACGTCCATCTCGAACTTCACGCCGTCGTTGTTGTAGTGGCAGTCCGCATCGAAACCGAAACCGAAAGTACCACCGTTCTTGATGTACTTGGTCAGGTCGTCCAGCAACCCCAGCGTGCCGAAGTCATACAGCAAATCCTCGGTCTTGCCGCGTCCACCATCCTTGTCGGTGTACTCCGCAACCTTCACGTGGTCGCTGTAGCTGTAGCTGGCGAAAGCATCCACCAAACCAGGGGTGTTGTCACTGGACTGAGTAGCCACGCCCGCAGGGGCATTGCCGCGATTTAGTGTCTTGTCCAGCAGTTGGATGAAGAGCTTGTTCCCCCCGTTATTCTCGGACGCAGACCAGTTGTCGATGTTGTCGATCGACAAGGCGGCGGATTTGATCACGTAACCATCGGGGATGGAGACGTTCTTGAAACCCCAAGTCACGTACTTCGTGTGGTCCAGATCCCAGAGGTCAGCCTTGTTAATCCCGTTGTTATCGTTGGGGATGAAGGTGTAGCTGATCGCGTGAGCGGAGGTCGCCATCGCGACCGCTGCCACCACGATTCCAGCCAGTCTCGTTAAATTCTTCATGTTGCGCTATTCAGACCTATTGCCGTTGGCAGGCACCCTACATAGAGCAACTGCAATGCCAACCTTAAACCAGACGCTAAACATCATCGTAGTTTACTTACTATCAATGTTTTACACTGACTCGCCCCATTCCTCCCCTCACTTCCGAAGAACCAGTCTTGTCGGAATTCCTTACACACAAGCCCCCCGGAGAGACTCACTCCCGATTGGAAAATCGATGATTACTAGGGATTGACAGCCCTATCGCCAGAGACCGAGGGTACTGTCGGACTTCTTTACACATGTTAGGGTTTCTTTACACTCCGAGCGCAGGCACTTTCCGCGAGCCGTCCCCGCAGCAGGCCAGGTGGGCACGTCGCCGGAAAACGGGACTTGGTGGCAGGCATGGATGGTGTCGGGAGGCATTTGCAGCTATTTGCAGCTATTTGCACTTGGGCGAACCCCGGTGGGATTGACCACAAGGCGATCAGGGGTAATTGCAGTAGTCGCCAGCTCAGCTCCGACTGGGACGACAGCTCGGTTGCGGGGAGCGGTTCCCGGCAGTCTACGGCTGCTTGCACCTTCATCTCGCGGGACCCCAGGAACCATGGTGGACCGTGTTATGGTCGCCAGGCGCACGTGCTCCTGCTCTGCCCACTGCCGGGGAGATCGTCCGGAACGCTGGAAGGGGGCCACCAAGGAAGCCCAAATCATGAATGAGGAGGAAGTCACAACCATGCGAAGTGGGCAGGCCCATGCCAAGTGGTGTTCATTCCCCTCGGACCGGCGAAGGCGCCTGCATACAGAACCACCCTGCCATCGTGCTTTGACCGCGCGTCCCGGTTCTGCTTAGCTTCAAGGCATCGGCCGTTACGAAAGCAATTGTGGACCCTCAGGAACACGAACTGGACCCGCTGGCGTATCACCTCGAGTTGAGGGACTACCTCCGCGCGCACGAACCCGAGCTCTGGGAATGGTTCGCTTCGGCGCGAGCACAGGCGGATTACACCGAGCGCCTGCGCCTGGAGTTGCTCAAGGCCACGTATCGCCTCGAGCCCGACGGCCATCCGGACCTGTACCGCGGGCTCGAGCAGGTGAAGACCCGGCTCGAACTCGACATTCCTGTGACGGTCTATCAGGCGCAGAGCAACTCCGAGCCCAACGCCACGCTCTATTTCATCCCCGGCGAGGGGCACGTGGTGCTTTCCGGGCCGGTCCTGACACTGCTGAACGCCGAGGAACTCAATTCCGTGCTGGGCCACGAACTCGCCCACTATCGGCTCTGGCAGTGGGAGCAGGGCGACCTGCACATCGCGGACCGCCTGCTGCAGGCCGTGGTGAACAACCCCCGCGCCGCGGCAAGCCACGAGCAGACTGCCCGCCGCTTCCAGCTTTATACCGAGGTTTTCGCTGATCGCGGTTCCTTGCGGGCGGTTGGGGAGCTGCACCCCGTGGTGGCCGGTTTGGTGAAGATCCAGACCGGGCTCAGCCAGGTCAGCGGCGCGGCCTACCTCAAGCAGGCCGGGGAGATCTTCTCGAAGGGGGACGTGGCGGCGGAAGGCATATCGCACCCCGAGTCTTTCATCCGGGCCCGGGCGCTGGCGTTGTGGCAGGAGCAGGGTCACCTCGCCGCCCCGAGCATTGCCCGCATGATCGAAGGCGCGGAGACGCTCGACGAGCTGGATTTGACCGGACAACTGCGCTTGACCCGCCACACCCGGCGGCTCCTCGAGTACTTCCTCGAACCCCGCTGGTTCCAGACCCCCGCCGTGCTGGGCCTTGCGAAGCTCTTCTTCGCCGACTTCCGTCCGGCGACCACGCGGGAGCCGGCGGTGCTCGCCGAGGTCAAGCCCAGCGAAGCCGGGTTACGCGAGTATTTCTGCTACCTGCTGCTGGATTTCGTCACGGTTGACCCGGAGCTCGAGGAAATGCCCCTGGCGGCAGCGTTCGAGCTCAGCCGCCAACTCGAGATGGACGCCCTCTTCGAGAAGCTCGTGGTTCGGGAACTCAAACGCAAGGTGCGCGAGGTGCGAAAGGTGAAGGAACAGGCGGCGGAGATGCTCGCCCAGGCGGAGGTGACCGGTGAGTGAGCAGAACCGCGCTCCGTTTCTCGACTTTCTGGCCGCGGGCCTCGCGAAGGGCGGCTTCGAGACCGACGATGCCCTGGCCGCGTTGCTGCCATTGATGAGACAGGTGCTGGCAACGCATGAAGCGGGCTTTGTGGCCCCCCTCGACGGGGTGCAGGACCTCCTCGTGACCGAGGCCGGCCACCTGCAGTTCGCCCCCGAGCGGGTGCGGCCGCCGGTGAAGCGCGGACGCAAGGTGGACGCGCTCCAAGCCGCGGTCAGCCATGCGGTGGAGGTAGTGGCCGAAGCGCGGCGCGTCACGGACATCGATCAGGCGTCGGTCACCGTGTCGGACCTCGGGGTCGGCACGGGGGATGGCGCCATCGCCAAGCCGGTCTTTCTCGCGGGCTACCGGTCGTGGGAACAGGCCATCGGTCATCACGACGAGCTGACCGACCTGTTCTCGCTCGGGATGCTGCTGGCCAGCGTCGCCTGCGGGCTGGATTTCACCGAGACCGGAGACCTGGAGATCTTTAGCGTCCGGCGCACGAATCTGTTCGAGCTGAACCCCCGGCTGAATCCGGTGGTTGCCTCGGTCATCGTGCAGATGACGGAACTCAACCGGCATAGGCGCGCCCCGGACCTGGGGCAGATGATCTCGCGGCTGGAGCATTACCGCGAGCAAGTGTCGGAGCTGAACTTGACCAGCTTGGGCGGCTTCAAGGAGGCCGGGCTGACGGGAAGACGCCGGTTGATTCAGGCGCATCTGCGGGACCGCCTCTTCGAGATCTCGCGCCGGAACCGCCTCATCTATTTCAAGCCAACGCTCCAGACGCTCAACCTTACCGTAGGCTCCGTGCCGCTCGTGCTGGATTATCGGAACATCCGGTTGGAGCAGTTGTTCGTGTGGCATGACGACCTGGCCGCCACCGTCACGGCCGGCGCACCCATGTCCCTCGGGAAGTACCTGCGGTTCGAGGACGCCCCCTACCTGCCCGGCGTGCTCGACAAGATCATCAGCGAGGCGCGGCGCGACCGCGCGGAGTACGGGTTCGCCCAACTTCGGCTCGTGTTGTGCTTCCTGCACTGGCACAACCTCAAGGAGACGCCCGACGAACGCATCCATTCCCCCTTGCTGCTGCTACCCGTTGAACTCACCAAGAAGAAGGGGGTGCGCGACAATTACATCCTCGATCCTGCCACCAGCGAGGCCGAGGTAAATCCCGCCTTGCGGCACCACCTCAAGGAACTCTACGGCTTGGAACTGCCGGAGTTGGTGGATTTGAAGGAGACTCCCCTCGACCGGTTCTTCGAGACCCTTAAGGGGCAGATCCAAGCGAGCGAGCCGGGCGTGACGCTCAACCTGATCAGCCGCCCGCAGATCGAGCTGATCCATGAGAAGGCCCGTCAGCGCGTAGATCAGTACCAACGACGGTTGAAGCTCCAGGCCCGCCGCACGGGCCGCAGCGCGAAACCAGCCTACAGCTACGAGCGGGAGAATCTCCAGCCCCTGGGCCTGCAACTGTTTCTGGAGAAGGTCCGCCCCACGCCGTTGCCGCTGCGGGACGCCGTCGGCGGAACGCCCCGCCCCCGGCTTCCCCACATCGTTGACCCGGCGGAGCCGGCGGACCTCGGGCCGGTGCTGGAA
>CAYYMW010000151.1:0-14751 GCA_964472515.1 uncultured Verrucomicrobiota bacterium | reverse complement strand
GCCAGACCGCCCTTGCCGCCGCACTCCACAGGGGTGGTTTGCGGATATTTGCGGGGATTTGCACCTGCGGTGAGCGGTGCTGCGCACGGCCATATTGCGGCGGGCGATATTGCGGCGGGGACGAAGGGTGGCATGGTGCCGGTTGAATGGAATGGTCCTCAAGCCTGGGAGGTTTGCCGCCGAATCGGTGACCCTCACCCGCCCTGCGGGCACCCTCTCCCATCGGATGGGAGAGGGAGGATTCATCAGAGGCCACGGTACCCTGGGCGTCCGGCCCGCTTCGGGTGCCCGCCTGCCGCGGCACCTGCGGTGGGCGGGACGGCGGGCCTTTGCCCAAGGCTATCCTATGACGCGCCTTCAGCGCTATCGGGGTGCTGCGCAGAGCCATATTGCGGACGGGGTGGGTGAAAGCGGCGCAGACCCATGGGGATTGATGCCGAGCGGGGAACACCGCCGCGCCCCGCGGGCAGTCAGGCTGAGCTTCGAGAATTCAGCTTCCATGGCGCCAGCGTAGGTCCGCGAGATTGGCGGCGGGAGGTATCCGTGGACTCGGTGGACTCCGTGACGGCATCGGCGGTCGGCCAAGCGGAGGACGGAACGGAAACCGGACTACGCCCTTGGCTGGCGCAACCGCCAACTGAGGCTCAGGACACCCAAGGTCAGCAGCGCCATCGTGGAGGGCTCGGGGATGGGGGAAAACCAGATGCTGTCCAAGGCGCTGTACTGGGGCTGCTCGGTGTCGGGGAGAGTTTGGAACTTGAGCCACATGGTCTGCCCCGCATAGGCCGAGATGTCGCCCACGCCGTTGTCGCCGGTATAGGTGATGGGGATTTCGTGCTCCACGAAGGTGGCCGGATCCCTCAGGAATACTTGCACGCGTTCACCCCAGTTCTTGAAGTGAAGCAGACCGGCATCGGCTGGCACGTCGCCGAGTTGTACCAGGGCTTGGATGACCGGCGGTTCGCCGATGTTGCCCATGGGATTTGGCGTAGGAAGCAGCGCGAGACCGTACTGGCCCTCGAACGGGATATGCAGGGCGCAGTCCTGATTGTAGACGATCATCGACATGAACCACACGTCATCGGCAGGCGCGTTCAAGCCAACGTTAACTACACCCCCCTCCGCGCCCCAACGTGGCCAGAGCCGCACGTCCTCATGGTTATGCGGCAGGATGACGCCGTCGAAATCGAGATTCTGAAACGGGTCGGCCGTTGCCGTCGTCGCGGCCACCACCAGCATCCCAACTCCAACCCAACCGCCCAACTGCCCTCGGTACTTCATAATGCGCCCAGTCCTCTATTTGGCTGACTCTGCGGGAAGCCTACGCGATGCCGGGCAGTGATGCCATCGGAAAGCGGTTCCGGGCACAGGTATTGGAGCAAGCCCTGCGGTGCATAAACGGTCGTGATGGGTCATGAAGCTGGGCGGAAGGTGGCGAGGTTTCCATGAGAGCCAGGCGCGGCGTGGTAGGAAGGGAGGGATGAGCGAATGGGCCCAACGCAACTCGCAACGCGGCCGGGTGGTTTCTGGCACCCCTCCGGGGGGGGTGCGTTGGTGGGACGGAGCCGGGGATCCGGTGGTCTTCGCCTGGCTCGCCCCACCGGCTACGGTCTGCGATCCCGGCCGGGATCGTGTGCGCGCGGAATGGGCAGGCACGAAACGGCGCGCGGCGAGCCGCCGCAGGGAGGGAATCCGAAGGGTTCCAAGATAGTAGCCATTCACCCGCCAGCGGCGGGGGAAGGAATGGAGTAACGTGCTCCCGTAGTGCAGGCTGGAAGCCCGCGCTACCCGCGCTCCGGTGCGGCGCGCGGCGGCACCTCCTTCCGTCGGCCCCGGCTTGGCGGTTCATTCGTTGTTGACCCTGCTTCCCTTCGGGCTTTCACTGCCCATGGCTCGCGCTACACGAAATCGGATGGACTTATGAGAATGGCATCGAAACGAGGGAACGTCGTCGGGAGACGGCTCCTGGCAGGTTTGTGCCTGGGGTTGCTGGCCCAGGCCGGCTGCCGCGCCCTGGCAGCAGAGCCGGGGGAGGAATTGGCGCGTCATTTTGCGAGCCCGCCCGATTGGGCCAGGCCGCAAACCTGGTGGCACTGGATGAACGGGAACATCACCAAGGAAGGCATCACGGCGGATCTCGAGTCGATGAAGCGCGTCGGCATCAACGGCGTGGAGGTGTTCAACGTGTCCGAGGGGATTCCCGACGGCCCCGCGCCGTACCTGAGCCCGCAGTGGCTCGAGTTGTTCCGCTTCGCGGCGGCGGAGGCGGACCGCCTGGGCATGGAGGTCTGCTTTCACAACTGCGCGGGGTGGTCCTCGAGCGGCGGCCCATGGGTGAAACCCGAGCACGCCATGCAGACCATCGTAACCAGCGAAGTGAAGGTCTCGGGCGGCAAGCCATACCATGGGGTGCTGCCAAAACCCGCTACGAAGGCGGGTTACTACCGCGACGTTGCGGTGCTGGCCTTTCCCACGCCGAAAGGCAAGCCCGGGATCGACAAGCTCGAACCCAAGGGGCTGTTTGGCTTCGCCTACGAGTATGGCATGCAGCCGGACACCAAGGCGGTCCCGGCCGACGCCATTGTGCCGCGCGGACGCATTGTCGACCTGACCTCGCGCCTCGGCGCCGATGGCTCGCTCACCTGGGATGCACCCGCAGGCGACTGGACGATCCTGCGGGTCGGCCACACGCCCACCGGCAAGGAAAACGCCCCCGCCCCGGATGCGGGCCGCGGGCTGGAGATCGACAAGCTCAACCGCGAGGCGTTGGACGCGCATTGGGCCGACGGCATCGACCCCATCCTCAAGAAGCTTGGCCCCCTGGCGGGCAAGTCCGTCAACGGCTCCCTGATCGACAGTTACGAAGTGGGCTGCAACAACTGGACGCCCAAATTCCGCGAGGAGTTCATGAAACGTCGCGGCTACGACCCGATTCCGTTCCTGCCGGTGCTCAGCGGCCGGTATGTGGATGGTGGAGAGGTCACTGAGCGCTTCCTGTGGGATTTCCGGCGCACCATCGGCGACCTGTTCGCAGACAATTACTTCCTCCACTTCATTGAACTCTGCCGCCAGCACGGGCTGGCAGCCTCGATGGAACCGTATGACGGGCCGTTCGAGTGCCTCCAGGTGGCCGCGAAAACCGATATTGTGATGGGCGAGTTCTGGGCGGGCGGTGGCGAGTCCAGCTCGGTCAAGCTGGCGGCCGAAGTGGCCCATACCCACGGCATCAACATCGTCGGCGCGGAGTCGTTCACCGCCGATCCCGACAACGGCAAGTGGCTGAATCATCCGGGCTCGCTCAAGGCCTTGGGCGACCTGACCTGGAGCCAAGGCCTCAATCGCTTCATCTTCCATTGCTACGCGCACCAGCCCTGGCCGAACAAGGCCCCGGGCATGACCATGGGGCAGTGGGGCACGCATTTTGGCCGCTCCAACACCTGGTGGGAGCAATCCCGCGCGTGGGTCGCCTACGTCACCCGCGGCCAATACCTCCTGCAAATGGGCAAGCCCTTCGCGGACGTGCTGTTCTTCGGTGGCGAAGCCGCGCCCAATGGTGGCATACACCGGCCTGATCTCAAGGCCAAGGGGTACGACTATGATGCCATCGGCACGGACCTGATCGGTGCATTGACCGTGAAGGACGGCCTGATCATGACACCTGTCGGTGGCGCATATCGCGTGCTGGTGTTCCCGAATACGCCGTGGATGACGCCGCGCTTGGCGCAGAAAGTGCGGGATTTGGCAGCGGCCGGGGCGACGATCCTCGCGCCCAAGCCCACCAAGTCGCCGAGTCTCTCCGATTACCCCGCAGCGGATGCTGAAGTCGCCAAAGTCGCCAACGAAGTCTGGGGAACCGGCGTCGGCGAGCACGCTTTCGGGAAGGGGAAGGTCATTCCCAACCGCCCGGTGGAGGAGGTTCTGGCTGCGATGGGAATCAAGCCGGACTGCGTCGCGCTGAGCAGCGGCTCGCGGATGGCCTTCGTCCACCGCGTGGCGGATGACGTGGATGTCTACTTTGTTTCCAACCAGAAGTCCGGGCCGGACACCATGGAGTGCGCCTTCCGGGTTGCCGGGAAGCTGCCCGAGCTGTGGGACGCCGAGACTGGCCGCATGCGGCCCGCGCCGCTGTGGCGGGTGGAGGATGGCCGCACGGTGGTGACGCTGAGTTTGGAACAAGCGGGCTCGGTGTTTGTGGTCTTCCGGAAACCGGCGGCGTCGGCGAGAGACGCCTTCGCCAAGCTGACTTACCAGACAAAAGAACCCTCGGCGCGCCGCCTGCCGGAATTGGCGATCCAGAGCGCGCGCTACGGCGCGTTCTCGCTGGGCAAGAGCGGCCTGGTGGATGTCACGGACAAGGTGGCGCCCCGGGTCAAGGACGGGCGGTTGCGCGTCAAAGCGGCGAACGACCTCAACGGCGATCCCGCACCGCTCATCGTGAAGGAAATGCGCGTGGAGTACGAGTGCGGCGGCAAGACCAACCTGGCCAGCGTGGTGGAGAACGCGGTGCTGGAGTTGCCCGCCCAGGGCGAGGCCGGCCCCGTGCGGCTCCTCCGCGCGGTGTACGGGCACTTCAACGAGAACCTGAAAGGTCTGCCGGTGCTCAAGGTGGTGGACATCACCCCGCGCCTGGCCGGCCGCGTGCAGGACCGCATGTTGAGTGTGCGCGCGGATAACGACCTTGCCGGGGGCGATCCGGCCTACATGGTACCGAAGGAACTGCGCGTGGAGTACACCCTCGATGGCGTGGCGCATCAGGTGGCGGTGGCGGAGAACCAGGAACTGCGGCTGCCGGAGGACGCCTGGGCCCTGCTGCCGCCCCGGCCGCGAGTGTCGCTGGCGCAAGGCAGACTGACGCTGGCCGCGGCGGAGCCGGGCACTTACACCTTCAGCACCGCGAAGGGGCAGGCGAAGACCGTGGAGGTTCCCTCGGCGCCCGAGCCGGTCGAAGTCGCCGGGCCGTGGGCGGTGACTTTCCCTGCGGGCCTGGGCGCGCCCGCGCAAGCCACGTTCAAACGGCTGGTTTCCTGGCCCGACCACGCGGAGCCGGGCATCAAGTACTTCAGCGGCACCGCGGTCTACCGGAAGAGCGTGACCATTCCGGCGGCGAGTCTCGGCGCCGGCCGGACCCTCGAGTTGGACCTCGGCCGCGTGCAGGTCATCGCCGAAGTTCGCCTCAACGGAAAGGACCTCGGCATTCTCTGGAAAGCCCCCTTCCGGGTGGACGTGACAGACGCCGCCAAAGCGGGCGACAACGAGCTCGAAGTGCGCGTGACCAACCTCTGGCCCAACCGCCTGATCGGCGACGAGCAGTACCCGGACGACTGCGAATGGAACGGCATCACCCTCAAGCGCTGGCCCGATTGGATGGTGAAAGGCGAAGCCCGGCCGGTGCCGCAACGGGTGGCCTTCACCACGTGGAAGCACTGGCACAAGGACTCGCCGCTGCAACCCTCGGGCCTCATCGGGCCCGTGGTGTTCCGGACGTTCGTCCACACCACCGTGAAGTGACGATCAACCCGGGGGGCCGGAGATCGATCCGGCCCTCCCTTCAGTTCCTTGAACACCTGGGCGCCGGCAAGCGGACCTGCTATGTCGAAGTGGCCAGAGGAACGGGAGGATCCTGGAGCTGCGGTCACGCTGGCGAGGGACACATAGAGAAAGCCGCGTAGCCCGGGTTTACGGAGAGACGAACGGGGAGGCTTCCTGACCGCCCGACCGCCGCCTACTTGCGATTGCGGATGGGTCGCAAGCCAAGGTCAAAGACGAGCCAGACTGGCACCGCGAAGATCAGGATGGCAACCAGGCGGTCCCACGACCAGTTCAGTTGGCGGGCCTGGATCGGAAACATCGCCACCATGAAATAGGCCGCGAACCGGGAATGGCCGAGGAACGCGGCGCGCTTGGGGAACTTGTGGCGCAGCCCGCTGATCAACGCCAACAGCCCCACGGCAATCACCAGGCCGGTCACCACCACGTTGATGGTCCACAGGTGGTTCCAAGCCACGGAGGGCGAGGCGCGAAACTGGGCATAGGGCCAGATCCAGTGCGCCGCCGCCCAGAGGAAGGTGAAACCGGTTTGCAGGGCCGTGGTGTAGGACGCCTTGCTTGAGGTCAACTCGCTCACCAGCCAGCTGAAGTACAACGGCACGATGCCCCAAATGGTCTCCGGGTGGCGAAACGGCGTCACCAGCAACTCCAAGAAGACCAGCCAGTAATGCTGAAGCATCGGTGGCAGCAGCCCGGTTCCCGGGGCTGGGCGGTTAGAACTCGAACTTGATGCCGGCGATGACTTCCATCGTGTTGCCCAAGTCGATGGTCGCGGTCTTGGTCCCGGCGCTGGCGCTGGTTTCGCCCAGGTGCTGGTACTGCCCACCCACGTAGAACGAGAGCGCCTCGCTGAATTGGTACGCCACGGCGAGATTGCCGTAGAAGCCCACCATGATCTCACCGGAAGATTCCGAGGCCCGGCGGGTGGGCGGTGGCGTCGTGGCGGCACCTCCGTTGATGGTGAAATTCTCCGTGTACGAGAGCTCGAAATCGGTGGCCATGATGGCGAGCCCGGCGCTCCCTTGCAGGGTGAAACGCTTGCCCAACGGCAGTTCGGCGTAAGGACCCAAGCGCCCGCCATAGACCAAGCCATCGATCTTGGCGTCGAGGTGCGAGGTGAGCGACAGGGTGTCGGTGCCACTCGAGACCGGGGTGTCTCCGATCATCGGCCCCGGCCCGTCAAAGCTGCCGTAGTAGGGCGCGCCCGGCGGCAGGATAGCTCCGATCGCATAGCGGTCGAGGTTGCGGGTAACGGTGCCGGAAACGCTGTTCCGGAAGTTGAGATTGACGTCGGACGTGCCAAACCACGCCGCCGCGCCCCAGCGCAGCGCGGTGTTGCGCCCCACCTTGAGCCGGCCCAACTCGCGCGCGTAGCCGAGTTCGACCCCTGGATGGGGACTGTCGCTGAACTCATCCGTCGTATTGTCCCGGGGCGACGTGGCGCTGTGGAACTCGAAGTTGCCGCCCACGATTTGACTGGCGTTGTCGTAGCCCCAGTTCCAGGTCTTGCCCCCGGCGTTGCCGCTCGAGTCCTTCGCCACATAGCCATCGTCATAGTAAGGGCGGGCCAGAGGGGCCGTGGAGTTGTTGCTGATGCGGGCGTTGATGCTGAAGCCAAACCGTGCGCCGACCATCAGACGGTTCTTGGTGGGCGCCAGTTCGAGGTCGTCATCCACTTGGGCATGACCTGCGAGGCAGGCGGCGCCGCAGAGACACATCGTCGTCAACTTGCCGGGGAGGGGAGAGCGCGTATTCATGAGAGCCAGGATTGAAAGTGGCGGCGGTGATCAGGGCTTGATGACGCGGTAGAACCGGGTGGTTTGGGATACCGGCTTGGGCTGGGTCCGCGGCGGGCCGTTGTCCACCCATTGCACGTGACCGCCTGTGCCGGCGATCCCGGGGAGCGACACGAGCCAGACCCGGGCCGGCTCGCGCGAGAGCTCGAACGGATAGGCGTCCTCGAGCAGCAGGCGGTTCAACCGCAACAACGCGTTGCCCTGCGGTTCCTGCGCCAAGACCAGTTTGGTTTCGGTGCGCAGCCCCACGCTTGCAAAACGGTTGGTGTCGTAGATCGAAGCGCCTCCGATAATCGCGTTGAGGTCGGCCACCAGGGCCGTCTGCAGATTCGCCACGCTGGTCGCGTTGGTCGGTTGATAAGCACCCAGCGCAGCTGTGGTCGTGGCGGATAGCCGGCCAACAACGTAAGTGGTGACCGGGTCGGCGCGTTGGTTCAGCTTCGCGGCCAGCGCGGGAAGGTCGAGCAGGTCGGCGGAGGTGAAGACCGAGGTAAGGTTGTTGGTGGGATCGAAGTTGTCGGAGTACTCCACGTAGTACGTGGCGCCCTTATCCGTGCTGAACTCCAGGTAAAACACCCCATTCGTAAAGAGCGCGCGCTCCACCCGGACCTCGTTGGTCGCGGTGAGACTGTAGGAATAGCTGCTCAACGGGACCGTGACATAGCGGGGCACAATGGTGTTTGTCCGCGTTGGATCATGAATTTCCACGGTCAGGTCCACTGAAGCACCCGCAGCCAGGGGCCCGAACTCGAAGTAGGGCAGGTTGGTGTTCGCCACAATGACATAGTTGGTGCCATCGAAGACGTACTCGTACCCGCTGCCGACGGACGCGGCGTTCTGGACCCGGACTTGATACGGGTACTCGGCTTGGTTGGTCCCCAAGCCGTAAACCCACACCCCCACTCCGGGCAGACTCTGAGTGGTGGCGTTGGCCACCGTCACCAATTGGTAGCGCAGGCCTGTCTGATCGTCAGCACGAGGAGAAAGGGACGCGGCCTGGCTCTGGGGCTGGATCAGGGTGGTCACCGGCAGATTGGTCCTCACCCCGTTAGTGTCAGCTACGGAGCGGGCCATCGCGTTCGTCAGGCAAAGTCGTGCGCGGGCCAGGGTGGAGAGGTCGTTCGGCAGGCCGGGTGCGGGGATGAAATCAAGCTCGACAACGTTGCGGTCGAACTGACTTGGCGCTGGATTCAGGACCGCGTTGGTGGGCAGGGTGATCACATACTCCAAGCGCCCGGTCGGCGATCCATACAGCACGAGAGCGGCGTTGGTCGAGTCCGTGGCGGACGGCGGATTCGTCACCCCTTCAGGCGGAGGAGCCAGCACCATCCAGTTGGTGGCATAAGGGATTCTCGCCTTGGGCTGCGTGAGGATATTCGTCGCGACCGAGAGGGTCATGTGAACCTGATTCTCATCGCCAGACGGCCGAAAGAAGACGGGCACCAGGATGTGGCCAACACCGTTCGTATCCGTCCACGGGGTAAAATTCCCAAGGCTCGCTTGCCGCGCCGTTCCCTCGGGCGCCACCGGGTTGTACGGGAGCACCGTCACCGGCAGAGTCGCGCCGTTGGTGGACTTGGCGGACGCTTGCGACAGCGTCAGCCCCGCCCGGGTGAGGGCGTCGAAACCGTCCTTCCCTCCCACCGGAGTAAACTGGACCATCTGCATGAGTTTGCGGCCTGCCAGCAACCGGGCCTGATTGGTCAGGGTAATGGTGAAGGTAGCCAGGCCGTTCGTGGCCCGGCTGTCGTCAACCCCGTAATGAACATTGGTGGAGACGGAACTCTCCCAAACCGGGCCGTTGGCCGGACCTGCCGCGGCGGGCACTTCCAGCCAATCCAAAACCTCCGGCATGTAGAAGGGCGGATAGAGATCCGTCGCCAACACAAATCGGTTCGTGTCCCAACTCAAACTGAACGACACCGCGCTTTCGTTCCCTTGCGCCTCCAAGCTGACGGGCACCTGGAGCAAGGCGATGCTGGCGTTGCGGTCGGTATTGGTCACCGTCACTTGCGGGCCGATCTCCAGCGTGCGCAACGCATCGTCGGCGTGCGCCTGGAACACGGGCTGCGCCATGGGGATGAGCAGCGCTGGGGTGAGCAGCCAGACGGCCCGGCGTAGGAAATCGAAGCAACGCATAGATTCAGGTCCACTTTGCGGACGGACAACGGCGGCAGGCTAGCACCCGCCCCCCTTGGCAGACAAACAGAAACGACGGCCCGGAAACGCCCGGCGGCGGCTCAGCGGCTAAGGAGAAAACCGCGCAGTTCGTCCAACTTGTCCGTGTTGATCAAGTCCACTTTGGCATCGTACATGGCCTGCCAGAAGTTGGCCTGGTCCGGCGCCCCCCAGAAGCGCAGTTGGCGTCCCTGCGCGTGGGCTCTCGTCACCCACGCCTTGAGCCGGGCGAATTCGGCCTCCGGCATCGTCTCCCGCCCGCGCCACTGGAAGTGGGAGAACCAGTTCTCGCTGATCACCGGTACCAGCAGCGGGGAGACCCCCGACTCCAAGTCCGTCAACAGGCCGTCATACCCGGCATAGCGGGGCGTTTGCGCCGCGATGGTTTCGCGGGGCCGGTTGCCCGTCACAATCACGCTTACCGCGTTCGTGACCACTCGATTGCTCTCAAACCGGGTGACCAGGTCCGGGTAGCCCGTCAGCAGCGTGTTCAGGGCGGTGTAAGTGGAACCCGCCTCCGTCTTCAGGTCGATGAACAGCCAGCAAACCGGGCCGCCCGGGTAGATGCGCCCGCCGTTCCGCTTGGCCCGCTCGCGCAACGGGTCCAGGTAGAGCCGGTCAAGCGTGCGCTCCGAGGAAGTGCGCTTCAAATCATGGCCGACCAGCAACTGGCCATCCACGAGAAACACGTCGGCCTCGAGGCTGCAGAAGCCGTGGTCCAAGGCATCCAGCAGCGGGCGCGGGTGTTCGTAATCGTTGTGCGCGTGCGCCCGGGTCAGCGGCACGACCTTGAGCGCGGGCTCGGCGGCCAACCCTTGCCAAACCAAGGCGGCCACACCGGCGAGGATGAAGCGAAGCAGGCGTTTCATACTCCGGCAGGGTAATCGAATCGGGACATTTTGGCGAGGAGGGAAGCGACGGGGCTGCGGGACCAACCGTGCCGGAACCCTCCGTCTACTCCGCTCGCAGCGCCACCACCGGATCGACCTTCGCCGCCCGCCGCGCGGGCAGCCAGCAGGCAAACAGCGCCACCACCATCAAGGTGGCCGTCGCCAATGCGATGATGAGCGGATCGTTCGCGGGGAGTTCCGGCAGCACGGAAGCCACCAGCCGGGCGATGCCGATGGCCCCAAGCAGCCCGATAGCCGCCCCAAGCAGGCCCAGGCGCACCCCGGTTCCCAGCACCAGCCACTGCACGTCCTGCAGCCGGGCTCCGAGCGCCATCCGCAAGCCGATTTCCCCGGTTCGCCGGGCCACGAACCCGGAGGTGACCCCGTAGATGCCTAGTCCCGCCAGCGCCAATCCCAACGCGGCGAAGGCCGTGAGGAGCCTGCCCCCGAGCGCCCAATTGTCGATCGATTGCTCCACCCGCGCGCGCGCCTGACCAGCCTCGCCCACCGGTTGGTCGGGATCCAACTCCGCCACGGTTCGCCGCAGAACCTCCGCTGGCACGCTGCCGCGCACCGCGATGCTCAGCCAGCCGCTCGGCGCCTGGGCCAGCGGGCGATAAGTCTGGTACGGAGTTCGCGGCTTCTCAGGATTGGCTGGGAACCGCACATCGTTCACCACGCCCACGATCTCCTCCTCACCGAGGCGCTGGCCCAGCGGCGATTGGCCCGGCCACCACGCCCGGGCCATGGCCTCGTTGATGATGACCACGGGCGGGTGATCGGCGCCGTCGGCGGCGGTGAAGTCCCGCCCCGCGAGCAAGCGCATGCCCAGGGTCTCGAAATACCCGGGGTTGACCCCGTTCACAAACCGGTTCGGCGCGTGCCCCTTCGGCGGCTCGGCTCGTCCATCAATCGCAAAGCTGGTGGTGACATTGAATTGCCGGAGGGGCAACGTCCGGCACAACGACACCCGTTCGGCGCCTGGCACCGCCGCCAATCTGGCCGCGAGCCGGTCCGCAAACGCCCGCAGGGCGTCGTCGTTGCCGTACTTGGCGTCCGGCAGGTTCAGTTGCCCGACGGTCAGGCCCTCCAATCGCCAGCCCGGATCCGCTGCCGAGAGCCCCCGCAGGCCGTTCACCACGAGTCCCGCGCCGGCCAGCAGCACCATTGCCAGGGCCATTTCGGTCACCACCAATGACCGCTGCCACCGGTGGTGCGAACGATCTCCCGGGGTGCCGCGGGCACCCTGCTTCATCGCCTCGTTGACGTCCGCGCGCGACGCCAGCCACGCCGGGATCAGGCCGAATGCCAAGCCCGCAGCGGTGGAGGCGGCGAGCGCAAACACCAGCGCGCGCACGTCCAGCGACAGGCTTAACAGCTGTTCGCCCTCGAAGACCAACTGGCGGCTCAACACCGCGTTCCCCCAGGCGGCCAGCACCACTCCCAGCGCGCCGCCGAGGGTGGCGAGCAGGAGGCATTCGGTCAGCAGTTGCCGCGCCAGCCGCCCACGGGGCGCCCCCAAGGCGGCACGCGTGGCCAATTCCCGCACCCGGGAGGTCATCCGGCCGAACTGCAGGTTGGCCAGATTGGCGCAGGCAATGAGCAGCACAAACCCCGCCAGCGCCATCAGCGACCATAGGATCACCCGGCCCTCCGCCGGCAAGAACGACCTCGCCAAGGGCACCAGGCGAAGCCCTTGGGCTGTGTTTTCATCCGGGTAATCCCGGGCCAGCCGGGCGGCTAGCGTGTCCACTTCGGCTTGCGCTTCTGTAATGGTCACACCTGGCTTGAGCCGGGCGATCGCTTTTAGAAAATGATGACCCCTTTGGCGGCGTTGGTCGTCCGTGAAGCCGATCGGCCGCCACAGCGCCGTCCCCGGCGCGAACAGGCTGTCGTGGGCCCGCGCAGGCATCACCCCCACCACCGTGACCGCTTCGCCGTCCAACCGCAGGGTGCGGCCGACGATGTTGGTGTCCCCCGCAAAGCGCCGCAGCCAGAAATAGTGGTCCAACAGCACTACCTGGTTCTGGCCAGGCCGGTCCTCGTCCGCGGAGAAGAGCCGCCCCAACGCCGGCTGGATGCCGAGTGCAGGAAAAAAGCCGCTCGAGACCTGCAAGCCGTTGATGCGTTCGGCGGGCTGGCCCGGCTCGGCGAGGTTGAAGGGCTTCCAGGTGAGCGCGCCCATGTGCTCGAAGACACCCGCCTGGGCCTCGCAATCGAGAAAGTTCGGCACCGAGTGCGACCCGCGGGCCGAACCCGGCGAGGTGCTGAACAATTGCACGAGGCGGTCGCTGTCAGGATAGGGAAGCGGACGCACCATGACCGCTTGCAGGGCGGTAAACATCGAAGTGTTCACCCCCACGCCCAGTCCCAGGATCAACAGGGCGATCGCCGTAAAGCCGGGGTTCTTGCGCAACTGGCGGAACCCAAACCGGACATCTTGGAGCGCCTCCTCCAGCCACCGGAGGCCGCGTTGGTCCCGGCAGGTCTCCTTGATGCCCTCCACGTGGCCGAACTGCCGCAACGCCGCGTACCGCGCCTCTTCCGGGGACATCCCGGCGTCGACGTTTTCCCGGGCTTGCAGTTCGAGATGATGGCGCATCTCCTCCGTCATCTCGGCGTTCATTTGCCGACGACGACGAAACGCGTCGAAACGCTGCCGCAGCTCTCGCACCCACTTCATAATCGTTACTCCGTTCGCAACGCCGCCATCGGTTCGATCCGCGCGGCCCGCCGGGCCGGCAGCCAGCAGGCGAGCAGGGCTACGCCCGTCAGCGCCACCGCGACGCCCAGAAAGGTCAGCGGATCGGTCGTTTTCACCGAGTAAAGCAGGCTCGCCAGATAGCGCGTCACCACCAGCGCGCCGGCGAGCCCGATCGCCACCCCCAGCAGCGTCAGCCGCAGCCCGCCCTGAAGAATGAGTCCCAGCACCTCGCTTCGTTGCGCCCCCAGGGCCATCCGCACGCCAAGCTCGCGGCGGCGTTGCGTCACCGTATACGACATCACCCCGTAGATGCCCACCACCGCGAGCAACAGCGCCACGGCTGCGAAGCCGCCCAGCAAGGCCGTGTTCAGTCGCGGCGAGGTGGTGCTGTTCGCCAGCCGTTGCTCCATCGTCATCAGGTTGTGGATCGGCTGGTTCGGCGCCGCCTCCGCCACCGCCGCGGACACGGCGGAGATCAGCCCGACCGGGTTTCCGGCGGTGCGAAGGACGAAGCTCAACGCGCCTCCGGCGTCCTCGAGCTCCGCGCTGTACACCTCCGGCACGAGTTCTCCCGCCAATCCGCTCTGCCGCACATCGCTGACCACCCCCACCACCGTCTGCCAGCGTGGCTCCCCAGGCCCCGCCATCAGCCGGATGCGCTTGCCCAGCGCGCTCTCGCCGGGGAAGTGACGCCGCTCGAACGCCTCGCTGACGATCACCGATCCAGCCGGCGAGCGCGCATCCCCCGCGGTGAACGGCCGTCCTTTCCTCACCGGGATGCCCATCGCCGCGAAGTAATCGAGCGTCACCGCCGGCCGGGAAAGCGGCGTTACGTCGCTCCGCTTCGCCGTGCGGAAGTTGATCGGCGGCCGGCCTTCGATCTCCGCCACCGTGATGCGATTGAAGTGCGTGAGCGGCAGGGAGTCCGTGGCGGCCGCGGTTTGCACCCCGGGCAATGCCTTCAGCCGCTCGACGACTTGTTCAATGAAGCGGACCTTCTGCGGCGTGGGTGTTCCCTCGGTCAGGGTCACCTGGAACGTCAACACGCCCTCGGCCCGAAAGCCCGGTTGGACCTCCATCAACCGCGAGAAACTCTTGAGCAACAACCCCGCGCCAATGAGCAGCACCAACGCCAGCGCCACCTCCGCCACCACCAGCAGTTGACGCAGCCGGCCGCGATGCCCGCCGGTGTCGCCGCGGCCCTCCTCCTTGAGGGCGGCATTGACATCCGTGCGCCAGGCTTGCACCGCCGGCGCGAGCCCAAACGCCAAGCCGGTGAGCACCGACACCCCGAGGGTGAAGGCCAGCACCCAGCCATCGATCCCAATCCCGCGCATCGCCGGCAGGCTGGCGCCGCTCCCATGCATCAGCACCCGGATGCCCCAAAACGCCAGCAACAGCCCCAGACCGCCGCCCCCCGCCGAAAGCAGCACGCTCTCCGTGAGCAACTGGCGGGTCACCCGCACCCGGCCGGCTCCGAGCGCGGCACGGACCGCCATCTCCCGTCGCCGCGTGGCCGCGCGCGCCAGCAGCAGGTTCGCCACGTTCGCGCACGCGATGAGCAGGACCAACGCCACCGCCCCCAGCAGCACGAGCAACGCCCGTTTCACATCGCCAACGACCTGCTCGTGCAACC
>CAYYMW010000150.1:0-14765 GCA_964472515.1 uncultured Verrucomicrobiota bacterium | reverse complement strand
CCGCCTAACGAACGTCCTGCGCCCCCCAAGAAGAACCGAACAAGCCCTTGCCAAGTGCAACCCTGTGATGTGACTTCGATGCGTCACCCTGATGGGGCCGGGAACCCTCCGTCAGGTTGCTTCGCGAGCCACAGGGCCACTGGGTTCATGCCGTCGTCGATGACTGTCATCGATTGGCTTGACAGGGAGGGAGCATGAGCGGAGGGTGCCGGGGTCTGCCATGAGTTTCAAGTTGCACAAGTGCAGAGGGTTGCATGAGCGAGGCGTGCCGTGCGCGAAGGTGCGTCCTGGCGCAGGCGCGGTGGGCGGCGACCAGAACGGCTTGAACCTGCGCAGCGCCACATGGTCGAACGATGCCGAGAATCAGTTGACGAGCCGCACGGTGCCCGGGTACTACGAGGTCGTGGGCCAGGCGAACCCGAGAGCGCCGGTGACGGTGAACAGCGCCGCCGCCTACCGGCGGGGAGAGTATTTCCGCAAGGAGTTCGCGGCGGTACCGCAAAACGACGATGAGGCTGGGGTGGATCACCGGGCGCTTGCAGATGGGGGCTTGGACGCACATGTCGAACGTGCAGAGGACGGTGCCAGGGCCTCGCGCGAAGCCAGCGAATCGGTGAACTCAGTGTCAAAAGCAAGCAATCCACCCGCGGGGCGGGTGGAAGGGGCCAGTGACAGGTCGGAGATTGAGGCTGTCAGGCCCGAAACCAAGCCAGTTGCAACCAATTGCTCATCTGAGACTTACAGAAGTGTCACTTGGAAGGACTGACCCTTTGTCTCGCTGCTGAATGAGATCCGGGCTGCTGTGGTCGAGAAGGGGCTGATCCATGGCGCGGCGTAAGGCAGCAGCCAGGGCCGTGGTGGTCAGTCGAGCTTGCGCTGAGGAGTCGCTCTGGACTACCGTATCGGCATGCAGTCAGACAGCACAGCGTCGCACGAGGCTAGCGTAAGCGCCTTGGACCGAGCCGGCTATGATGCGCTCGAGGGCGAGTCAGGGGGGCTCGCTGCATCGGATCCGTCTCTGACGCCCCGCGTCTATGCGGTTCGCCTCTGGAGGCGGACTGATGATCTCCATTCGTTCAATCGGAAGCGCATGCTAACCCACCTGCTTTCCCTATCTTGTCTCATCGGCATGATCGTGTCTCAAGCGCATGCTGCGGGAGCCGAGTCAAAAAGCTACCCGGTTCTTTCAGGCATTGGCGTCGCGTTGAAGGCGGAACAAGGCCACATCCTGGTGGGAAGCATCGTCCCCAAATCACCTGCTGACAAATCGGGCTTGATCCCTGAAGGCGCTCGGATTGTCTCCGTCGCAATCAGCGGCAAGGAAACCATGCTTGATGGAAAGTCCATCGGCGAGGCTGTAGACCTTATCCGCGGCCCAGTGGGAACAAAAGTCGTGCTTACTGTGATGCCGCCGAGAGATCAGGATCCATACAAAGTCACCTTGGAACGAGCGCCCCTTGAACTCGCCGGTGTCCCTGATTCAATCTACGAGTCCTTCATCGGGAAACCCGCGCCTGATTTAGCGCTGTCAGCCCTTGAGCATGCCGAAGCTAGGCGACTTTCCGACTATCGAGGGAAGGTAGTCGTTCTCGATTTTTGGGCGTCGTGGTGTCCCCCATGCATTCCCCCCGTAACCAAGATGCAGGCAATGGCGAAACACCATGAGGGATGGAAGGGAAGGGTCGAACTGATCGCCGTCACGGTCGATTCCGACGTTTCGAAGGCTCGTGCGCTAATCGACAAACAAGAATGGCACAACATCCAGAATTGTGCGGTCGCGTTCGATGACCTGAAAAGACTTGGCGTGAGCGTTGTCCCGCTTATCATCATCATTGCGCCCGACGGAACAATTGCGGCGATGGCTGGGGCGCAAGCGATCGATGTTGAGAAAGAGGTGCAATCGCTTCTCGCAAAGTGAGTGCTCTATCCAGAGCGAATTCAGTCAACGGCAGTTGGCCGAACTGAAAAGGGGTCGGTTCACGAACTGAAAAGGGGTCGGTTCATGATCTTATATACTCAGCGAAGCAGTCCCTTCCGCCAGCGGTAGAGCCGGTTGTTCAGCTAGCCGGGGGTGCCCATCGCCAACCGGGCCGCGCTTCAAGCCCTCCCGGTCCCCGCCTGCTTCGGTGGGCGTCGGCCACGATCCTGCCCTCGACACGATCTCGTCGTGCAAGCATCTGTAACTGTGCGGCTTGGGACTCATGGCGAACACCGCCAACTTCCTCCCATCCTACCCGGCTGTCAAGCGGTACCCAGCCGCCGTGCCGGTTCTTGGATTCTGGCTTTGTCCCATCGGTGTCCATCTGCGCCCTCGGCGGATGCTCTTCGTCACTTTTCGCAGCACCGAATCCACCGGGTCTACGGATGTTGCGACCCGCCATGCCGCGATAGGCCGCCCTATCCCGTAGTGCAGGCATCCTGCCCCGCTCCCCCTCCGTCATCTTGCACGGCGCAGCAGCGCCATCCGCAATCTTGCGTTCCGCAGCAGCAGGCCCACAGGGCTTGAGGAATCCAGCCCAACGGGGGCCGCGTCGGCGAGGCGCGGCCTTGCGCCCCGGCTAGCTGCGCTCGTTCCCTTCAGCACCTTGTGATTTGCCACATGCACGGCGCGTGCATTTCCGCCGACCAAGTGCTCTTGGCATGCGCCGGCAATCGTGTCAGTCTCGGCCGTATGCGGCACTTGGGTCCAGCAGGCAAGCAGTCGGTGTCGGCGGCAAACGGCGGCACGGCATCCTCACAGGGGCAATGCGGAAGTATCAATGAGAGCTCGGGGGAGGCTCACTAGCCCATGTGGTTCCTGCTGGCGTTGATCGTTGTCGCAGTGCTGGGCAACTTCGTCCTCCGCCGACTCGTCGCGAAAGCAGACCGTGAGCCGGTTGTAGCTGGTGGCGCGACGGCTGACTTAGGAGGGATTTCGACGATGCGACCGGAGGAAATCCTCAAGGTGTGGGGATGCCTGGCAGAAGACCGGGGTATCAATCTGGCCGGACCGTTACATCCGACAATTGCGAGCTATCTGGAGCGCTACGAGACGATCGGCCCGGATGAGTTCTTGCAGGTGCTCAGACGCAGCCTTGCGACCCGGCCATTCAAGGAGAACCCGGCTTTCACCCAGATTGGTGTCTGGGGTGATGGTTCCGAAGTGCTCGTGCGTAGGGACGCATCGGATGGCCGTGTTTATCTTGCCGACTTCGAAGACGGAACTCCCGAAGAACCCGAGGTGTTTGCGTCGTCCTTTGAGCAGTATTTGGGCAAGGCATGGGAATGCGATGAGGATTCACGACGCTGAAGGCGGTCGCGTGGGCTTGTCGCCCGCGCGCCTGCTCTCGGTTCCTTCGGGACCGCCCGCCACACCCATTGTCCCATTTACAGAATCTCGGAGGGATCGAGAGCTATTAGCCGGTGACTGGTGCAGTGCCGTCACCGGTCGTGTCGGCCGCCAATTCAACACCGTGCCTCCGTCTGCGGGCCCCACGTCATGCGCGGACCACCTGTTCCAGAAACGCCTCGTAGCGCAGGGCGAGCGAATCCCAATCGTAGCCTTTGGCGAAGGCCTTGGCGCGGGCGCCGATCTCGCGCCGGCGCGCTTCATCACCCGCGAGCGTGACCAAGGTCTGGGCCAGCGCACCGACCTCGAATGGCGGGACTCTCACCGCGCAATCCTCGGGGATGTCCGCCAGCTCGGGGATGCCGTAATAGACCACCGGCAATTGGTGGCAGAATGCCTCGATCAGCACCAGCGGCGACGCCTCAAACCTGGAGGGCATCACCATGCACACGGCCTCACGAAACAGCCGTTCCTTCTCCGCCCCCTCGACCCGGCCCACGCAGCGGACCCGTTCGTTCAGCTTCAGGTCGCCGAGGAGGGCCTGCAGGCGTTGCTCCTCGGCCGCCGGGCCGGAGCCGGCAATGACCACCGGCAGGGGCAAATCGCCACCGGCCCGCGCCACGGCCTCCAGCAGGAGGTCGAGCCCCTTCTGCGCCAGGTCGATCCGCCCCAGAAACAGGATGTGCCTCGGCGGCGCCGGGGCGATCGCCTGCTCGACCAACTCGCGCGGCACGCCGTTGGGGATCACCGTCATCTGCAAGCCGGGGTGGCTGGCGGCCAACTGCCGCTTCAACGCCTCCGAGAGCACGATGGCGTGGCGGTAGTGGCGCAGTCCCCACGCTTCCACCCAGTGAAACGGGAGGTGGTATTTCTCGCTCATGGCCTTGCCGGCCAGCACCTGGGTGAGGGCCACCACGGGCGCGCGGGTGAACCACGGCAGCAGCGCCGTCGAGCAGGGCGGGGTCAGGCTCTCCACCCAGACGTCGCACGCGAGCCGGCGTGCCTGCCAGGGCAGCAGGAACTGATAGAGGAGCTGCCCCGCTTGCGGTCCCAGCCGGCGGGAGCCGATCCGCTCATACCGCACGCCCTCCACGGTCTCCGCTTTGGCCGCGCCCGGGTACAGCCCGGCCACCACGGTGACCTCATGCCGGGCCGCCAGCCGCCGCGCGATTTCGAACACCGCGCGCGCCCCGCCCCCGCCGTAAAACGGGTTCTTTGGGTCGTCGTAGTTGGAGAAGACAATCCGCACGGCAGCCTCGCGACCGCGCCGCGAAGCGCCCCAAGGCTGCCGCGCGGCGGTTCCGACCGCAAGCCGTCAGTTCGCCGCGTCGCGCCGGGCCTTGAGGGCGCGGCTGACGGCCTCGGCCAGCGTCGTGGGGCTCAGCGGCTTGGGGATCAGCTCGGCGATGCCCAACCGCCGGACGGCCTCCGGCGTCCACACGCCGCCGTGCCCGGTGGTCAGGAGGATGACGGCGCCGGGTTTCAACTGGAGGATGCGCATGGCCAGGTCCATGCCGGTCATGCCGGGCATGGTGAGGTCGGTGACCACCGCGTCGTAGCGGTCCGGATGCGCTTCAAAGTCGGCGAACGCCTCCATGGCATTGGGGCGGGTGGTCACCTGGAAGCCCATCCGTTCCAAGCCCTTCCGGCCGACGGTGCAGAGGGCGGGTTCATCGTCTACGAAGAGGATGTGCTCGCCCCGTCCGGGGCGGCTGCCGGCGGCAGCCGGGACTGGCGGAGCGGCGGCGGGGACGGGGTTCGCCGGGGGGAGCGCGGGCAGGTAGATGGTGAACTCGGTGCCCCGGCCCAGGGCGCTCGAGACATCGATGGCGCCGTCGTGGTTTTTCACGATCCCATGCACCACCGCCAAGCCCAGCCCCGTGCCCTCGCCGGGGCCTTTGGTGGTGAAGAAGGGATCGAACACCCGTTTCAGGGTGGCCTCGTCCATGCCGTGGCCGTTGTCCCGCACCCGCAGGCAGACACACGGTCCGGGCCGCAGGTCGGGCAGTTGCCGGCACAGCCACTCCGTGGCCGTGAGGACACCAAGCTCCACGGTGAGGCGGCCGGATTGTCCGCGCATGGCGTGGGCGGCGTTGGTGGCGAGATTCATGAGCACTTGGTGCATCTGCACGGGATCGGCCAGCACCGGCGGCGCGGCCTCCTCGATGCGGGCGTCGATCTCGATGGTCGCGGGGAGGGCGGAGCGGAGCAGTTTCAAGGCCTCCTGCACCACGGGCTGGAGCTGGATGGAGCGGCGCTCCTGTTTCTGTTGGCGGCTGAAGGCGAGGATCTGCTGCACGAGGCCTTTGGCCCGTTCGGCCGCCTTGAGGATCTGGTCCAACCCCTCCTGCACGGCGGGGTTCTGGCCGGCATCCTCCTTGGCCAGGTGCGCGCAAGGGATGATGGCCGCCAGGATGTTGTTGAAATCGTGCGCAATGCCCCCCGCCAGCGTCCCGATCGCCTCCATCTTCTGCGCCTGGCGCAACTGGGTCTCCAGTTGGGCCTGGTTCGCCTCCGCGAGCTTCCGGCGGGTGATGTCCTCCGCCACGGCGATCAAGTAGTCCGGGGCGCCCTCGTTGCCCCGCGCCAGCGACACCGTCATCCGCACCCAGACCGGGGCGGCCTCCGGACGGGTGATGCGCACTTCGGCGGCATAGCTGGGCACCCGCCCGACGATCAGCTCCTGCCACCGCTGCCGTCCGGCGGGGATGTCTTCGGGGTGCATCACTTCGTCCCAGCGCAACGCCAGGGCCGCCGCTCGCGGCCGCCCGGCGATTTCGCAGAATCGCTCGTTGACCCACAGGAAGCGGCCGTCCGGCGCCAGGTGCGCGATGCCCACCGCAGCTTGCTCGAAGGTGCGGCGGAACCGGTCTTCACTCTCTTGGAGCGCCCGCTGGGCTCGTTTCGTCTCGGTGATGTCCCGGGCCAGCAAGGAGACAAACTGGAAGGCCCCGTCCGGGCTGCGGTGGAGGGTGGCCACCGCATGCACCGGCACGTCGTGCCCCAGGCGGTGGCGCAGGGAGGTTTCCTCGGTCCAGCGTCCTTCCTGCAAAAGGCGGGGCAGGATCTGCCCGGAGAAGAGCGACTGTCGGTCGGGCGGAAGCAAGTCCGAAACCAGGGTTGGCCCCGGTTCGGGTTCCGGTGACAGGCCCAGCATGAGGCGCCCGCCTTCGTTGAGCTGGAGCACCGTGCCGTCGGCCGTGGCGAAGCAGACCAGGTCGTTGGTGGATTCGGTCAATGCCGCTGACCGGGCGCGTTCCCGGGCCAGGGCCTCCTGCTGCCGCAGTCGTTCGTCCTTAAGGGCCAGCTTGTTGTGCTGCACGCGCCAGACCACTCCGCCCACGCCTCCGGCAAAGCCCAGCAGGGCCAGCGCCCGAAACCAGAGCGTCTGCCAGACAAACGGCGCCTGGATGACCACCAAGGACGGCTCCATGCCGCCCCAGACTCCGTCATTGTTGGCCACGCGAACCTGGAAGACATACCGGCCGGGGGTCAGGTTGTCATACGGCGCCACCCGCTGGTTGCCGAGGTCCACCCAGTGCGAATCCTGCCCTTCCAGCTTGACCACGAACCGCATCTTCTCGGGGGCGGCGAACGAGAGCCCCGCCAGGGCGAATTCGACGCGAGTGCTGCCGGGCGGCAGGGTCACTGTGGCCGGAAAGGGCGGCTGGAGCGAGTATCGGCCGGAAGCCGGGCCGGCACCCGCGACCGCGACCGGCAGGCTATGGAACGGCCAGTCTCTCTCGCTCCCGCCATCCGCAGTCACGGCGCGACGATCCCCGCCGCTGCGCAGACTGTAGCTGAGCCGTTCCAAGCGGACAGGAGGGGGGACACGGTTCATCAGGAGCCTGGCCGGGTCCACCATGGCCAGCCCCCGCAGGGTGCAGAACCAAAGCCGATTCTGACGGTCTCGTATCGCCGACGGCTGATAGCCCGAGGCGCACTCCGGGCTCTCCATGCCGTCACTGAGGTTGAAGGCCCAGCAGCGCAGGCGGGCTTCCTGGCCGGCGGCCACCCGGTCGCAGGCCTCGCGCTCGAGACGGATCACCCCCCGGTTCGATCCCAGCCACAACGACTTGTCCTTCGCCTCGACAATGGCGCTGATGGTCCGGGCGGGCAACCCCTCCGCCTCGGCGAAGACCCTCAGCTTTCCGCGCTGCCAGCGGAGCAAACCGGCGTCCACCGTGCCGATCCACACCGTCCCGTCGTCGTCACAGTGCAGGCTGTAAATCTGTTCCTGCCGGTCATCCAAGGTCAGCGGGACGCGCTCGAAGCGGTTCGAGGCGAACCGGTAGAGCCCGCCTTCCACGGAGCCCACCCACACGGTGCCAGTGGGGCGATGCTCCGCGAAGGCACGCGCCGACTTGCCGTTGAGCCCCTCCGCCGCACCGTAAGCGTGCCAGGTGTCTCCCGCCAGGCAGCCCACGCCCCGGCCGGTTCCCACCCAGAGCCGGCCCAGACTGTCCTCGAACAAGGCGTATACGGTGGTGCCAGCCAGCCAGGGCTCGTCCACGCGCCGGAAGGCGCCGTCTTCCCATCGCGACAAGCCCAACTCGTACTGCCCGGCCCAGAGGCGTCCCTGACGATCGCTCAAGACCGCCCCGCCGTAAGGATCTGGCAGCGGCTTATCCGCTGTGCCCAACGGCTCGCCGCGCTGGCCATCGAACCAGGCCGTCCCCTTGCCGAACGACGAGACCATCAGCTTTCCCGCGGACACCTCCGTGACCGACTTCAACACCCGTTCCGGCAAGCCGGCTTCCATGCCGAAACTGTAGAAATTCCGTTCCCGAAACCGGTGCAGGCCGCCGCCCGAGGTTCCCAACCACAGACTGCCCTCGGCATCCTCGAAGACAAACCGCCCACCATTGTGGGTGACACTATTCTCCACGGTGTATCGATCCACACGGCCTTGCCCGTCGAGGCGGAAGAACCCCAGCCGAAAGGAGGCAATCCAAAGCCGGTGTTGACGATCTTCAAAGATGCTCCAAGGCGACGTGGACTCGGACAGTTCCCGCTCCTCCACCAGCTTGCCGTCCTGCAATCGCTTCAGCCGATGTCCCCGCAGCACCCAGACTCCGCCGTTTCGCGCGGGAGCGGCGCACTGGGTCGCCTCCGCCTCCAACTGCCCCAGATCGAAACACATCTCCCACCCGTTCGTCCGCCACCGCCCGTGGAAGCGCCCGCAGGACACCCAGAGCACATCCGCGTCGTCGTAATAACAGAAAGCCGCCGGGGCTTTCGGTCCCGTCTGCCGAAACGGAACCGGTGGCAGTTCCTCCGCCCGTTCCGTCTTGAGCCGGAACACCTTCCCCTCATACGTGCCGACGACCAGGTTGCCCTGACGGTCTTCCGCAAATGTCTTGGCATACGAGCCTGTCCATCCTTCCTTCGCCCCGAACGGATGCCATTGCCCGTTCTCCCGCCAAGCCGGGCCAAACTCCGTGCTCACCCACAGCCGCCCCGCACGATCCTCATGGAGGTTGATGATGGCGACTCCCGGCAGCCCCGGGGAGTTCGAGCGGTCGAACGTTTGAAACTCCACCCCGTTGAAGCGCACGAGCCCGTTGAAAGTGCCGAACCAGAGGTACCCGTCCCGGGTTTGCACCATGGCGGTGGCACTGTTTTCCGGCAACCCATCCTCCGTCTGATACACCCGAATGAGGTACTCTCCCACCGACGTGAAGCCCTGCGTGCCGGCGCTACGCGCCAGCCACGCCAACGCTATCGCCAGACACACCACCCAGCGGGCGGTGAGCAGCCCGAACCTGCCAGACAGGATGAAATGCCGCATGCGGGCAACGCAGTGACGCGCGAAACGTATCGGAACTGGAGCGTAAAGTCCAGCCAATGAAAAGGGTGCGTCAATTGACGGGTGGATCGGTATGGAGAACGGCCGCGGGAATCGCGTGTTCTCGGGTGCTGATCCGCGCCCGCGCTTGTCCATTCAGGTGTTCATCGGCACCATTGCGACAAAACATGAACGCACCCGCTACTCCAACGCCCAATGACAGGTCGGCGGCCCAAGCCAAGCCACGCCCGCGGTCGTGGCTGCGCAGGACCCTGCGACTGACGCTCTGGGGGGCGCTGGGGGTGGTGGGGTTGGCCACACTGTTCCACGTCGAGGAGTACTGCCGGGGGCGTTGGGTTTGGCACAGGTACTCCAAGGAACTGGTGGCACAAGGGGTGGCCCTGCATCCGGCCCAACTGGCCCCACCACCCGTCCCCGACGACCAGAACTTCGCCATGACGCCTTGTCTGGCGCCGTTATACGACTTTCTGCCGGGGACGCAGACCTACCGCGATCCCGCGGCTGCCAAGAACTGCATGCGCTTGCCGGCGCTGCCGCCCCCGGATCGGGAACCGGCTGGCGACTGGACACGCGGCATCACAACCGACCTTTCCGCCTGGCCCGGGGCGCTGCAGGTTGCCGCCGATGATGCCCTCCGTCCCAACAGACCATTCGTTGGATCAACTAGTGGCCCTCCGTCACTCGACGACGTGGCGAAGGCGCTGGAAGCGAGGTTCCCCAGGGTGAAAAAACCTAAACCGCCCCGAATCGAGGACCCCCGCCAAGCCGCCGCCGCCGTGCTTCACGCCCTGCAACCCGCTGAGGCAATCCTGGAGGAACTCCGCACCGCCAGCCTGCGGCCGTATTGCCGGTTCAACATCCGTTACCAAACGGAACCGCAATTTGATCTGGCGCTTCCTCACTTGAAGAATCTGCGGCTTTGCAGCCGGACTCTAGGACTGCGCGCAGTGTGTCGGCTGGTGATGGGCGAAGCCGCCGCCGCTGAGATGGACTTGAGGCTGGCGTTCAGGCTCATTCACATGCTTCGCGATGAACCGATGCTGATATCGCAGCATACCCGGCAGGTTGTGCTTCGGTCAGGTTTGCAGGTGTTTTGGGAGGGTCTCAGGAGCCATCTGTGGTCCGATGCGCAACTGCAAGGCGTCGGTCGGCAACTTGGGGAAATCGATCTGCTTGCGGGCTGGGACCTGGCGATGCGGGGAGAGCGCGCTTGGGGGAATGCCAATATCGCCTATATCCGCCACCATCGCGAGATCCTTCACGAACTCGCCGATCATTCGAGTCCTCCCTATGTCTTTCATCTGTGTCTGTCCGCCGCGCCGCGTGGTTGGCTTTACCTTGAGCAGGTGCGGTACAACCGCATCTTCGATAAGGCGTTGGCACCAAGGGTAGACTTGGGGCGGCGGGTACTCGACATCAAGACGATCGACATGCACGAAGACCGATTGAATTCCCTTATCGACAAGGCGATTCACGAACCCTTCCCGGGCATGCTCGATCACACCCTCCTCGCCGGCACGCTGACGGCTTATCTGCCGGGAGAGCCTCAGTGCTTCGCGCGGGCACAGACCCTCGTGGACGAGGCCCTGGTGGCCTGCGCGTTGGAGCGGTATCGTCTCTCTACCGGTGAGTATCCGGAAACGCTGGAGAAGTTGGTGCCGAAGTTCGTTGAGAGGTTGCCGCACGACATCATTACGGGCGATCCGCTCAAATACCGGCGCACCGCAGACGGCGGCTTTGTCCTCTACTCGGTGGGCTGGAACCAGCAAGACGATGGCGGCGAATACCCTTCGAAGGGAGGCAATGGTCCGCACGACGACTGGGTGTTCCGCGTGCCGTGAGCCACGCCCAGCCTCCGCCTCGCACTTGCGACCCGTCCCCTCCCCGCGCTACACTTTCCGCAACTAACACGATCATGCCCAAGCACCTTCCCTTGCTCGCCCTCGGCACTGCCCTGTTCCTGGCGGTGGCGCAACCGCTCGCCGCCGAAGCGCCCGCCCAGCCTGCCGCGTCCCGCGAACTAGCCAAACGCATCCTGGCGGATGAGGACTTGCGCGACGTGCTCACCCGCGCCAAGGCCCTGCTCAAGACCGGCCTCAACGCCGGCAGCGGCTACGGCGAGGTTTGGATTCGCGACCTCAACACGTTCATCGAACTCTCGCTCGAGGTCAACGAGCCGCAGACCATCCGCCAGAGCCTCGTCACTTTCTTCAAGTTCCAGGGCCCGCAGGGAGACATCGTAGATGGCTACATCCCCACCAACAAGGCGAGCATCGGCTACAAGTACCGCCGTTCGGACCTCGCCCCGGAATTCGTGGCCCATAAGAACACGGTGGAGACCGACCAGGAGGCCTCCCTGGTGCAGGCGATCCGCAAGTATGTTCGCGTGACGGGTGACCGCGCCATTCTCGACGAGCGGGTCGCTGGACAAACCGTGCGGGAGCGGCTCCGGTTCGCGCTCGACTACCTGCTCAAGGAACGGTTCGACGCCAAGCACGGCCTCATCTGGGGCGCCACCACGGTGGACTGGGGCGATGTCCAGCCCGAGCACGAGTGGGGCGTGGAACTCGACGCCCAATCCCACCGGGCCATCGACATCTACGACAACGCCATGTTCCTGGTGGCCATCGATGACTACCTCGCCCTCGCACCTGGAGATCCCGCCGACGTGAAGCGCTGGCAGAAGACCCGCGACGAGTTCCGCGCCCGGGTGCAGGAGAAGCTCTGGGACCGCCAGCGGCAGAAGTACCGGCCGCACCTCTACCTCGAGGGTTCGCCGTTCCCGAAGGACTTCGACGAGGACGCCATCGGCTACCATGGCGGGACGGCGGTGGCCATCGAGGCCGGGTTGCTGAGCCACGGCGAGATCGCCGCCTCGCTCGCGCTCATGCGCGCCAACGTGAAAGCGGCCAAGGCCAGTTCCATCGGGCTTACCGTCTATCCGCCCTATCCACAGGGGTATTTCAAAAACAAGGGCCTGGGACCCTACTCCTATCAGAACGGAGGCGATTGGTGCTGGTTCGGCGGGCGGATGATCCAGCAGCTGGTGCGCAACGGCTTCGTCGAGGAGGCCTACACCGAGCTGCTGCCGATGGTACAGCGCGTGCGCAAGCACAACAGCTTCTACGAATGGTGGACGCCCGACAACCAGCCGCGCGGCTCGGGCCAGTTCCGCGGCTCGGCGGGTGTCCTGGGCCGGGCGATCGAGCTGCTGCAGGCCTGGGCCGAGGCACAAGGGAAATGAGACGCCACAGAGGCTCCCTGGATGCGCACACCTGTGTTGTCAGGGGCTGCAATTCGTGCTAGCGTGATGTTATGAGATTCGCGGAACGGATAACGTCCGACCCGGAACAGTGCGGCGGGAGCCCCTGCATCCGGCACTATCGGCTGCGGGTCAAAGATGTGCTCGAGATGCTCGCCGAGGGGGCTTCGCCAGCGGAGATCTTGCAAGACTACCCCTTTCTCGAGGCGGAGGATATTACAGCCTGTCTCGCCTACGCGGCGGACGCAGTAGCCGGGTGACCCAGTGTGCCAGTGCGGTTTCTCATCGACACGCAGCTCCCCCTTGCGCTGACGGCATGGTTGAACGAGCGTGGCCATTTCGCCGAGCATGTGCTGGACTTGGGGTTGGCACAAGGGAAGGACAATCAGCTCTGGCTATACGCACTGGAGCGGGGAGCCGTGATTTTGACAAAAGACGAAGATTTCGCCGAGTGGGTGCGTCAACGCAGACCAGGGCCGCAGATCGTCTGGCTACGCCTTGGCAATAGTACCAAGCGGGCGTTGCTGGACTGGCTTGCCGGAGTCTGGCCCGGCGTCATCAGGGACCTCCAGAAGGGGACAAGACTCATCGAGGTCCGCTGACGATGGCGAACCAATTGACTTAACGCCAAGTGCGATGCCTCCTCCATCCGATTCCCCCATGCCTTCGCTTCCGCTCGATCAACTCGCGCAAGCCCTGATCGCCCTGGGTTGTCCGGCCGAGCGGGCGCCGGGGATGGCCGCGCAGCTCGACAAGCGGGCCCGGCAGTTGGCCGAGCAGAAGGGCCGCTCCTACGACGAGGCCCTGAAGCACCTGCTCACCCTCATGCGGCAAGGCTGGGGATGGCGAACCAATTGACTTAACGCCAAGTGCGATGCCTCCTCCATCCGATTCCCCCATGCCTTCGCTTCCGCTCGATCAACTCGCGCAAGCCCTGATCGCCCTGGGTTGTCCGGCCGAGCGGGCGCCGGGGATGGCCGCGCAGCTCGACAAGCGGGCCCGGCAGTTGGCCGAGCAGAAGGGCCGCTCCTACGACGAGGCCCTGAAGCACCTGCTCACCCTCATGCGGCAAGGCTGGGCGGCAAAGGAGAAGGGGCTCTGAGCCAGGGGATCGCTCTTGGGGAGCACGCCCGCCTCGGGCGTCGCGGGACGCGCCTCGCGTCCGGCCAGTTGACCTCGAAGGCAAGTTGTGCGATCCGCACCGATCATGCCCGGCGTCGTTTTCCGCGAGGGCGCGGCAAACCGCGCCCGAGGCGGGCGCGCTCCCCCTTCCCTTTCGGAGTGCGGGCTCAGCGGTCCGCCTTGAAACGGAACGGTTCGCCGCCCGTCAGATCCGCGCTCGTGATGCTGGGGCACCAGTGGCGCTCGATGTGGGCCACCATCAAGTCCGTGCCGGCGCAGTGTGTCACATAGGGCGGCCGCCGGGAGTTGTACATGCTGTCGGTCAGATCGCGCACCAGCACCACTTCCTTACCGTGGGTCACGAGTTGGCGGATCGCAAAGGACCGCCCCAGCACACACATGTTGATGTGTACCCCCATGACCATGACGTGCCGGATCCCCTTCTGTTCGAGAATCGCCCAGACCTCGTTGCCACGGTCGGTTAGGTAGTCCTCAGGGGCGATTTCCAAGGATGCGATTTGCCCGCGCCAGGGGGAGCCCTGTTTGCAGGGTGGGTCGTCGTCGCACCCACCGTCGCTGTCATCGATGGGCAGGCGGCCTTCCTTGGCCGGAACGAGGCTGCACCACCCGCCCAGGTTCGGTGCGTTGGCAGGTTTTGGTGTCTGCCTGGCCCGCTGGCGTTGCGGGGCATCCTCGTACGCCTTCATGGTGTCGCTCGGGGCATGGATGATGGTGACGCCCCGCGCCCGGGCCGCCCCCAGGGCGCGGTTCATGGCCGGAGCCATCTCCGCCACCCGCGCGCTGGCGCCTTGGCACCAGTGGTGGTCCCACATGTCGCACACGATGATCGCGGTGCGGGCGGGGTCCCACTGAAGTTGCCGCTCCTTCACCTGGCCTGGCGACTCGCCGTCCGCGCCGGACCCACGGCTGCGCGCGTGGAGGGTCAGGGAACTGGCGGCACTCTCGGCGCTCAGACCAGTGGTGGGGTGACTCAAGAGGAGCAGTGGCAGCGCGATCAGAAAGACGCTCGTTTTCATGGCGAGGAGTCCGGATGCAGGGCCCTTGCTTCGAACAAGGGCCGCTGTGCTGGCGGAAACCTGCCCCGTCTGCCGCCGGGAAGCAAGCCTCGCCCGGCCATTTTCCGGCAACACCGCTTTGCCTGCTGGCACCGGCAGCTCCCAGTTGCCGCCGGGAACGGACTTGTGACAGGGACATCGGAGGGTGATCGGTGTAGGTGGAGGAGG
>CAYYMW010000149.1:0-14826 GCA_964472515.1 uncultured Verrucomicrobiota bacterium | reverse complement strand
GAGCGCGCCGCCACCGCTGCCGCCCAGGTGGCCGCCGGCCGCGAGCGCACCCTGCCCCAGGCGGACGAAGCGTTACGCCTGGTCCAACGCGGCTTTACCGAAGGCAAGTTCGGCTTCATCGACCTGCTCGACACGCAGCGCACCGTGGCGGAAGCCCGTCTCAAATACCTGGAACACCTGCTGGACCTCAACCTGGCGCTGGCCGAGCTGGACGCGCTGGCCGGCTCAGATCCCGCCCTCTCCACAGCCAACTGACTCTTCCCATGACCCCGAAAGCTCTCTCCCATCTGCTCGCGCTTGCCGCAGCCGCGGCGCTGACCCTGGCTGGCTGCTCGCGCGAAGCCGCCCCCGCTGACCGCTCCAGTCACGCGGGCCACCAGCATGCCGCCGCCGCCACACCCGCCGAGGCGAAATGCGCGGCGCACCACGCGCCCAAGCGCCTTTGCTTCATCTGCGATCCGGCCCTGCGCGATCCTGCGCGCCCCTGGTGTGCGGGACACGCGCGCTACGAGGACCGTTGCTGGAAGTGCAATCCCGACGCCCGCGACCAGAACCGTCTGTATTGCGACGAGCACGGGCTCTACGAGGACGAGTGCTTTGTCTGCCATCCCGAGGTGAAGCCCGCCGGCAAGACGGCCGGTGAGGATGCCAAGTCCAAGGTCCTGATGTGCGCGGAGCACAATGTGCCGGAGGCCGAGTGCGGCATCTGCCGCGAAGGCTTGACCGGCCAACTCAAGACCGGGGAATCCGCGAAAGTCCGCCTGCCGGCGGCTGACTCGGCGGCCATCGCCGGCGTGCAACTGGCCGCGCCGCAGGTGGGCACCGCCGCCGAGGGAGTCGACTGCTATGCCGAGCTGGCGTTCAACCAGAACAAGCTGGCGCAGATCGCCGCCCCCGTGGGCGGGATTGTCCAGGCCGTGCTGGCGGACCTGGGCGAACGCGTCGAGGAGCGCCAGCCCGTCGCCAAGATTTGGTCCGCCACCATCGCGGAAGCGGTGGCCAAGGCCGTGCTCAGCCATCAGACGCTCGACCGCGAGCGCAAGCTCCGCGCGGAACGCGTCACCTCCGAGAAAGACCTCCAACTGGCCGAGGCGGAGCATCGCGCCGCGTGCCAGCAACTCCGCACCCAGGGCTTCAGCGAGGAGCAGGTGGAGGCCTTGGTCGCCAAACCCAACGAGGAAGTCCTGATGGAGGTGCGCGCGCCCTTCGCCGGGGAGATCATCGAACGCACCGCCGTGCGGGGCGCGCTCGTTGAGGTGGGCAAGCCGCTGTTCACCGTGGCGGATCGCTCGGTCATGTGGGCCATGCTGAACCTGCCCGAGACGGCCCTGGCCTCGGTGAAGGCCGGCCAGCAGGTGGAACTGCGCGTCGAGGCGCTGCCCGACCGCGTCTTCAAAGGCAAGTTGACCTGGATCGCCGCCGAGGTGGACGAGCGCAGCCGCATGGCCCGGGCGCGGGCCGAGGTGGAGAACCCCGACGGGGCGCTCAAGGCCCGGATGTTCGCCCGGGCCCGGGTGCTCACTCGGGCCACCGGGAATGCCCTGCTGGTGCCGCCCAGCGCGATCCAACGGGTCGAGGGCAAGACCATCGTGTTCGTGAAACTGGAGGACGACCTCTTTGACGCCCGCGTGGTCCGCCTGGGTGCGGCGAGCAACGGCCTGGTGGAAATCGCCGAGGGCCTGCGGCCGCAGGAGATCGTCGCGGTCAACCACGGCTTCCCGCTCAAGTCCGCCCTGCTGATCTCGCGGCTCGGCGCGGGCTGCGCGGATGATTAGCAGGGGGCGCCTCGCCCCCCAGTCCCTCCGGCCTCGACCCCTTTTGACCCATGCTCAACTGGCTCATTACCACTTCGCTGAAGAACCGGCTGCTCGTCGCCATCCTGGCCCTTGCGGCGGTTGTGATCGGCGGGCGCTCGCTCGTCCATCTGCCGATCGACGCTTTTCCCGACACCACCCCGGTGCAGGTGCAGATCAACACGCCGGTGCCGGCCCTCAACGCCGAGGAAGCCGAGGCGCAGGTCACCATCCCGGTTGAACTGGCCATCGGCGGCCTGCCTGGCCTGGTCAACATCCGCTCGATTTCGAAGTTCGGCCTGTCGCAGGTCGTCGCCACGTTCGACGACCACACCAGCATCTTCCTCGCTCGGCAGCTCATCACGGAGCGGCTGCAAACCGTCGAGCTGCCGGCCGACGTCCCGCGCCCGCAGTTGGGCCCCATCTCCACCGGTCTGGGGGAGGTCTTCCACTACGTGGTTCGCTCGGACAACCCGCAGCGCACGCTGACCGAGTTGCGCGAGCTCCAGGATTGGCAGATCAAGCCGCAGTTGCGCAAGGTCCCTGGCGTGGCGGAGATCAACTCCTGGGGCGGCTTCGAGAAGCAGTACCACGTCGTCACGGAACCGCAGCGCCTGCTGAAGTTCGGGCTCACGCTCGAGCGGTTGGTCGAGGCCCTCGAGGCGAACAACCAGAACGTGGGCGGCGGCCAGGTGGTGCGCGGCGGGGAATCCCTCCTGGTGCATGGCGTGGGGCTGACTACCAACGCCGAGGCCATCGGCGGCATCGTGATCGCCGCGCAAAACGGCGTGCCGGTGCATGTCCGCGACGTTGCGGAAGTGAAGGTGGACCACGAGATCCGCCGCGGCGCGGTGACCGGCGCGGGCAAGGGCGAGATCGTGCTGGGCCTGGGCTTCATGCTCATGGGCGAAAACAGCGCCGAAGTCACGCGTGGCCTCAAGGCCAAGCTTGCCGAGGTCCAGAAATCGCTGCCGAACGATGTGAAGGTTGAGGTGTTGTACGACCGCACGGAGCTGGTCGACAATGTCATCGACACCGTGAAGCACAACCTGCTGGCGGGCGCGCTGCTGGTCGTCGCGGTGTTGTTTGCCTTCCTGGGCAACCTGCGCGCGGGCCTGGTCGTGGCCGCCGCCATTCCGCTCTCCATGCTCTTTGCGGGGGAGTTGATGCTCCAGACCGGCATTGCCGCCAGCCTGTTGAGCCTCGGGGCGGTGGATTTCGGGCTCATCGTCGATGGCTCGGTCGTCATGGTCGAGAACGCCATGCGCCGCCTCGCGGAACGGCAGCGCGAACTGGGCCGCGCCCTGACCCCGGCGGAGCGGGAGGAGGTGCTCGCCCTCGCCCCGCTCGAGGTGGCCCGCCCGGTGGCCTTCGGGGTGGGGATCATCCTCATCGTCTTCCTCCCGATCCTCGCGCTCGAGGGCGTCGAGGGAAAGCTGTTCAAGCCGATGGCCCTGACCATGATCTTTGCGCTGGCCGGCTCCTTGATCCTGGCGCTGACGCTTACCCCCGTCATGGCGGGCCTGCTCCTCCCCGCCCGGGTGGCCGAGCGGGAACCGTGGCTGGTGCGGCTGTCCCACCGGCTCTACGCGCCGGTGCTGGGCCTGGCGCTGCGCTTCCGCGCGCCCGCGCTGCTCGCCGCCGTGGCCCTGCTGGCCGGGGTGGGCTGGCTGGCCACACGGATGGGCGGCGAGTTCCTCCCCAAGCTGGGCGAGGGCGCCATCGTGGGCACCACCGTCCGGCTGGCGGGCATCTCCGTGGAGGAGGCGGTCGCCTACAACGACCGCATCGAGCAGCGCCTGCTCGCCGAGTTCCCCGACGAGATCGCCAACATCTGGACGCGCTTGGGCAGCGCGGAAATCGCCACCGACCCCATGGGCATCGAGTTGTCGGACTTCTTCCTGGCCCTCAAGCCGCGCGCCCAGTGGAAGAAGGCCCGCACCCAGGCGGAACTGGTCGCGAAAATGCAGGAACTCTTCGCCCGGCTGCCCGGCATGACCGTCGCCTTCAGCCAGCCCATCGAGATGCGCATGAACGAACTCATCGCCGGCATCCGCTCCGACATCGGCATCAAGATCTACGGCGACAACCTGGAAACGCTCCGCCAGCTCTCGGACGAAGTGCAAAAGGTCCTCGCCGGGCTCAAGGGCGTGGGCGAAGTCTCCGGCGAGCAGCTTACCGGCCAGCCCATCCTGCAGGTGAGGGTCAACCCCGAAGCCCTCGCCCGCCACGGGGTGGCCACGCGCAACGTGCTGCACGTGATCGAGGCGGTCGGCACGTGGAAGGTGGGCGAAGTGCGCGAGGGACAGCGACGGTTCCCGCTCGTCGTGCGCATGCCCGACCGCCTCCGCACGGACCCCGAGGCCCTGGCCGCCACCCTCATCCCGACGGAGAGCGGCTCCGTGCTGCCCCTGAGCCAGGTCGCCCAAGTCCTGGAGGTTGAAGGGCCGTCCACCATCAACCGCGAGTGGGGGCGGCGGCGCATCACGGTGCAGTGCAATGTGCGCGGGCGGGACGTGGGCGGTTTCGTGGCGGAGGCGCGCCGGAAGGTCGAGGCGCAGGTGCGCCTGCCGGAGGGTTACACGCTGGAATGGGGCGGCCAGTTCGAGAACATGGAACGCGCCAACGCCAAGCTCCGCTTTGTCGTGCCGGTGGCGCTGGGCCTGATCTTCGTGATGCTCTATTTCAGCCTGAAATCCCTGCGCGAGGTTCTCATCGTGGCCTCCGGCATTCCCTTGGGCGCCGTGGGGGGCGTGCTGGCCCTGTGGCTGCGCGGCATGCCCTTCACGGTGAGCGCGGCGGTCGGTTTCGTGGCGCTGAGCGGCGTGGCGATCCTCAACGGCCTGGTGCTGGTGACGTTCATCCAGCAGAAACTCGCGTCCGGGCTCCCCTTGGAGACCGCTGTGCGCGAGGGCTGCCAGGCCCGGCTGCGGCCCGTGCTGATGACCGCCCTGGTCGCCGCCGTTGGGTTCATCCCCATGGCGGTGAACGTCGGCGTGGGCGGCGAGGTCCAGCGCCCGCTGGCCACCGTGGTCATCGGCGGCATCGTCAGCAACACGATCCTCACCCTCCTGATCCTGCCGGTCCTTTACACCCTGGCGGGCAAACGCAAGCCGGCGGCGGCCTAGCCCCGTGGCCGGAGGCGCCTCCCCCGGCCACAGCCAGACCGGCTTGCGGCGAATGGCGGCTTCTTGCACCCGGGTTGGCGAGGGCCAAGGCACGGGCGTGCCCGGCAGACAGGCGTTCTGCCGGGGACGCTTTGCAGCTATTTGCACTTCCTTGCAGCTCACGACGCGGCTCAGAGGAGGTTCTCCCGAAGGAACGCGTCGTACGCCTCCACGGGAATACGGTAGAGCCGGCGGTAACCGGGCCCGGGGCCGTTGACGTTGACGGCGCGGAGGCGGCCTTCCTCGATGAGGTTGACGACATGCTGCTTCGAGACGCGGAGCTTGTCGCAGACTTCCTCGACGCGCAGGGTGCGGCGGTCCGGCGGAAACCGGAGCCCGGGGAAATCCGCGGCCGGCCCCGGAGGCTGCGGCGAAGGGTTGGCCGCCCGGGCGGGCGGGGTGGCGGCGCGGAGCGGGCCACGGAGCGGATGGGGTTGGTGCATGGCATGAGTGGGGTTCGAGGTGGCCATCAGGACGGTTGGACTGGGGCGGGACGCCCGGCACGACGCGGCTCGGCGGCCGGAGCCGGACCCAGCGTGGCGGTCTTGAGTTCGGCCAGACCCAGGCGGCGGCCGAGGAACTTCATCAAGGCCAGGCGGAAGCGCTGCTCATCCACGGTGGCAAACTCGATCTGGCAGTTCGCCTCGTGGAGGCGGACGAGTTCGGCGGGGGTGAAATCACGGTCGGTGTTCGGACTGTTCTGCGGCATAGACAACTCCTTTGGCATGCGCGTCTTCCGGTTCAGGCGTCTGCGGCGGCCCAAGCCGCCGGGGACCCGTGGAGGGTGGTGCGCGACAGCATGCCGGATCGTCCCCTCCCTCCAACATAAACACAGTGATATCACTAAGTGATATTGTCAAGGGGTTTCGTTTAACTGAGAACAAATTCTCGGATGTCGTTCGCGGCGTGGGCGCTGCAGTGCTCGGCGCGCGATGCGCCCCGAGGTGGAGCGCCGGAGGAGTAGAAGGAAGGCGCCTTCCGGGCGAAGGAGGGAAGCCCTGAAAGCGGCCCGCACGATCGTCGCAGCACCGATTCGGAACCGAATCCGTGGCATGGGAAGCGCAGTTCTAATGAATTGCATAAGGTGGATGCGCCTCAGACAGCACCAATAACGCCACATTAAATAAATTGTACTTTCTGGTTGACGAAAGCCTGGACTTGCGAGAGAAAGAAAACGTCTGGAAAAGCTAGCAAGAAACTAAAGGCGCTGGGAAGCCGTTGGGGAAATGGCGTGTTCGCGATGAGCGAAGACGCCGGGCTACGGAAAACTATGAAGACCAGGTGGGTGGGTGGAATCATGGCGATGGCTCTGGGAGGCCTCGCCTGGGCTGAGGAAATCAAAATCATCGAGACGGGACCGCATCACATGGTGGTGGAGGATGTGAGACCGGGTGTGGCACCGGATGGTGGGACCGAACTCGCAACGAATCGCTACACCGTGCTCGCCACTGGTCTGAGTCGCTGGGACGCCAAGGCGGAAGCCTACGTGCCAGCCGAGGCTGTCTTTGAGGAGCTTACGACTGGTCATTTCGTTGCCCGCAAGACCCAGCATCAAGTCATTCTCCCAGCCGACCTCTCGAAGGAGCCGGTTGATTTTCTTGCACCCGATGGTCTGACGCGGATGGTCTCCCGGCCTACAGGAGTAGCCTTGCTCGACCGCTCGACCGGTCGCAGCGTACTGGTGGGTGAGTTGCGGGCTTGCCAAGGCCATTTGGAGAGCCCGACGCGACTGGTCTATCCCTCTGCGCTGGAAGGCATTGAAGCAGATATTGTGTTCGATCTCTCGCTCTCCGGCTTTGAACAGTCGATTGTACTGCGTGAGCAGTTTCCGTCTTTTGAGGCCATGGGCTGGGACCAGGCCACGCCGCTCGAAGCCCTGCGAGTCATCGTCATGACCGAGTTTATCGAGGCTCCCGAGCCGGCCGCCGAGCCCCGTTTGCTGAAGGAGGAGACCGACGAGATCAGACTCAAGACTTGGGTTTCACCCCACCTACTGGACCAGGAATTGGCCTTTGGCACCACGTGGCGAATGGTCGAGGGCAAGGCGTTCGCGCTGGAGGGTGGCGAGCCGGTGCCGGTCGGCAAGGCCTGGGAAAGACTCGAGGGAGACCGACAATTCCTCCTCGAGAGCTGCGACTACCTGGATGTGGCTCCCATGATCGAGAAACTCCCCCTCCAACAAGCTTCCATCCAGAAGCCGGCCAAGTATCGCACGGCTCAAGGTGGCAAGCTCCAGTTTGAGGGTCTTCCGCGCCGCACAGAGTGGAAAGAAGCCAAGGTGGGCACGTCCGTCCGCCTACAACGGCTTACCGCCAACGGCGAGGTGCCGCGAGAGCGCCAATGGGCAGCGGCCCCGCGAAGACCCGGGCTGGTGCTGGACTATTCGACGATCAATGGCAGCCAAACCAACGTGGTTTTTGCGGCGGATGTCACGTTTCTGGTGACGAACGCCGTTGATTTGTACGGCACGACCGTCCTGGAGCCCTCGGTAATCAAATTCGACAAACTCACCAACGGCGGCCCGACGCTTCAAGTCACGGTGCATGGCCCACTGACGATGAAAACTACGGCCAGCCGCCCGGCCTGCTTCGTGGCCAAAGACGATGACAGTGTGGGCGCGACCATCTCCGGCAGCACCGGGAATCCCGGGACTCAAAACTACGCAGGATGCGCCTTGCGCTGCGTCGATACTTCGCCGTACACCGTTGAGCATGTACGCTTCCGCAACGCCTACTCGGCACTCGGTTTTGCCAACACCAACACCAACGTCGTGCGCCACGCCCAATTCGTGAGCTGTTACCTTCCCCTTTGGAACAGCAGCACCGGGCCGCTGTTTCTGCGCAATGTGCTGCTGGATGGGACACGGGGCTATTCCTTTCAAGCCCCCAGCACCGGCACGCCCGCCTGGGTAGGCGAGCACCTGACGGTCCACAACGCCCCGGTTCTCTCCCGCTTCGCAAATCTGACCCTTACCCTTACCAACAGCCTGATCGTCGAAGTCACGACGCCGGGCACGTACCAAGGAGTGGGCAACTTCCAGACCAACACTGACGCTGGTCTTTTCCAGAGCGTGGTCGGCGGCAACTTCTACCTTGCCGCCAACAGTCCCCACCGGGACGCCGGAGTAGCCGGAATCGATGAAGCCCTCCGCCAGGACTTTCGCAACCTCACCACCTTTCCGCCCTTGATTTGGACCAACACCATCGACACCAACACACTCTGGGCTCCCCAAGCCACGCGCGACTCGGACACTCCAGATCGCGGCTACCATTACCTGCCGCTCGATTACGTCGTTTCGGGAGTGACGGTCGCCGCCAGTTTGACGCTGACCAACGGCACAGCGGTGGGAGTGCGCGGCACCTACGGCCTTGGCCTGGACAGCGGTGCCGTGGTGATAAGCGAGGGCTCGCCCACCCAACCGAACCGCTTCGTGAGTCTGAACTGCGTCCAGGAACAGCCGACCAACACCACTGGGAGCGTCGTTTTCCGCCTGCTCAATCCGCTGCCGTCGTTGAGCCTGTGCGCCACCGAGGTGTCGCTGCGACCGGGCGGGAGCGGAACGCTGCTCGACACGACAAGCACGGCGACGACGTTCGAGGAGTTCGAGCTGAGGGATTCCTTCCTGCGCGGGGCAAATCTCAGTTGGGAGCCGGTGACCAGCGCGGAAACCCGGCTGGGCTGGACCAACAACGTGTTCGAGCGTTGTGCGCTTTCGCTCCAGCACTATCACAACAGCGAAGACACGCCCTTCACCGTCGAGCTCCGCAACAACCTGTTCCAAGGTGGCTCGCTCGCGCTCAGCTATGGCGCGGGAGCGGAAAACCCGTACTGGACCACGCGCGACAACCTCTTCCACGGCACCACCCAGACCGCCTCGGGAGGCGCCTGGCAAACGTACCTCCGCCGCGATCACAACGGCTTTACCGCTGGGACGACCAATGCCCTGGGCGGAACGGACAACAAGACCAATTTGGTGGCGGATTTTCTGGCCGGGCCGCTGGGACCGTATTACTACCCCCTGGGCGGCACCAACCTATTCGCCCTGGTGGACGCCGGGAGCTTGACCAACGCGGCAGAAGTGGGGTTGTATGAACACGTGACGCAGCTAAGCCAGATTCCCGAAGGGAACTCACGGCTGGATATCGGCTTTCATTATCCAGCAACCGCGTTTACGAATCTGGCGCTGGGCGCAACGACGGCCCAGTCCAGCACGGTCTGGGGCGGGGTGGCGGCCCGGGCGGTGGACGGCAACACGGACGGCGACTACAACCACTTCTCGGTCACTCACACGTTGACCAACGGGGAGCCTTATTGGACAGTGGATTTGGGGCGGGTGCAAACGGTGTCGCAGGTGCGGGTCTGGAACCGTACCGACGCGGGTTCCAACCGGCTAAGCAATTTCTACGTCTTCGCCTCAGACACCGCTTTCCAGTACACCAACGTGAGTGCCACGCTCGCTCAGACCGGCGTCAGCGCGTCCTACGTGTCTGGCACCTGCGGGCGCCCGACGACGGTCGGCATTGGGCGGACCGCCCAGTACGTGCGGGTGCAGTTGACCACGAACGAGTTCCTGCACATCGCGGAGGTGCAAGTCCTGGGACCTGCCAATGCACCGGGAGATACCGATGGGGATGGGATTCCAGATTACTTGGAAGACCGCAACGGCAACGGCACGAAGGACGCAGGCGAAACGGATTTCGCTGATGCTGACACCGACTATGACGGGCGCAACGACGGGGAGGAACTAGCCGAGGGAACCGACCCGCTGGATGCCGCCAGCTTCAAGCCGGTCTGCCTCTCCTGGTTCCGCTTCAACACCAACACTTGGGCGGGCGAACGCGGCCAGTTGCCCTATTTCTCCACCGCGCTCACCAATGTAACCGGGTGGGCCGGACAGGGCGTAAGCCTCTCGGCCACCAACTCCCTGCTCTGCTACCGCCCGATGGAGGCGGACGCGAAGGCCAACATCAACTTCCGCTCCGGAGCCCTGCGCCTTCACTTCTTCCCTTACTGGTACAGCGCGCTGCCGACGAATGACGTGGACTATGTTTTTGGCGGTGATGGCCCAGGGCACTGGGTGCGGCTCGTTGAGGCCGGCTCGACGAACGGCACGAGCGGCTTTTTCGCGCTGTCAATTGATGCCGCCGGAACGAATCTCCTCCTCCAGACTATTCCAACGGGCGGCGGGACGCTGCTTACCCACGCTTCGCTGCCGCTCAGGCTGGTTTCCGATGATGTCCGAGACGCGAGCACCCGCACCAGTTATTGGTGGCAGGTGGCGGCGGCATGGTCCCCCACGCAAACCTGGCTTTCCGTAAGCCCGCTGTGTCCCCAGCAAGTCTCGAATGCGTACTTCTTTCACGAGGTCACGGGCGGCGGCCTCACCAACGCCCCACAGGGGCTGCGCGGCCTGCCATTTTCCGTGGGCACAGCGGCGGCGGGCGGCTTGGCCGCATACGGCATCCTCGACGAGTGGGAGACTTATAACTTGCCGCTGAGATCGCGCGTTGCGAACGTCTGGGCGGCATGCAACGCACAAGCCGGCCTCGATGCCTTGGAACTCGGTTGGCAAGCACCTTCGAATAGCCCCGTGGATGTGGAGCGCCGCCCCAGCCTGGGTGGCACTTGGACTTTCGTGGGCCGCTCCTACGGCACCACCCTCACCGATAACGGTGTCGTGCCCGGCACGGAATACATCTATCGCGTGCGCAGCTACCCGGCCTCCGACCTGCCGAGCTACACTCCCAACGGAGTCGCTCCCCTTGAGTTCAGTTTCCATGCGGGCTTCAGACTGCCGCCCGTCGAGTACCGGGGACGGGTGCTCCTGGTAACGACCCCCTTCTACGCGACCAACTTGGTCGCCGAGCTTGCGGAGTATCGCACCAACTTGGTGGGCGATGGCTGGGATGTGTCGATGGTCACCAACGCCGTCCGGCATGACGAGTACTGGTTCAATACCAACCTCATCGCCTACAAGAACGCCGTCCAAGGGGTGCGAACCGTCATCACGAATTTCTACTACCAAGCCCCCACTTCCACCAACGTGGTCATTCTGCTCGGGCATGTGGCGATTCCCTATTCCGGGCTCAACTCGGACGAGCCTCGGCCTGAGGATGGCCATCTCGACCACGCCGGGGCTTGGAGTGCGGACCTCTACTACGCCGATCTCGACGGCAACTGGACCGACTCGGCCACCAACAATATCACCGACAATCCCACCCGGTGGAACGTAGTGGGTGACGGCAAGTGGGATCAGGAGTCCTCCTTCCCGACGAATAGCGTCGGGAAGATGGGAATCGAGTTGGGGATCGGGAGGATTGACCTTTCCAGATTAGATGCGTTCGCGTATTCCACAACTTCGCGCCTCGAACTTGATCTAACAAGGCAGTACCTCGTAAAGAACACTGCATTTCGAAATAGGAACATACAGTACCCTTCTCGCATCGTGTGGCAGGACAACCTCGGCGATAGCTACCTGACTCAGTGTCTGAGTAGGCACACCAACGCGTGGTTTGGGCTCAATGCAAGTAACAGCATTGTCGGTGATGTGTTTACCAACGGACTCGCCGCGCTGTGGGGCGCACAGGCCGGCCATGGGAGTTTCAACTGCATCAACCACACGAATGCGAACGAGCACAATACGACCGACCTTGCCGGTTTCGGCACGGCCCAAGTCCCGCAAGTGGCCTTCTATTTGCTGCGCGGTTCCTATTTCGCCGAGTGGAATATCTACTACGATCAGTTTTTGCGCGCTTGCCTGGCCATGACAAACCATGGACTGGCATCCATGTGGGTCGACCAACCCTACTCCCTGTGGAATCTGCAGAGCCTGGCTTTGGGCGAGTGCCTTGGTCAGGGTCTGGTACGCACAGTGGACAACGCGGCTGGCAATGTCTCTGTGCGCAGCGTCTACATCATGGGCGACCCCACGTTGCGGCCCTTCGTGCTAGCACCGCCGACGAGCCTGATGGGGACACGGAGTGGAACGGTAACTCTGACCTGGACAGCCTCGACGGACCCCGCCGCGCAGTATTGCGTCTTCCGCTCGACCAACGCCACCCTGAGCGCGTCGAGTCAGTTCACCAAGCTGACTCAGGTTCCGATCGCCCTGACGAATTACACGGACGCGACGCCACCTTCGAGCACCAACACAACCTACATGGTGCGGGCACTGTCCATGACCAGCACAGGGTCCGGTTCGTTTACGAACCTCAGCCAAGGGGTATTTATCGTACGTTAAATCACCAACTTGCGTCGCCATTTAACTCACGACACCACGCCTATGAATCGACATCACTTCTGCACCACCCTCACGCTCATCGGGATGCCTCTGCTGCTGTCGCTGCAGTCCGAGGCAGACGTCTTCAAGAACCTGGACTTTGAGGGGGTAGTTCTTCCACACCAGTACTCGGCCGCCAGGCTATTTCCAGGATGGTTCGTCGGGGGCGTTAGCAATGCTGGACTGAATGAGCCAGTAGCGTGGCACAACTCGATGATAATATACGACGACGACTGCGCTTTGCAGATTCCTTTCGAGGGACGGTATGGATTGGCGTTGTTCCCTTCGCCGGAGCCAACTGGAAACATTGGCGATCCTCCGCGCATCCAGACACTTGGACAGATGGGAGATCTTCCTGCTGATGCCGGCATTATTTACTTCAAGAATTGGGGCGAACGAGTGCGGGTGTTCCTCGGCGAGCAGGAGATTCCGATCAGTTACAGCGGCGACCGTGGCGTAGGAGACATATCTGCCTTCGCCGGCCAGAATGTGACCCTCAAGTTCCAGACCCTTCCAGCCACCACCTGGCCCCAATACAGCGCCTTGGACAGCATCTGGTTCTCGCCCATCCCTGAGCCATCTACCCTCGCCCTGTTCGGTGTTGGTGGCGTGGTTCTGTGCTGGTGCCTGCGGCGGAAGCTGATTTAGCTGGGGGTGGCCCATGGGCTGGCATCCCTGTGGGTCGACCAAACCCACTCCCTCTGGAATCTGCAGCGCCTGGCTTTGGGAGAGTGCCTTGGCCAAGGCCTGATGCGCACCGTAGGCATCGCTGCAGGAAATACGTCCGTCCGCAGCCTCTACATCATGGGTGACTCGACTCTCCGGCCGTTTGTGGTTGCCCCTCCGACGAGCCTGACCTGCCCGACGAACGGTGCGGTGAACCTGACTTGGACAGCGTCACCTGAACCGGGGGCGCCATACCATGTCTATCGCTCATCAAGCAGCACGATCAGTGGATTCAGCGAGTTCACCCGGCTGACCACTAGTCCGTTGAGTACAAACGCCGTCACGGACCCATCCCCCCCGTCGGGCGTGTGTACATATATGGTGCGGGCGCTTTGCATCACAGGCACTGGGTCAGGCACCTACACCAACATAAGCCAGGGAGCCATCATCGTTCGATGCGGCGCCCCAACAGCCCTAATACTATGACAGCAAGTTTCATGACCCCGATACGCAGCGTGTGCCGGATCGCTGTGTGGATGAGCATAGTCGTTGCCTCCACAGATCTCTCGACAAGAGCCGATCCCTTCGCGAACTTGGACTTCGACGGAGTCATACTACCTCACCTCCACAGCGGTTCCCGTCTTTTCCCTCACTGGGGTCCGGACGGAGGAGTCGGAAACGTCGGCTTGAACGCGCCTGCCGATGGCGTGTGGCTCCAGTCGATGATTGTGTACAATCAAGACTGCGCCCTGCACATTCCGTTCGAGGGCCAGTACGGGCTCGCGCTCCTTCCGTCGCCGGATCCCATGGGCAACATCGGCTCACCTCCGGTCATTCAGACACTAGTGCAACTTGGTGACTTGCCCGCCGATGCGGGTTTGGTTCACTTCAAGAACTGGGGAGAGCGTGTACAGGTCTTTCTCGGAGATCCAGTGACCTTCGTTGAGCACGAAATCCCGATCACTTATACCGGCGACAGCGGCGTGGGCGACATCTCGGCCTATGCTGGGCAATCCATGTGGCTGAAGTTCCGCACCCTGCCTGCCACCGAGCAACCGCAATACAGCGCCTTGGACAGCATCTGGTTTTCCCCCATCCCAGAGCCTTCTACCCTCGCCCTGTTCGGTGTTGGTGGCTTGGGCCTTGGCTGGTGGCTGCGCCGGCGGTAAGCGCTCTGGGGCAGGGTTCCCATGAGGTAGGAGTCGAGGTAACGAGACTCTGGAATTGGCTTGGGCGAGTGCCTGTGGGGCGGGGCTCCGATGCGAGCGCCTCCTTGCGTCGGCTCCTGCCCGAGGGGGCTTGAGCCTCGGCTGGTGGCTGCGCCGTCGCCCGCCCGTCGTCTGACGGCGCTTCCTCTTTTCTCGCCACCGAGTCCACTGAGCCCATGGACGATGCGGCGCGGTTCGCCCTCCGCGCTATCGTGCCGTCGTGAACGCGATCCAGCGCGCATCAGGATGGAGTGGCAGCGGCCTCTTGGCGGCCATTCCCAATCCCGTCCCATCCTGTTGATCCTGTTCATCCTGTTCATCCTGTCTTCTCCCATATTGCCGACCGCAGGTCCGTGCGCTGCACCTGCAAACCGGTTCCCGCGTCACGGTGGCCTGTGCGGCGATCCGGCCTTCCGTCCCGCTCGCTTCCCGCCCGAGAGGCGTCAATACCTGCAAATAGCGGCAAAATCACGATGCGCGATGCTCTTTTTACTCACGTCCGACTCGTCCGCTACGCCCTTGCCGGCCTCCATCGCCACGGTTTGCTCCCGCACTTCGTGCCTTCACCGTCTTCCATCCGGTTCATCGTGCCCCATCTCCATTTGCAGGTGCAAAAAGCCGGAAGACCCCGGCCTCCGGTTTCCTCCCGGGCCTGCGCGCTGGGCGGGCGGCTTGGGCCAGGTGCCTGCGCCAGCGAAGGGGCGAATCCGCGG